>JAUHXL010000521.1 GCA_030426945.1 bacterium
GGCACGACGAGGGCCTCTTCGCGCGGCGGCACGCGCAGGCTGCGGATGGTGGTGACGACGCAGTCGGGCACCGGGCGGGGCACACCGGTCAGCTCGACGTCGTGCGCCAGCCCGTGGAACCCGGCGACGCGGCCGTCGGGCCGGAACGTGACCTCGACGCGGTAGCGGGGATCGGCGGCGATGGCGTGGGAGCCGCCGGTCAGCTCGTCCGCGCGGCAGGCGAAGGTGCCCGCGGCGTGCTCGGCGATGGGCGCGCAGAGGAGCTGCTGGTCGGCGATCGACAGCGAGGTGCTGGCGCGCGGGCCGCAGGCGACCACGGCCGGGGTGAGCAGGGCGACGAGGGCGGGGAGACGAAGGCAGCGCATGGCCGCACCATAACTCGAACACGGCGGTGACGCATCGAACGCGCGCGGAGTCCGCACGGGCGGTGGGGGTCGGGGCACACCCCGGCTGCAACTTCGCACCTTCGGGGCGCCGTTGTCCTCGGTGGAACGAGGCAATGGAGGATTCAGATGCGCCGCGTACTGCTTTCGTCCCCCGCGCTCATCACCTGCCTGGCCGGCCTGGCGTTGACCGCATGTGGCGGGGACGACGCCGGCAGCCTGGAGGCGCACCGCTCGCTGCCCCCCGATCCGTCCGGCTCGATGGCGGGTGAGATGCCGCCGCCGGCGGGCGGCGACGTGTTCCGATCCGACGACGACCTGCCGCCGGTGGGGTCCGACGGGCCGGGCAGCCCCAGCGAGGACCCCGCCGAGCCCGCCGCCCCGCCGCAGGCCGAGCCCGAGCCTGGGTTCGGCGCAGGCGTGCTGAGCGACTTCGGGCGGAGGCCCGACCGCCCCGGCGCCCTCGACGCGGTGCGCAAGCCGCCGTCGGTGGTCGCCGACGACACGATGGCCGAGCCCGAGGAGCCGGTGGTCTTTGATGGCCGCTTCCGCTGTGCCGTTGGCGCGCCGGTCCCGGTGGCGGTGGCCGAGGCGGATCACGGCGCCTTCGCCGCGGTGGCCGATGCGCTGTGTCAGGCGCTGGATGATGTCCACGCCCGCTGGGATGGGACGCGGCGCCCCGTCACGTGGGCCGCGCGCGTCGCGCTGCCGGCGCCGCCGACGCTGGTGACCGACGCCGGCCTGGCCGAGGTCGAGGGGACGCTCGACGCGCTGGCCCAGCTGGGCGTGCCGGCGGTGCGCTTCGAGATCGCCTACCCCTGGCTGACGGCGGCCTACCACGTGGTGCGGTCCGAGTCGGTGGACGATGGCCTCGACGCCGACCGGGCGCTCGCGGCCTACGGTCGCGTGGTGCGCGCGGCCCGGACGCGCGGGCTGCAGGTGGTCATCGAGCACGGCAGCCGCGCCACCGACGAGGCCGCCGACGTGGCGGCCTACTACACCACCGTGCGCGAGCCGGGCGTGGCCGGGGCGCGGGCGCGTTACCGCGACGAGCGAGGGCAGGAGGCCGTGATGATCGCGGGCCTGCTCGAGCCGGACGCCGTGGTGCTGCTGAGCGAGCCGGCGCGCGAGGCGGCGGCCTTCGGCCCGCTGGGTGGCGGCGCCGTGCTGTCGCTGGAGGGCTGGACGGGCTACCTCGAGGCCACCGGCGGGCGCATCAACCGCCTGATGCGCGGCGACGCGCCCGACCTGCTGGCGGGTACGGATCTGGGCGACGAGCGGGCGGTGGTCGAGGCCCTTGCCGGTGTGGCCGCCCTCGACGGCATCGACCTGAAGATGCGTACGCTGGGTGACGCCGAGACCGACCACGTGCTGCGGCTGGTCGAGTGGGCGCGCGCGGTGCGCACCACCTCGGCGCGCAAGCACGTCGCCCTGGGCGGGGCCTGGTTGGCGAAGTCGGATCCCACGCAGTCGGCGGCCGATCCCGCGGTGCTGGCGGCGCGGGACGCCGATCCCGCCTGGGCGGTGCAGGATCTGCGCTTCGTCGAGCTGATGGACGCCTTGGCGCAGGACGCGGGGCTGGCCGGCGTGACGCTCACCGGGACCGCCCAGCTGTTCCGCGCCCCGATGGGCGTCGGTCCGGGCACCGTGGAGGGGGCGGCGGAGCGCACGCTGAACGACGGCGCCGGGACGGGCGGCGCGGGTGGCGCGGAGGACATCGCCAGCGCGGTCGGTGCGCGGCTGCGCGAGGTGATGGCGCGCGACGACGTGACGCCCTGAGCCCCGCGGCTGCGGGCGCCGCGGCCTCTGGGGCGCGGTCCCGGCCGCGTACGTCCGCGGCGCGGCCGCGGCGGCGCGTGCCCAGCGCGCGGTCATGGCGGCGAACGCCCGCCGCGCGGCCCCGGCGGCGCGGTCCAGGGGCGAGGGACCGGCGGCGGCGGACGTCCGCGGCGCTGCCCCCGGCGAGCGGCCCCGGCGGCTCAGCCTCGGCGCGCGGCCCCGGTCAGAGCGTCGGGCGCCACGCCACCCCGATGAAGGGCGTGAAGTTCTGGGTGCCGTGCGCGATGTCGTCCGTCAGGGCGGCGTCGCGCCGGTCGTAGTACCGCACGCGGTACTCGAGGCGGACGGCCAGCGCCCAGACCTCGGTCAGGGGCACCGCGTAGCCCAGCGCGGCCAGCCAGGCGATGGAGGGGCGCGTGCGGAGCGCGGCGTCCGTGTCACCGTCCTCGTCGGGCAGGTCGTCGCGGGCGTCGTCCCAGCGCAGGCCGACCGCGCCCCAGCCCAGCTCGACGAAGGCGCCCCGCCACGAGCCACGCACCAGCGGCCCCACCCACAGCTCCTGATAGGCGCCGCCGACCGACGGCTCGACCACGGCGCGGTCGCCGTCGAAGCCCGCGAAGCGACCGGACGCCCGCCGTCCGACGTCGTATTGCACGAACAGGCCGCCCTCGAGGGGCCCCCATAGGCGCCAGGTGGCCATGGCCGCGGCGCCGAACGCCGTCTCTTCGACCAGGCGCTCGCCGCGCGCGCCGCCCACCTCGGTCTTCACCTGCTGCTCGAAGCGCGAGAAGGTGAGCCCCAGATCCAGGCGAAGGGGTGGGGGCGGCGTCGGCTCGGCGGGCCCGTCAGGCTGCGCGGGCGTCGTGGGCGCTGCGGGCTGCGCGGGCGCCGTGGGCGCTGCGGGCTGCGCGGGCGTCGTGGGCTGTGCGGGCGTTGGGGGCTGCGCGGGCTGCGCCTGCGCGACGCTCGCGAGGGTCAGCAGCGCCAGGGTCAGCGGCGTGACGGCCAGGGGCCTCGCGGCCCCGGGCCTCACGGGCGGCGGCCTCATGGGCGGCGGCCTCACGGGCAGCGGCATCGCGGCCCGCCGCGTGACGGGCAGCAGGGGTCGGCGCACGTCAACCCTCCCCGCCGCCCGCGGGCGACGTCCGGCGGCCTCGGCCGCAGCGTCGTTGGCTGGTCTACTCGGGCGCAGCGACGGCCAAGACCGACAGCGCGGCGTTGTCCTCGTCGGTCGACTTCAGCTCGATCACGTCCAGCGTGCCGTCGCCCCCGAGATCGGCCACGCGCACCACGTGGACGAAGCCGTCGACCGGCGGACCGCGGAACAGGCGCTCGCCCTCGACGTCGTTGATCTGCAGGCGCGTGCCGGTCTGGCCCGAGCGCGCCGGGATGCCCGCGCGCAGCAAGATGAACTCCTGCCCGGGGCAGCCATCGAGGTCGGGCGGCACCGGCCCCTGATCGCTCGACAACAGCACCAGCTCGAAGATGCCCGAGCTGTCGGCCTCGACCATGAAGTGCTGCTCGCCGTTGGCGGCGTCCACGTGCAGGATCGGCGCGGCGCGCAGGTCGTCGCGCGAGCCGCCGGTGATGCGGATGTCCGGGAAGCCGTCCAGGTTCACGTCGGGCCCGAGCCCCCACTGCACGAACTCGTAGGGGCCGTAGTTCATCAGCTGCCGGATGAAGTCACCCACCTGGTAGAGCGCGACGAACTGCAGATCGTTGGACTGATACTGCACCCACAGGCGCATGCCGGCGCTCGAGCCGTGCACCTCGACGCGCTGCCAGTCGCCGAGCTGGGGCGTCACCATGCCCACCTGCATCAGCGTGGCCGGCTCGAGGAAGCCCACGTTCAGGCGGTCGTCGAACCAAGGGCCCATCAGCTCGGGGCCGCGGGGCTCCGGCATCGGGTTCTCCTCGTCGGGCTCGACCATCTCGCTGCGCAGCTGCTGCGCGCCGGCCGGCAGCGCGTCGGGCGCGTCGTTGATCGGGTTGAAGCCGACGAACAGGGGGCGCTCGGCCTCGGCGATGGGGCCCAGGTCGCTGCCTCTCAGCAGCGCGCCGACGGTGGGCCCGACGGTGCCATCGCGCGCGATGTCGACCGTGCCGTCCTCGTCGACGTCCCAGGCCGGCCGGAGCCTGCAGGCCGCGTCGGCGTACAGCGCGTCCGCGCCCTGCAGGTCGTAGACCGCGCAGCCGCCGTCCGCCAGGTCGACCAGCACGCGCCAGCCCGCGCCGGTGGTGTTCATCGTCGTGACCCGGTCGACGCCGGGCGCCAGCGCGTGCTCGCGCCGCACCGCGCCGGTCTCCGCGTCGACCAGCACCAGCCGCGTGGCGTCGTCGGCGTCGCGCGCCAGCACCACCCAGGCGCCGTCGGCCGGACCCTGCGCGCGTCGCGGAGGCCACAGGTTGGGCATCAGCGTCGCCGAGACGGCGCCGGGCACCGACCAGCGGCCCGTCTCGCTCAGATCGGCGGCGCTGAGCGTGACGACGGTCACGCCCCCCGCCTCGACCAGCTGCACCATCACGTCGGGCGCGCCGTCGGCGTCGGTGTCCAGGTCGGCGCGCACATCCTTCGCCCCGCCCAAGGGCTCGGTCACCCGCGTCTCGACCAGCTCGGCGCCGTCGGCGAAGCAGGTGGGCGGGGGCGGCCCCATGTCGGGCGGCGGCCCCATGTCCTCCGCGGGGCCGGCGTCCCCGCCGGGGCCGCCCATGTCCGCGCTGCCGCCTCCGCCGTCGGCGCCGCCGCCGCCGCCGCCCATGTCGGCGGTCGCGCCGTCGTCACCGCCGTCGTCGCAGCCCGCCGCGCACAGCGCCGCGCACAGCGCCGCGCTCCACCACCATCGACCGTTCATCCCGCGCTCCCTTCGCGTCCCGCCGCTTGGCAAGTAGCAAAGGGGGCGCCCTGGACACAACCGCCCCGCGCGCCCCGCGGGTCGGTTGTCCCGCGGGTCCGGGGTGGGCATGCTGCGCCCCATGCGCGCCGCCCTCGTCCTGCCGCTGATCGCCCTGGCCCTGCCGGCCCGCGCGCAGCCTTCCGCCGACGCCGCCGGC
>JAUHXL010000522.1 GCA_030426945.1 bacterium
TCATGCCCATCGGCCAGGACGATCAGTGCCGGCCCGAGGCGGGCGACGGCGGCGGCTGGGGCGCCTGCACGGCCAACGGCCAGCCCGGCACCTGCATGGACGCCGCGCAGTGCCGCGGCGAGACCACCCGCAACCTGTGCCCCGGCGGCAACAACATCCAGTGCTGCACGTCGCCCGCGCCGGCCGCCCCCGCGCAGCCGGCCCCCGCGCCCAGCGTCAACGGCCGCGCCTGCAGCGTCGCCGGCGTCTTCGGCGCCTGCCTCGACGTCGCCGACGCCAACGCGTGCCGCGCGCCCGCCAGCCTGGTCTACGCCGACGCCTGCGGCGACTCCGGCGGCTGCTGCGTCGACCTGACGCCCCCGGATCCCGAGGCCCCGCCGCCCCTGCCGCCCGCCGACAACGGCCGCGACGACGATCCCGCGCCGCCCCCGCCGCCGGCGAACAACCCCCCGCCGGCCAACAACAACGTCGGCCGCGCCTGCACCGTGGGCGGCAACCAGGGCGAGTGCGTCGCCTGGGAGACCGCCTTCTGGGACTGCACCGGCACCCGCAGCACCTACGCCGCGGCCGAGTGCGGCAACAGCGCGGTCTGCTGCGCCGAGCCCCCGCGCGCCATCCCCGTCGAGGAGCCCCCGCCCCAGGACGACGTCTTCGCCGACGCCGTCGGCTGCAGCATCAGTGGCGAGGCCGGCCTGTGCGTGCCCACGGCCGCCTGCGCCAACGACGGCGGCTACTCCACGCCCGGCTACTGCCCGGGCCCGCGCGACATCCAGTGCTGCCGCTGGTGAACCGCTGACCGCCCCCTTGCGCCCCGCCGCCTGACCGGCCAGCCTGCGGCCACCTCGACGACCCAGGCGCACGGTGATGATCCAGCCCACTCCCCCCGACCAGCCGCCCGGCGGCCAGAAGGCGCCCGTCTACTGGGCGCTGGTGGCGGGCGCCGTCGCGCTGCTGATGGGCGCCGGCGTCGCGCTCTTGCTGGTGATGGACGAGGCGCCGTCGCCCCGGCCCGCGGTCGACGACCCCGGCGGCCCCTCGCCGAACCTCGACCGGCCCAGCGTCGACCTGCTACGCGGCGCCGAGGTCGTCGCCGACACGCTGAGCCCCACCGAGTCGCTGCGCCTGCGCTACATGGTCCCGCCGGGCAGCGACGTGAAGCACCTGGTCGTCCTCGGCCGCGACGCCGACGGCGTGATCCACTGGTGGCTGCCTGCCGGCGGCCCCGGCGCGCCCGGCCTGGCCGTCGCCGAGCGCCCCGAGCCGCAGACCGTCGCCGAGGTGGGCACACCACGCCCCGCCCTCGGCCCCCTCGACGTCTGCGCCGTCTTCACCCAGCGGCCCGTCGACACCGCCGCACTGCACCGCACCCTGAGCGGCGGTCGCTGGCCCCCGCCCGGCGGCGTCCAGCACTGCCAAAGGCTGAGCGTCGAGCCCTGATGGCGGGCGCGTCGCCCGTCGGCCGACCGTCGCCTCGAAGGGGCCGACCGACCGCGCGCGCCCCGGGGAGTGCGGTGCGAATCGAACGTCGGTCGCGCCCGCCGCGTGGTGTGTTTCAAACCCGTTGCACCACCGTACGCCCCGCTCGCAGGGTCGGGCTGTCGGCTTTCAGCGGTGCGATCAGCTGCGTCGCGGCGAGTGTACCGCCTGCCCCGTCGCCCAGCGTCCCGAGCCTGCCGAGCGGTCGGCACGTGGCACGGCGTACGGGGCCCGGCTGAGGGCTGACAGCTGATAGCCGGGTGTCGCAGCACAACGGCTGTGGAGCAGACGCACCCGCCGCGGCCCCGCTGGCGCCCGATCCGTCCGGTGAGTAGGCTGGCGCCCCCAATCGCCGGGCATGCGTCATGCGCGCCCGCCGGCCGACAATGGGGAGGATCGATGCCGCTCAACTGGACCCGCCACGCCTTCGCGGTGACCGCCGCCCTCGGCCTCGCGGCCTGCACCGACGACGGCGGCGGCAGCAGCCGGGAGATCGACGCAGGCGCCCAGGCCGACGACTGCCTGCGCGTGTGCGGCGCCAAGCTGGCCGAGTGCGGCCAGGCCACCGACCCCGAGGCAGGCGCCGTCGTGTGCGAGCAGTTCTACTGCGCGCGCCCCCGCAGCGCCGCCGAGCTGAGCTGCTACGCCACGACCCGCTGCGACGACCTGGCCTTCGGCGACTGCGACGCCATCGACGGCGGCGCCCCCCGGCCCGACCGGGGCGTCGCGCCCGACGCCGGCCCCGGCGACCTCGACGCCGCGCCGATGAGCGACGCTGCCCCGCCGAGCGACGCCGCGCCGATGAGCGACGCCGCGCCCGCCGGCGACGCGACCCCCGGCGCCGACGCCGGCCCCGCGCTGCCCTGCGCCGATCTCTGCCAGGGCGCCGTCGACTGCGTCGCGGGCGGCGAGGGCCCGCCCCAGTGCGTCGCGTTCCCCAACGGCGACGCCACGGACCAGGCCGCCGCCGCCTGCCGCGCCGCCTGCGTGGGCCCCGAGCGCGACCGCTTCGTCGGCCTCGCCGACCTCGCCTGCGCCGAGCGCGTGGACACCGTGCGCGCCGCCGCGCCCGGCTTCGCCGCCGTCTGCGGCAGCCAGTGCCCCGTACCCCGCGCCGCGCGCGGCGTCATCCAGGCACCGCCGCTCGAGGCCGTGCTGCTCGACGGCAGCGCGTCGACCGGCGCCGCCGACATCGTCGAGTGGCGCTGGACCGTCGTGCAGCGCCCCGCCGGCTCGGTCAGCCAGCCCACCGAGCCCGGCGGCGGCCCCGACGACGCCGCCACCCCCACCGCCGAGCTCGTCGTCGACCTCGCCGGCGACTACACGGTCAGCCTCGCGGTGGTCGACCGCGAGGGCCGCGCCGCCCCCAGCGACGCCTGCCCCGTCGGCGGCGAGGTGCGCATCAAGGCCCAGCCCACCGAGGACCTGCGCGTCGAGCTGACCTGGGACACCCCCGTCGACCCCGACCAGACCGACGACGACGGCACCGATCTCGACGTCCACCTGCGGCACCCCAACTCCGCCGGCTGGTTCACCGCTCCCTGGAACATCTACTCGCTCGAGCCCACCGCCGACTGGGGCCCCGAGGGCCCCGCCGGCGACCCCCAGCTCGACATCGACGACGCCGACGGCCTCGGCCCCGAGAACATCAACCTCGACGACCCCGAAGAGACGGCCCCCCTCGGCGCGCCCTACGGCGTCGGCGTCCACCAGTTCCGCGCCACCCTCGGCCCCGACGAGGCGATCCCCGCGCCCAGCACCGCCACCATCCGCATCTACTTCGCCGGCGAGGTGGTGCACGAGGCTTCGCGCCTCCTGCCCGCCACCGACAACTTCTGGGAAGCCGCCAACGTGCACTGGGAGAACGGCCGCGGCCGCGTCGAGGTCACCGACGTGTTCCACGAGGTGGCGCCGGAGGAGTGAGGGGTTGCGGCCGTCAGGCCGCGGCTGGCGGGCCCGCGCTCGACGCGCCGCGGCCGGCGAGCCAGCGCCCGACGCGGCGAGCGTGGCGGATCGGACGGGCTGTCAGCGGACAGCCATCAGCCTTCAGCCGGGCCCCGCACGCCGCGATGTGATCGACCTACAGCTCGACTCGAACGTGCGAGTCACCTCCGCCGACGCTGCCGTGCGCGCTCGACGTCCTCGACGGACATCGACTCGACCTCCTCGCGGGGTACTGCGACGAAGAAGGGGCCCCTGGCAACGATGTCCACGGCCAAGGCCGGCCGCTCGAGCTCGATGCGCCCGTCTCGGACCGACAACTCCCGACGCTGCCCTGGTTCAATCTGTAGCTGATCGCGAATCGCCTTGGGGATGAGCAGCCTACCGACCTGATCGATCGTCACTTGCATGGCGCACCTCACCGTGAATTTCGCGGATGGGGGCCGGCGGGTCGAACGGCGGTCGATGCCCGCGACCTGGGGCCGCCACGCGGTGTCCATCCCGCCATGCCGCTGACCGCCCTCACCGCGCGCCTCGCCGCCGCCGGCCTCGACCTGGCGCGCCCCTTCGACGTGGCGGCCTACAACGCCCAGGTCGCCGGCCCCCACGACCTGCCCCCGCTGCCCACCTTCGGCCGCCCCGACCCCTGCGGCCTGCTCGTCGGCAACACCCGCGCGCTCTGGCCGCCCTTCATCACCTGGCTCGACGCCGACCCCACCCGCCGCGCGCTGCCCCACCCGCTCGACGCCTACGTCACCGCCCAGGTCGGCGCCGCCCTCGCGACGCTGCCCTGCGCCGCCGAGCCCCGCTTCGCCCACGACGCCGGCCCCCGCCGCGTGGCCATGCTGCGCCTCAGCGCCCTCGCCGGCCTCGCCCGCCCCGGCCCCATCCCCCTCGCCATCCACCCCACCCACGGCCCCTGGTTCGCCCTGCGCGCCGCCCTGGTCCTCGACCACCCCGCCCCAACCGCACCGCCCCCCACGACACACCCCTGCGACGGCTGCCCCGCCCCCTGCCGCCCCGCCTGGACCGCCACCCTCGCCGCCGGCCACGACCCCGCGCATCCCGCCCGCGCCTGGCAAGCCTGGGCCACCGCCCGAGCCGCCTGCCCGGTCGGCACCGCCAGCCACTACGGGCCGAACCAGACGCGGTACCACTACACCCACGACGCCGAGGCGCTGCGGGCGGACTGAGGGCGCGGTCGGCGCGATGGCAGCGCACGACCAGACCGGCACGCTCGCCCGACGAGCCTCGTCGCCGACAGCGTGCTCCGATGCTTCGCGACCCTGCGCACCTGGCGACCGGCGAAGGGTGCGGTCGGCGCGATCCGAGCGATGACACGGCACTTCCAGGCAGGTACGCTGACCCGGTGAGCCTCACCGCCGATGACGTCCTCGACCGCTTCGCCGCGCTGCGCACCTGGCAGCGCCACGACGAGCGCGCGCCCCACAAGCCCCTGCTGGCCCTGTACGCGCTGGCCCGGCTGATCCGCGGCGAGCCGCAGTTCGTGCCCTTCGCCGACGCCGCCCCCGCGCTGCGGGGCCTGCTCGAAGCCTTCGGCCCCCCGCGCGGCCGCCACCCCCGGCCCCAGTACCCGTTCTGGCGCCTCCAGTCCGACGACGTCTGGACGATCCCGCAGGCCGACGCCGTTCGCGCCGAGGGCCTCACCGCCTCCGGCGACCCGCGCGTGCCCGCCCTGACCCGACTCGCCAGCGGTGGCTTCTCCGACGACGTCCAAGCCACCCTCGAGGCCGACCCCGTCCTCGCCTTCGACCTCG
>JAUHXL010000523.1 GCA_030426945.1 bacterium
GACGCCGGGCGCCGGCGGCGAGCCGGGCGCGGGCGGCGTGCCGGGCGCCGGCGGCGAGCCGGGGATGGGCGGCGAGCCCGGCGGCTGCGGCATCGAGCGCGCGACCGAGGGCACCACCTGCGAGATCCAGTGCGGCTGGCTGGCCGACTGCGCCGTCTGCGAGGGCCAGTGCGACGGCTACTCGACCGCCGAGGAGCGGCAGGGCGTGTACGAGGGCTGCGTGCCGACCTGCGAGGCGACGCCCGCGCTCGCGGTCGTGGTGGCCAACCACCAGACCTGCGCCGAGACCATCGCGTTCATCAAGGGCCAGAGCGAGGACTTCCGCAACGGCTGTGACGACGTCGGCGGCGGCATGGGCGGCGAGCCCGGCATGGGCGGCGAGCCCGGCATGGGCGGCGAGCCCGGCATGGGCGGCGAGCCCGGCATGGGCGGCGAGCCCGGCATGGGCGGCGCGCCCGGCATGGGCGGCGCGCCCGAGGCCTTCACCACCGCCGAGGCGCAGGCCCTCGTGACCACCAACTGCAGCCCCTGCCACATCGGCGGTGGGATGAGCGGCGGCATCACCTGGGACGACATCGAGGCCAACATCGGCGCGCCCTCGTCCTCGAACCTGAACCTGATCGAGGCGGGCTCGAAGGAGGACAGCTACATGTGGCACAAGGTCAGCGGCACGCAGGGCACCGTCACGGGCGGCGGCGGCGGCCGCATGCCGGCCAACGGCAACTTCCTGTCGGCGGACGACATCGCCAAGCTCGGCGCCTGGATCGACGGCCTGTGATCCACCGAGGAGCGGGGCGACTCAGCCCAGCTCCTCGCCCCGCACCTCGATGAGCGGGGCCCCCGCCTCCACCTGATCGCCGGGGCGCACGAAGCGCTCGCCGACGAAGCCGACGCCGCCGGCCCGATGGGGCCGGATGGCGCCCCCGTGATCGATCAACGCCACCAGCGTCGTCAGGCCGACCGGGCCCAGGGTGGCGATCCAGCGCACCCGACCGGTGCTGCGCGCCAGCACCACCCGGCGCAGGCCGACGACCGTCGTGAACCGCGGCGCGCGCTGGCCGGCGAGGCGCTGTGCGTCGACGATGCCGTCGATGGGCGCGAGGATCTCCTCGGTCGGCCCCTCGTCCGGCTGCACCCGCGCCAGCAGTGCGCCCGCAGCGACGACGGTGCCGGCGCGAACGAGGTGCGTGACGATGCCCCCGGCGGCGGTGGGCAGGTGGATCACGGTGGAGCGGCCCCAAGGCTCGCCACGTGGTCGTGGTCGTAGTCGTCGTCGTGGTCCATCTGGACGCCGCGCCGGCGTTCGTGGCCGGGCGAGGCCGCTCGAGACCGAGTGCGCGTCCCGTGATCGAGCGGTTCAGAGGACGGGCGTAGGGGCAGCGCGGGCGTCGCGACGGGTCGACTACGACCACGCCTACGGCCACGACTACGACCACGATGCGAGCCATTGGCGGTCGGGGTGGTCGACCCGCTCATTTGCACCCCACCTCGAGCGCGCGGGCGTAGTCGACGTCGCTGACGAGGGGGCGGTCGACGCAGGCGCCGCTCGCGCCGCAGACGCGCAGGAGCAGGAAGGCGCGCTCCGGCGCCGCGGCGCCCGGGGGGGCCGCGGCGGCGAACCGGGCCCGCATCGGCCCGGGATCGGCGCGCGTCGCGCCGAGCAGGGTGCTCGCCCGCTCGAGGTGCTCGAGCAGGTCCGCGTGAAAGGGCACGCGCAGGATCTGCGCGATCTGGCGAGGCGGCAGCACCACCCCGCAGGCGACGTCGACCGGATCGGCGCAGCCGGCGTCGAGGGTGGGCGCGCCCAGCACGAAGCTGGCGGTCGAGGTCGCGCCGACCCGGTGGGCCTGCCCCCCGCTGCGTCCGTCGGCCAGCATCACGGTCGCCTCGGATACGCCGAAGGGATCCCGCGCCGCGACCTCGACGGTCACGGCCTCGCGGGTGGCGCAGACCAGCCGCGGCGGCGCATCGAACACCGGCGTGGCCTCGCCGAGCAGGACCGGCTCGGCGTGATCGTCCGGGCGATCATCGGCGCCCGTGCCCGGCGCGCGGCGCGCCCCCACGGTCGTGGCGCGCGCGGCGCTGCGATCGACCGGGAAGGTACAGGTCCACCGCCGCCGGCCGTCGACCTCCTCGAAGGTGCACGGGGCGCCCTCGGGGAAGCGGTTGGCGTCGGGATCGAAGCGATGCGTGGTCGCGTCGAGCCGCAGCGCGACGACGTCCGGCGGCCACAGCTCCGTCGACTCCTCGAGCCGCACGGTCACCGTGTCCTCGGTGGCCGTCCAGCTCAGGGCCGGCGCGGTGGGCCGCTTGATCTCGAGCGGCCGGCGATCGGCCCGCAGCACCTCGAGCGTGTCCAAGGCCTCCGAGCGCCACTGCACGACGGGCGGCCGCAGCCCGGCGTCCGCCAGCCCCGGGTCGCCGAGCAGCGCCAGGACGGTGGGCGCCAGATCCGTCACCTCGACCGGGGTCGCGCGCAGCGCGACGACCGCGACGTCGGTCAGCGCCTTGCTGGCGACCACGAAGGGGACGGCGAGCGACGGGCCGTCCACGCCGCCCTGGTGCGCGTAGGGCACCGGGGTCGCGTCGCCCCGCTCGGCGAAGTGCCAGCGCTCGCCCGCGAACAGGACGACGTCCCCGGCGGTCTGCGGCGGCTGGGCGTCGAGGGCCAGGCGCAGCTTGCGCTTCAGCCGCGCTCGGCGGTGGGCCGGCAGCGAGGCCTCGAAGCCCGGGCGCAACGCGATCTGCGCCTCCGGGGGGCGCGGGAACAGGCCGAAGGCCTCCGGCGGCGTCCACACGGCCGCGTCCAGCCAGCCGTCCGCGGCCAGGGTCGCGCCGACCGCGCCCGTGAGGCAGCCGAGGTCGCGCAGGGGTCGAACCCGCTGACCCAGGGGGCCGCCGCGTACGTAGACGTGGGCGGCGGCGCCGTTCGGCGCGACGACCAGATCACCGGCGGCCAGCGCCGCCGGCAGGCGTTCGGCGCAGCCGGCGGTCGGCGCGCGGGTCGCCAGCCGAGCCACCAGCGCCTCGGCGTCCAGCACCCGCTCGGTGTCGGGGCGGTCGTCGACGGTGCGGTCGGCCAGCCCGCCCCCGCTGGTGAGCAGGAAGGTCGTCGCCGCGAAGCGGTCGGGGTGCGCGTCGAGGTAGCGCTGCAGCACCCGCTCGAGGTGCGCGTCGACCTCGCGCAGCGCGCGCCTCTGGGCGACCTGGGGGCGGGCGAGGGCCGGATCGCAGCGCGCGTCGTCGCGGAAGCAGCTCTGGACCAGGACGCCGCGAAACCAGAGGGTGACCAGGTCGCGGGGGGGGCCCCCGGTGAGCACGTCCACCGCCGCGTCGCGGGTGCCGCGGTCGAAGAGCGGCACGGCCGCCGCGCCCACGCGCGAGTGCAGGATCGACGTGATGGCCGCGCCGGCGCGGCTGGGCACCAGCCAGGTGGCGCCTCGCGCGAAGGGGTGGAAGACCACCACGCTCGTGCGCCCGGGGCCGAGGCGCTCGTACAGCGTCGGGCCGCGCAGCAGCCCGCTGGCGAGGGGGAGGGCGTCCGGCCCGCCCGGCACCGTCAGCCCGGCGCCGAAGTAGATGCGCGAGGCGTCCTGGGGATCGGCGAAGTCGAAGCGGGCCAGCCCGCCGGCGGCCCGACGCCGGTAGAAGGTCGCCCCGGGCAGGCCGGTCTGCCCCGTGGGCAGGCCCGAGGCGACCTGCGCGGCCCCGGCCAGGCCGATGGCGGGCGGCACGGCCTCCGCGCGCGACGACGCGCCCAGGCGGAAGCCGCTGCGCGCCAGCAACGCGAGGCCCGAGGGCCAGTCCGGCTCGTACTCCTCGTCGCGCAGGCGACGCAGGTAGGTGTCGAGCACGTCCGGGCGCAGGCCATCGACCACGATCACCACCACCGGGCGAGCCGCCGGCGGGGGGGGCGTGCCCGGCGCCTCGGGGGGCGCGACGCGGTGATAGCCGATGGCGGAGCAGCCCAGGCCGCCCAACGCGAGGGCGGCGGTGAGCAGCGCGCGCTTGAGGCGGCGCGTGGGCACGGTGCGCAGGTCTCCCGATCCGAGGCGGCCCATCATGCGGCGTCGGGTGCCCGGTTTGCAACGCGCCAGACCCCGTAGTGCACTCGCTTCGAGCCCTCGACGGTCGCCCCCGGCGCGCCGGGCAGGGCGGGCGGCGGCTCGCCGGGCGCCAGCTTGACGACCAGCGTGCGGCGGGCCACCCGCAGGGCGTCGCGCAGCACGGCCGGCGGCAGACGGGGGCCGAGGGCGAAGGTGCGCAGGGCCGACCAGGTGTTGCTCACCCCGGCCTCGGCGGGGGGGAACATGGGATCGAGGTAGACGTGATCGAACGCGCCGTCGGGCTGCGCGGCGAGGAAGTCCGCGTGATCGGCGCGCCGCGCGTGGATGCGGCGGCCGGCCGGGTGATAGCCCGACAGACCGGCCAGCGTGAAGGCGAGCAGGGGGGCGAACACCTCGAGGGCGAGCACGTCGGCGCCGGCCGCCGCCAGCACCAGCGCGTCGTGGCCGAAGCCGAGGGTGCCGTCGAGCACCCGATCGCCGGGGCGCAGATCGAGGACCCGGACCAGCGGATCCACCGCGAGCTGCAGGCGGCGATGCGCGAGGCCGGGGTGCCACAGCTGCGCCTTGCGGCCGGGGGCGTGCAGGCAAAGACCGCGGCCGTCGAGCACGAGCCCCGGGCGGTCGGCGGGCAGGGGGCGGCCGCGGTGCGGATCGGCGTCGAGCCAGGCCGCCATCGGGCCGAGCGCGGCGTCGCGGACGCGGGCGCGGCGGCTGGTGGCGAAGAAGAACCGGGGGGCGGACATGGCGACGAGGTGGACGGACGTTTCGGGGTCGCTAGAATACCCGACGTGGCCGACATCCTGAGTCAAGAGGAGCTCGACGCCCTCCTCTCCGAGATGGAGCAGGAGGACGACGACGCCGCCGAGCCGGAGGCGCCGCGCGCGTCGGCGGAGATCCCCCCGTCCCCGATGGACCGCGCGACGCCGCGGGCCGAGGGGCCGGAGGAAGAGCGCAACATCGATCTCATCCTCAACCTGCCGGTGCTGCTGCAGGTCGAGCTCGGCCGCACCCGCATGACGGTGCACGAGCTGCTGCAGCTCGGCCAGGGCTCGGTCCTCGAGCTGCACCGGCTGGCCAGCGATCTCATCGACCTGACCATCAACGACCACGTCGTCGCCCAGG
>JAUHXL010000524.1 GCA_030426945.1 bacterium
CGACCGCGACGGCCGGGGCCGGCGCGCGGGCCGGGAGCGCGTCGCGGCGGCGCGGGCCTCGCCGCGGCGTCCGGGTGGTGAGCGCCTACCGCCGCTTGCCGAGGGCCCGGGCCACCACGAAGGCGGCGCCCACGGCGAGCGCGGCCCCCAGCAGCACGAACCCGTCGATGTGCCCGGGCGGGGCGCCGTGCCCCTCGTGGGCCAGCGCGGTGGAGCTGCAGAACAGCGTGACCAGCAGGGTGAGCGTACGCATCACGACTCTCCTTCTCGGGTGCGGGCGCGGAGCGCGTCGATCCAGCCGAGCCACTCGCCGGTGCCCTCGTCGCCGGTGGCCGAGGTGACGATGCAGCGCGGGTCGGGCATCACCTGCGCGAGCGAGGCGCGCAGCCCCTCGAGGCTGGCGCCGGGCAGGTAGGGCAGCAGGTCGGCCTTGGTGATCACCACCAGGTCGGCCTCGCGGAACATGACCGGGTACTTCAACGGCTTGTCGTCGCCTTCGGTGACCGACAGGCACACCACGTTGGCGGCCTGGCCGAGGTCGAAGATGGCCGGGCAGACGAGGTTGCCCACGTTCTCGACCACCAGCACCTCGGCGTCGCCGGGCGACCAGTGATGCAGGGCGTCGTGCAGCATCTCGGCGTCGAGGTGGCACACGGTGCCCGTGGTGATGGACCGTGACCGGATGCCGGCCTTCGCGAGCCGGTCGGCGTCGTTGTCGGTGGCGAGATCGCCGCTGACCGCGGCCAGCCGCAAGCCGGGGCGCGCGCGGGCGGTGGCCTCGAGCAGAGCCGTCTTGCCGGCGCCCGGCGATCCCATCAGGTTGATCACCGTCAGGCCGGCCGCGCGGAAGTGCGCGCGGTTGTGCTCGGCCGCGTGGTCGTTGTGGGCCATGACGCGAGCGTGGAGCTCCACGTCCACGCCGCCCGCCGTGGGGACGGGCGATTCACCGCCGCAGCCGCAGGTGCCACACATGGTCAGACCTCCATTTCTTCGGGGTTGCGCCGAAAACGCCACGGAGCGCGCCTGCGCCCGTGCAAGAGAACGTGCCCGTGCAAGAGCCCGTGCCCGTGCCCGTGCCCGGACGCCCCCCGCGTTGCGCTCTGAGTCGTAATGCACTGATCACGAACGCCTTCGATCATCGGCCCGCTCGACGTCTCGAGCCGCCCTCCGGGTACGTGCACGTGCACGGGCACGGGCACGGGGCGACCGCTGGGCTTGTCCCATCGCACGTGATCAGACCTCCATCTCGAGACGTTCCAGGATGATCTCGCCCCCGGCCTCGAGGCGCGCGGGCGCGCCGTCGTCGGGGCAGACGAGGGGCGCGCCGGGGGGTCGCTCGCCCCCGCAGCGCGGGCAGACCCAGCGCACGGGCACCGGGCGGATGCGCAGCTCGGCGTCGGCGGCCACGGTGCCGGCGCGCGCGAGCTCGAAGGCGCCGCCGAGCAGACCGGCCTCGACGCCGCACTGCTCGCCCAGCGCGAGGTGCACCACCTTCACGGCCGTGACGCCGTGGGCGTGGGCGGCGGCCTCGATCTGGTCGAGCAGGGCGCAGGCGACGCTGTATTCGTGCACGGCGGCCTCCTCAGCAGATCCGCGGCAGGGGCTCGCCGCGCGGCTCGGCGAGCAGGCGGCGGCCGAAGCCGGTGTCGACGATCACGCGGCCGGCGTGGTCGGCGATGACCTCGCCGATGGCGGCGGCGTCGCGGCCGAGCGGGTCCGCGCGCAGGGCGGCGAGGGCGGCCTCGACCGCGCCCGGGCGCACGATGACCACGGCCTTGCCCTCGTTGGCCACCACCAGCGGGTCGACGCCGAGCAGCTCGCCGGCGGCGCGGGCGGCGTCGCTGATGGGCAGCGCGACGTCGTCGAGCACCACCCCCGCGCCGTTCTTGTCGGCCAGCTCGTGCAGCACCGCGCTCACGCCGCCGCGCGTCGCGTCCTTCAGGCCGACGAGGTCGTCGCCGACAGCCTCCATCAGGCGCGCCACGAGCGTGTTGAGCGGCGCGACGTCGCTCTGGAGCTGGTCGCCCAGCCCCAGGTCGTGCCGGGCCGACATCACCGCGAGGCCGTGGTCGCCGATGGAGCCGGTGATGATCACACGGTCGCCCGCGCGCATCCCGCGGTCGCGCACCAGGCGGTCGGCGAACCCGAAGCCCGCGCTCGAGAGCACCACGCCGTCGACCTCACCCTTGCCCATCACCTTGGTGTCGCCGGCGAGCACGCGCGTGCCGGCCTCGGCGCAGGCCGCGTCGATGGACGCCTGGATGCGCCGCAGGTCGTCCCGCCCGTAGCCCTCCTCGACGACCACGGTGATGGTGAGACCGAGGGGGGCGGTGGCGCCCATCATCGCGAGATCGTTGACGGTTCCGCAGACGGCCAGGCGCCCGATGTCGCCGCCGGGGAAGAACGCCGGGGCGACGACGTGGGCGTCGGCGGTGGTCACGAGCCAGCGGTCGCCCACGCGCACCGCGCCGCCGTCCTCCATCGCCTCGGGGCCGACGACGTCGGGATCGTCGCCGCCGCCGCGCACGAAGACGTCGCCGATCAGGTCGCGCATCAGCGAGCCGCCGGCGCCGTGAGCCATCTTGATGCGGTCGTCGCTCATGGGCCCAGCTCCGGGCGGCCGCCGTACTGGAACCAGATGCGGCACATGCCCTCGCTGGACACCATGCTCGCGCCCACCGGGCTGTCGGGCGTGCAGGCGCGGCCGAACAGCGGGCAGTCGTCCGGCCGCGCGTTGCCCACCAGGATGTCGCCGCAGCGCTGCTGGGGCGGGCAGACCGGGCAGGCCGCCGTGTCGTCGCCGTCGCCGAGCTGCCGGGGCAGGTCGAACCGCACACGGGCGTCCCAACGGGCGAACTCGGGTCGCAGATCCAGGTCGGCGGCGTCGAGATCGGCGATGCCGCGCCAGTGGCCGCGCGTCAGCTCGAACACCTGCCACAGCGCGCCGAGCGCGCGGCCGTTGCCGGGGCCGGTGACGCAGCGCGGGAACAGGTTCTCGACGGTGGGCGTGCCGCTGATCACCAGCTCGACCGCCCGCACCAGCGCGGCGAGGATGTCGAGGGGCTCGAAGCCCATGATCACGATGGGCTTTCCCCACGCGCGCGCCATCGGCTCGAACAGGTCGAAGCCGGTGATCGTGGCCGCGTGGCCGGCGGCGAGGAAGCCCTCGACGCGCGTGTCGGGCATCGCCGCGACGACCTCCATCGCCGGTGGCACGTACTTGTGCGCCGAGTAGACGAAGAAGTTGTCGGGCGGCCCGGCGAGCAGCGCGGCGGCGGTGGTGACCGCCGTGGTCTCGAAGCCCGTCGCGAAGAACACCAGCGGCGTCTCGGGCTCGGCCCGGGCCAGCTCGACGGCCTGATCGACGCCGTACACGAGCTCGACGCGGCCGCCCTCGGCCTGGGCGTCGGCCAGCGACAGAGTCGTGCCGGGCACCCGGATCATGTCGCCGTAGGTCGCCACCCGCACCCCGCGCCGCGTCAGGTCGACGGCGGCGTCGATCTCGGCGGCCGACGTCACGCACACCGGGCAGCCGGGGCCCATCACCAGGTCGAGGCCGGGCGGCAGCACCGAGCGCAGCCCGAAGCGCGCGATGGCCTGCTCGTGGGTGCCGCACACGTGCATCAGCGTCACCGGCCGGTCCACGCGGTCGGCGGTCAGCGCGCGCAGGCGGTCGAGCAGGGCCCGCGCGCGCACGGGGTCGCGGAACTGCAGGCGGTCGACCTGGGGCGCGCTCACGACCCGCCCCCGCCGGTGGCGTCCAGCTCGCCGCGCATGTCGGCGGCCAGCAGGTCGACGCCGTCGCCCTTCGCCGCGGCCTCGAGCAGCTCGTCGTACAACGCGAGCGTCTCTTCGACCTCCTCGGGCGGGATGCGCCGGATGGCGTAGCCCACGTGGTTGAGCACGTAGTCGCCGACCTCGACGTCGGCGTCACACAGCTCCAGGCGTACCTGGCGCGTGACGCCCCAGAAGTCGACCTGCGCGATGAAGCCGTCGACCGAGACGACCTTGCCGGGCACTCCGAGACACATCAGGGCTTCTCCATGCGTGATTGGACCCGCGCAGCGCTCGATCCGTGCCCGTGCCCGTGCACGGGTGGCCACGCGTCATGCCGAGCTTGCTTGCGCGAAAAGCTGTTTGTGATCATTGGTTTATGGATCATGGTTCGCCGGCGTGGAGGCACGGGCACGGGCACGTCCTCCTGTGCGGACGAGGATGCGCTCTGCGGTGTGTGCGGCTCGACCGGAGACACATCAGCGGGCCTCCTCAGCGATTCGCGCCGCGGCGACGGCGGCTTGTCCGAGGGCGATGGCGCCGTCGTTGATCGGCGCGGCGAGGGGCGTGAGTACGGGGCGCTCGGGCGCGAGCTCGGCCTTCATGCCCGCTCGCAGCGCCGCGTTCACGAAGCAGCCGCCGCCCAGCGCGACCGGCAGCTCGGCGTCGAGCGCGCGCACGGCGGCGGCGGCGGCGCGCACGACGACCTGCTGGAAGGCCGCGGCCAGGGCGTCCGCGGGCTCGCCGTCGAGGCGGCGGCGGACCATCGCGCGGACGGCCGGGCGCAGGTCGATCTCGAGCAGGTCGCCGTCGCGCAGCGAGAAAGGGAGCGGGGCGCCCGGCGACGCGCGGCGCGCGGCCGTCTCGAGCGCTATGGCCGCCTCGCCGCTGTAAGTGGTGCGGCCGACGCCCAGCAGCAGCGCGGCGGCGGCGTCGAACCAGCGCCCCAGCCCGTGGGCGGGCGTGCAGGCCACGTCGCGGGCCAGCAGGCCGGCCACGGCGCCGAGCCGGTCCGGCGGGGCGTCGAGCAGCGCGCGCGCGTCACCCACCTCGCCGTCGAAGGCGTCCACCACCGCAGCGAGGCCGATGCGCCACACCTCGCGGATGGCCTGGGCGCCGCCGGCCAGCCGCAGCGGGCGGAAGGTGGCCAGGCGCGTGTAGCCCCGCAGGTCGGCGCGCAGGATCTCACCGCCCCAGGCCGCGCCGTCGTCGCCGTAGCCGGTGCCGTCGAAGGCGAGCCCCAGCGCCGGCCCGGCGTGGCCCCGGTCGGCCAGCGTCGCGGCGATGTGCGCGTGGTGGTGTTGCACGGCGAGGGTGCGCACGCCGGTCGCGCCGAGCGACCGCGCGAAGCGCGTCGAGGCGTAGTCCGGGTGCAGGTCGTGCACGACGACCTTGG
>JAUHXL010000525.1 GCA_030426945.1 bacterium
CCGGTCACCGTCTGCGTGGGCGACCGCGAGATCAGCTCCAGCACGCGCGTCGACGAGGTCGACCGGCCCGGCTGCACGAAGCAGGCGAACCGGGGCGCCACGCTGGTCACCTGTGAGGGCGTCCGCTACATCTTCGCCGGGCCGACGCTGGTGCTGAGCCAGGTCGAAGTGCTGAAGGCGGAGTAGGCGCCGGCCGCACGTCCGGGGCGCTCCGCGGTGCGCGCCCCGCGCGGACCCCACCCTGCGCAACAGGCGCCGCCCGGCCTGCTATCCTGCGTGGCCCACGTCCCGAGGAGGCCCGCGTGCGCGAGCCGGCGCTGCCCTGTCCCCCCCACGCCTTCGACGAGCCCGCCGCCCGGTCGGACAGCCGCCGGCCGCTGCCGGTGCGCCCACGCCACGTCCGCCTCGAGGTGCGCCTCGACCCGTCCGTCGCGCGCGTCGTCGGTCAGGTGGTGCACACCGTCGAGGCCCTCGGCGACGGCGCGCGGGTGCTGCCCTTCGACGCCGCGGACCTGCGCGTCGAGGCGGCCTCGCTCGACGACGCGCCCTGCGCCGTGCGGCACCACGCCGCCGGCGTCGACGTCGAGCTGCCCCGGGCGCTCGCGCGCGGGGAGCGCGTCGAGGTGCGCCTCGCCTTCACCGCCCGGCCCACCGCCGGCCTGTACGTCGTGGGCCCCGACCAGCCCGACGTCGACCGCCCGCAGATCTGGACCCAGGGCGCGATGGAGGATCACCACCACTGGTTTCCCTGCTTCGACGCGCCCCAGCACCTGGTGACCACCGAGGTCGTGGCCACCGTGCCCGCGGGCTTCCGCGCGCTGTCCAACGGCGTGCCCGAGGCCGAGGACGGCGCGCCGGCCGACGCGGGCTGGCGCACCTTCCACTGGCGCCACGACACCCCCCACGCCCTGTACCTGCTGACGCTGGTGGTGGATCGCGTCGAGCCCGTGGTCGACGACCGCGGGCCGGTGCCGGTGGTGAACTACGCGCCGGCCGGCCGCGCCGACGACGTGCGCGCGCACTTCCGGCGCCTGCCCGAGATGCTGGCCTTCTTCGGCGAAGCCACCGGCCGCGCCTACCCGTACCCCCGCTACGGCCACGTCTTCCTGCAGGACTTCATGTGGGGGGGCATGGAGAACACGACGCTCACCAGCCTGACCGACGCCGTCTTCGTGCCCGCCGACGCCGTCGACGAGCAGGACGTCGAGCGCCTGTACGCGCACGAGCTGGCGCATCAGTGGTTCGGCGACCTCATCGCCCCCCGCGGCTGGCCCGAGATCTGGCTCAACGAGTCCTTCGCCACCTACTTCGAGTGCCTGTGCATGGGCGCGCTCGAGGGGCCCGACGATCTCGTCCGCCGGCTGCAGGCGCAGCGCGACAGCTACCTGAGCGAGGCGCGTGATCGCTACGCGCGCGCGGTCGTCACGCGGCGCTACGCCCACCCCTACGTCCTGTTCGACCGGCACGCCTACGAGAAGGGCTGCCTGGTGCTGCACACCCTGCGCGATCAGCTGGGCGACGACGCCTGGTGGCGCGGCCTGCGGCGCTACGTCGCCACCTGCGCCGGCACGGCGGCCGAGACCGCGCAGCTGCGCCGCTGCCTCGAGGACGAGAGCGGCCTCGACCTGCACGCCTTCTTCGAGCAGTGGATCTACGGCGCGGCCCACCCGCGGCTGGCCGTCACCTGGCGGTTCGCGCCGCGCATCGGCCTCGAGCTGACGCTCACCCGCCAGGACGACGGGGCGCACGCGCTCGATCTGCCGGTGCTGATCCGGACCGCCGAGGGCGTGGTCGCGCGGCGGGTGCCCCTCACCGGTCAGAGCCGCACGCTGGTGCTGCCCCAAGACGGCCCGCCGGCCTGGGTGGCGGTGGACGCCGAGCAGGCCTGCCTGGTCGAGCTCGACGAGACCGCCGAGAGCGACGCCGCCCTGCGCGCCCGCCTGCTGGACGCCGCGGCGCCCGTCGCCACGCGGTTGCGCACCGCCCGCCTGCTCGGTCAGCGCGGCGCGCCGGTGAACACGGACGCGCTCGGCCAGGCCCTCGCGACGGACGCCTCGCCCACGGTGCGCGCCGAGATCGCGACGGCCCTCGGGCAGCACCGCAGCCCCGCCGCCCGCGCGATCCTGGCCGGCTTCGTCGCCGGCGACGCCGCCTGGCGCGTGCGGGCCGCGGCCGGCGCGGCCCTGGGCGTCGGCGGCGACCGCGCGCTGGTCGACGTCCTGGCCGACCTGCTGGCGACGACCACCAGCCCGCGCGTGCGCGCCGGCCTGCTGAAGGGCCTCGGTGAGATCGACGATCCAGCGTCCCGCGCGGTGCTGCGCAAGTGGCTCGACGTGCCGTCGCCGCGCGACACCGTGGCCGCGGCCGCCGTCGCCGCGCTGGCCGCGCAGGAGACGGCCTCGGTGGTCGACGAGCTGGCGCTGCGATCCGAGATCGGCCACGGCCGCCCGGTCCGGCGGGCGGCCCTGCGCGGGCTCGGCCGGCTCGGCCGCGCCGAGGGGGCGGACGACGCGCTGAAGCGGCGCGTGCGGACGGTGCTCGAGGCGCGTCTGCAGGATCCGGTGTTCCAGCTCCGCGCCGAGGCCATCGACGCCCTCGGCGCCCTGGGCGATCCCCGCGCCCGCGCCGCCCTGGAGCGCGCCCACGGCGCCGAGCCCTTCGCCGCCCTGCGCCGCACGCTGCGCGAGGCCCTCGGCAAGCTGCCGGCCGCCTGAGCGGCAAGGGCGTCGCGCCCACCGGATCTGCTCATCAGCCGTTGGTGGTCGGCTCCGACCGGCTGTCAGCTATCAGCTTTCAGCTCTCAGCCGGGCCCCGGACGCGGTGCCGACCTCGGCAGCGCGACTCGAGGTCGACGCGCGGGGTTTCCGGGCAGGCCGTCCCAATCAGCGCGGCGGAGCTGTCCGCTGACCGCTGAAAGCTGATAGCCCATCCGTCCTGGCAAGACGTGCCGTGGACCAACGGGTCTGAATCACACCCGCGCCACCGGCCCGTGGTCCTCGTCGTCGGCGGGGTCGACCTGATCGGTCACGACGCCGTGAAGGCGATGGGGCGGGGCAGCAGAGCCTCCGCGACGGCGACCCCGGGACGGCCGGCAGGCCACCCTCTCAGAAGCGGAAGCCGAGCGCGGCGCCGCCCGGCGTCGGGGCGACGGTGACGCCGCCCGCGCCGTCGTCGAGGAAGAAGAGCACCGCGCCGCCGACCGCGAGGGCGCCGGCGAGCGCGCCCGCGGCGATGGCGCCGGTCTGCATCGCCGCGGCGCGATCGTTCTCGTCGTCCCAGGTGGCGGCGTCGCGCGCGTCGTCGCGCGCGTCGATGGCCTGGGCGCCCACCGCGTACATCACCCCCGCGCCGCCTGCGCTCAGCGCGGCCGCGCCCCAGGCGACGTAGGCCCACAGACGCAGGTCGGCGCGGCGGCGGGGGGGCCGCAGGGGCTCGAGCGGCGCCGCCGCCCGCGGGGGGCCGGGGCTGGGCGTCGCGTCGGCCTTCTTGGGCAGCTCGAGCCGCACGCTGGCGATCTCGCCGGGCACGATGTCCACCTGCGCGCGGGCGTCCATGTGCCCCGGCAGGTGCGCCTCGACCACGCGCTGGCCGACCAACACCCGCGCCTGCAGCGGCGAGCGCCCGACTGCTCGCCCGTCCACGCTGACCTTGGCGCCCGCGGGCTCGGTCGTGATGCGCAGCCACGGCTTCAGCCGGTGCACCACCCGCTCGGCGGCCTCGGCCTTGTCGTAGGGCGGCTCGGTCGCGATGAAGCGCTCGAGCGCCGCCACCGCCTCGGCGTAGCGCCCCATCTTCTCGAGCACCAGCCCCATGTTGGCGATGAAGCGTGGCTGCGGATCCTCGGCGTAGGCCCGCTCGAGCAGCCGCAGGGCGCCCGCGTAGTCGTCACGCAGGAAGGCCTGATCGGCGGCGGCCTTGTGCTGGTTGGCGACGGCCGGATCGCCCGCGTGCGCCGGGGTCGCCAGCAGCAGGGCGGCGACGAGCGTGGTCGCGCGACGCGTCATGGCGCGCAGGCCTCGAGCGCGGCGCAGTCGTTGGTCGGGGGCAGGGCGGTGCAGCAGCCCACCGGGGCGGCCAGGCCGGCGGGCCCCGCCTCGGCCGGCCGATCACAGGCCGCGCCGCCCGCGCCGCCGGGGCCGGGCGTCGCCGGGCCGAAGGCGGCCGTCGCCGCGGCCTCCGGATCGGCCACCGGCTGCTCGGCCCGGTCGAGGAACACCACCGTGCTGGTGTCATCCGGATCGTCCAGGCCGCGCACCCGAAGCAGCCCCAGGCTGGGGCCGCCGGCGCCGCCCGCGCCGTTGCCGCCGCAGCCGCCGGGCCCGCCGCGGCCGCCGTCGCCGCCGTCGCCGCACACCGCGCAGATGCCGCGCGATCCGCCGGCGCCCGGCTCGCCGCCCGGCGCGCCGGCGCCGCCGTCGCCCCCGTCGCCGCCCCGGCCGCCCACGGCGGGCAGCAGGCGCGACTCGATCAAGCGGACGCGGCCGCCGCGCACCTGCAGCGCGATGCTGCCGCCGCCGCCGCCGCCACCCTGCGCCGCCGATCCCGGGCAGCCGCCGGCGCCGCCGCCGCCGCCGCCCGCGCCGCGCACGCCCTCGGCGGCGGCCGCCCCCCCGCCGCCCGCGCCGCCCCCGCCGGGCCGCCCGTCCTGCGCGGGCTCGGCGTCGAAGGGCCGCCACACCCGCGTCGCCGGCTCCAGCCCGCCCGCCACGGGACCGGGCGCGCCGTTGCGGCCGTGCTCGCCGTGGGGCCCGTCGGCGCCGGGCTGCCCGTCGAGGTCCAGAGCCGTGCCCGGCGGGCCGCCGAGCGCGCCGGCCGGGCTGTCCGTCCCGGCCTCACCCTCACCGTCGCCCATCTGCGTCCGGCCGCCCTCGCCGCCGCGCGCCCCGTCGGTGCCCACCTCGCAGGTCGAGTTGGTGCCGGGATCCCCCGCGCAGCCGGGGCAGGCCAAGGACAGGACGTTGGCCCCCGCCTGACCCGGACCGGCCGCCAGCGGACCGGGCGCGCCGTCGTCGCCGCGCCGGCCCGCGCCGCCGACGCCCGCCCGCAGCCGCACGCGCCGCAGGGTGAGGTGATCCCCCACGTCCTCGGCCACCACCGCCGCCGAGGTCGCCCCGTCGCGGCCGGCCGCGCCCTGCACGATCAGGTTGTCGAGCAGGGTGGGGGCGTCGA
>JAUHXL010000526.1 GCA_030426945.1 bacterium
CTCTTGCAGCGCATGCCGTACATGTTCGCCGTGGGGCCGCCGAGGTCGGTGATGGTGCCGCGGAAGTCGCCCATGCGGCGCAGGGCGCGCACCTCGCGCAGCACGCTCTCGGCCGAGCGGTTCTGGATGATGCGACCCTCGTGCTCGGTGATGCTGCAGAAGGTGCAGCCGCCGAAGCAGCCGCGCATCAGCACGACCGAGTGCTTCACCGTCTCGTAGGCCGGGATGGTCTCGGTGTACATCGGGTGCGGCACGCGGTTGAAAGGCAGATCGTACAGCTCGTCCATCGCGACGCTGTCGAAGCCGCCGTCGCCGGTGCCGTCCTCGAGCGGGCGCGCGGGCGGGTTGTAGTAGACGGCGCGGTCGGCGTGGCGCTGCAGCAGCGGGCGACCGTTGTGCGGGTTCGTCTCGTGCTGGAAGGCGCGCACCATGCGGGCGTAGGCCACCTTGTCGTCGCGCACCTGCTCGTAGGTGGGCAGCTCGAGCGTCTTGCCGTCGCGCACGAAGCGGGTGGTGTCGGCGGCCAGGGCGTCGGCCTCGGCGCGGTTGACCAGGTAGGCGGTGCCGCGCACGTCGCGCAGGGCGCTGACCGGCTCGCCGTCGTGCAGGCGGCGGGCGATCTCCCAGATGGGGCGCTCGCCCATGCCGAAGACGAGCAGGTCGGCCTTGGCGTCGAGCAGGATCGAGCGCCGCACCTTGTCCGACCAGTAGTCGTAGTGGGCGATGCGGCGCAGGGACGCCTCGATGCCGCCGAGGACGATGGGCACGTCCTTGTACGCCTCGCGGCAGCGCTGGGCGTAGACGATGCTGGCGCGGTCGGGGCGCAGGTTGGTGCGGCCGCCGGGGCTGTACTGATCCTCGCTGCGGTTCTTCTTCTGCGCCGTCAGGCGGTTGAGCATCGAGTCCATGTTGCCGGCGGCGACGCCGAAGAACAGGCGCGGGCGGCCGAGGGCCATGAAGGGCTCGGCCGACTGCCAGTCGGGCTGCGGGATGATGCCGACGCGGAAGCCGCGGCCCTCGAGGAAGCGGGCGATGAGGGGCGGGCCGAAGGCGGGGTGGTCGACGTAGGCGTCGCCGCTGACGATGACGATGTCGACGGCGTCCCAGCCGCGCGCCTCGAGATCGGCGCGGCAGGTGGGCAGGAAGGGGTGCGGATGAGGCCCGGGCGCGCGGACGACGGGCAGCGCGTCCCGCCGGCGCTTCCCGGTGGCCGCGAAGCGCGACCCCTCGACGTCTCCCATGCCCATGCGCACCTCCGGCAACGAAGGGACGCACGGTAGCGGCGGGTGCGCCGCGGGTCAAAGCGCGGGGGGGCTCCTGACGGGCGGTGGGTGCGTCCTCCGACGGGCTATCAGCTATCAGCTATCAGCCGTCAGCCGGGCGCGTTCGCTGTGCTGGGTTTGCAGCGGGCCGGCAAGCTCGCGACGTCGGGTGTCTGTGCCGAAGGTCCACGCGTCGCGGCGGGGCTGACCGCTGACCGCTGACCGCTGATAGCCCGTCCGAGGCGGCGGAACGAGCGGTCAGGCCAGCAACGGCTCTGCATCACAGCTCAGCCGCGGATGCGATCCTGGATCTGGCCCGCGTGGGCCATCGCCAGCGCCTCGACGCTCTGCACCTCGACGTAGCCCTGCGAGCTGGCCGGGTTCAGGCCGTCGCTCTCCTCCATCGAGCTGTCCTTCTCGTTGTAGAGCGAGTGCGGCACGTCGGTCATGCGCTGGAAGTAGATGTTGCCCTTGTGCAGGCCGAGCTCGACGGTGCCGGTGGCGTACTGCGCCAGGTGGTCGATGGCCGCCAGCGCGGCCTGCGTCGACGGGTCGAACAGGCGGCCGTCGTAGATCTGGTCGGCGATCAGGCGCGACAGGTGGGCGAACAGGCCCTCGCTGCGGCGGTCGATGGTGGCCTGGTAGACGCTGCGGATGGCGAAGCCCAACAGCTCCATGCCGGGCGCCTCGTACACCCCGCGGCTCTTGCTGCCCACCACGCGGTTCTCGAGCGCGTTGCGCATCCAGACGCCGTTGCGGCCGGCGATGTCGTTGGCGCGCAGCATCGCGTCCAGCGGCGACACGGCCTCGCCGTTCACCGCCACCACGCGGCCCTTCTCCACCCGCACGGTCACCGTCTCGATGGCGTCGGGCGCGTCCTTCGGCCACACGCCCATGATGGGATCGACGATCAGGCAGGGCGTCGTCAGGTGCTCGAGATCCTCGGCCTCGTGCGACAGCCCGGCGAGGTTGGCGTCGGTGCTGTACCGCTTCTTGGGCCCGACGTCGGCCTCGATGCCCTTGGCGGTGAGGTACTCGGCCATCTGCTTGCGGCCGGGGAACTGCTCGAGCAGCTCGGGATCGCGCCACGGCGCGTAGACCTTCATCTTCGGCGCCAGCACGTTGGTGTAGCGCTCGAACCGCACCTGGTCGTTGCCGCGCCCGGTGGCGCCGTGGCTGAGCACCGTGCAGCCCTGCGCCTGCATGGCGCTCAGCAGCCCGCGCACCGTCACGGCCCGCGCGATGCCGGTCGTGTTCCAGTAGCCGCCGTTGTAGGTGGCCTGCGCCTTCAGCACCAGGAAGCACGCCTCGGCCATGTCGGCCTTCAGGTCGACCACCGTGGTCTTCGCCCCGGTGGCGCCCATGCGCGTGATGATGTCGTTGACGTCCTTCTCGTCCGGCTGGGCGAGGTCGGCGGTGAAGCACAGGACGTCGACGCCGGCCTCGAGCAGGCGGCTGGTGACGGTCTTGCTGTCGAGGCCGCCGGAGACGCAGATGCCGACGCGGTGGTTCTTCAGGTCGTTGAGGCGCATGGGCTGCTCGCTGTGGTTGGGGGCGCGCGCAAAGTAGTGGGTGGCGGGGGGCGGATCAACCTCCGACGGTGGCGTTCACGGGCGCGGCGGGGCGGCGCCGAGGCGGCGCCGGGGCGCACGAGGTGCGCGCCGGCGACCGTACGGCGTTCGCCCGTTTCGGGGCCCCGCGCCGCGCGCCGTCGCCGACGCGCCTCCACTTCGGCGACCCGCGCGAGGAGCCGTCCCATCGCTGACGGCGTCGGGCTGGCTCGCTACTCTCACCGGCGCCCGCGTTCCCTCTGGAGGCCGTCGATGCTGCGTTGGTTCCCCTTGCTGACCCTCGCCCTGTGGGCATGCTCCGATGTCCCCGCGACCAACCCCCACGATCCCGAGGCGCCCGCCAGCACGCGGGCGCCGGGCGTCGTCACGGGCAGCCTGGCGCCCCCGGCCGGCTACAGCCTGGACCGCCTGGCCGACGCGGCCGTCGAGCTGCGCCGGCTGAGCGATCCCACCGAGGTGGCCTTCGACGCCACCATCGACGGCGAGGGCCGGTTCACGCTCGAGGGCGTCGTGCCCGGCACCTACGAGGTGACCGTGCGCGTCGTCGGCATGCGCGCGCCGCCGGCCAACGTCGAGGTGCCCATCGACGGCCGCGTCGACCTGGGCGTCCTGCAGCTCGAGGCGGTGACCGACGCCTTCGTCACCGGCGTGGCGCGCCGCGCCGGCGTGGCCGCCGACGACCAGCAGGGCATCTTCGTCCAGGCCCTGGGCACCCCCGACAACGCGACCACCGGCGCCGACGGTCGCTTCCTGCTGCAGGTGACGCCCGGCACGCACACGCTGCGCGCCACGGCGCCCGGCTACGCCCCGGCCGAGCGGGCCAGCGTCGAGGTGGCCGCGGGTGAGACGGTCGACCTCAGCGACATGCCCTTCGAGCTGGCCGGCGCGCCGGGCCGGCTGCGCGGCGTCGTGAAGCTGGCGCCGGGCTTCGACGCCGACGAGATCGGCGACGCCACACGCGTGCGGGTCTTCGCGCGCGACGAGGCCGAGCCCCACGCCACGCTCGAGCCCGAGGGCGAGGAGGCGGCCTTCCAGTTCGAGCTGGGCGCGGGCACCTGGCGCCTCGAGATCGACCGCCGCGGCTTCCAGCCCGACGTGCGCACGCTCGAGCTGACGCCCGGCGCCGACGACGACCTCGGCGTCATCACCCTCTTCCCGCTGGGGCAGTCGCGCGGCGTCCTCACCGGGCGCGCCGAGCTGGCCGGGCAGCCCGAGGGCGAGCACGGCGGCACGCGCGTCGAGGCGGTCGGCACGCCCTTCGTGGCGCTCACGACCGCGGACGGCCGTTACCAGCTCGCGGTGCTGTCGGGCCGCTACCGCCTGAAGTTCAGCCACCCCGGCTACGGCACCGGCGAGCTGGACGGCATCGAGGCGGTCGAGGGCGGCGAGACCGCAGTAGCGCCGGTGACGTTGAGCGGCTCGCCCGGCTCGGTGCGCGGCTCGGTGCGGCTGCAGAGCGACCTGGCGACGCCCGAGCAGGTGGCCCAGGTGGACGTCTCGCTGGTGCGGGCAGGCGACGCGGAGGACGCGCCGGCGGCCACCGGCCGACCCGACGCGCGCGGCGTCTTCGTGCTCGATGGCGTCCCGCCCGGCGACTACACGCTGGTCGTCGCCCTCGATGGCTTCGAGACGCGCCGGGTGCCCCTCAGCGTGCCCTTCGGGCAGGTGCTCGAGGTGGGCCAGGTCGAGCTGCGCGGCGTGTCGATCACCGTGCGCGTGCAGGGCGTCGCTCGCCTCGAGCGTCGCCCCGACCACGCCGGCATCAGCGTGCGCGTGGCCGACACCGAGATCTTCACCACCACCGATCCCGACGGCGCCTACACCCTCTTCGTGCCCTATCGCCGCGCCGAGCGCACCCTGCGCTTCACCCGCGCCGGCTACAGCCTGGTCACCGCGACCGTCGTGGCGCCCGCCGAAGAGGACGTGCAGGCGGCCCTCGCGGCGGCGGCCCCCGGCGCGCCGGTCGTCATCGACGTCATCGCCGATCCCGACGCGGTCACCTTGGCGGCCCGCCCAGGCAGCATCCGGGGCCAGGCCCGCCTCGCCGCGGGCTTCGATCCGACCCTCCTCCAAGAGGTCAGCGTCCGCCTGCTCGACTTCGAGGACCCCGACGAGCCCTTCGCGCAGACCACGCCCGCCGCCGACGGCTTCTACCTGTTCGACGACGTGCCGCCCGGCTTCTGGCTGCTCGAGCTGGCCCTGGCCGACTTCGTGCCGCAGACGGTGCTGGTGGAGGTCGAGCCCGACCTCGAGACGCCGGTGGCGCCGCGCGTGCTGTCGCCCGACCTGTCCTCGGCCCGCCGCTTCCTGGCCGGCGTCGCCCGCCGCACCTG
>JAUHXL010000037.1 GCA_030426945.1 bacterium
ATGGGCGGCGCCGGCGGCGCCGGCGGCGGCGCCGGCGGTCAGCCCGGCATGGGCGGCGCCGGCGGTCAGCCCGGCATGGGCGGCGCCGGCGGTGGCGCCGGCGGTGACCCCGGCATGGGCGGCGCCGGCGGCGGCGCCGGCGGTGACCCCGGCATGGGCGGTGACCCCGGCATGGGCGGCGCCGGCGGCATGGGCGGCGCCGGCGGCATGGGCGGCATGGGCGGCATGGGCGGCATGATGGTCGACCCGTGCATCGACGACATCGGCGAGGACAACGACGATCTCGACAACGCGACGCCGCTCTTCGAGAGCACCGTCGCTGGCCTGAAGATCTGCAGCGGCGACGACGACTGGGGCGCCATCGACGTCTGCGCCGGCGGCACGCTGACGGTCGATCTGTCCTTCACCCACGCCGCGGGCAACCTCGATCTCGAGCTCTTCACGGCCGACGGCATGTTGGCGGCCAGCGCCACCACGCTCACCGACGACGAGCAGGTGATCTTCCAGAGCCCGGCCGACGGCCCGGTCTACCTGCGGCTGTTCGGCGTGGACGGCGCCGAGAACAGCTACACGGTCACGCTCGACATCGAAGGCTGCGATCCGGCGGTCTGTGTCGACGACGCCGCCTGCGCGCCCGACGGCGTGTGCATCGACGGCGTCTGCACCGAGCCAGCGGAAGGCACCGTGCGCCTGGCGGACGGGGCCGCGCCCAACGAGGGTCGCGTCGAGATCTTCTTCCAGGGCCAGTGGGGCACCGTCTGCGACGACAGCTTCGGCCAGGCCGACGGTGACGTCGTCTGTCGCCAGCTGGGCTACGTGGGCGCCGTCGCGGTGGACATCGACGGGCCGGGCCCGGGCGTCGACCCGATCTGGCTCGACGAGGTGGCGTGCGCCGGCGACGAGCCGGCGCTCGGCCTCTGCCCCGCCAACCCCCTCGGCCTGGACGACTGCATCCACCGGGAGGACGTCGCCGTCCGCTGCGCGCTGCCCGGCCAGTGCGGGATCGACGCGCACTGCGGGCAAGGCGAACAGTGCAGCGACCAGCAGCTGTGCCTGCCCGCCGGCTCGGCCTGCCTCGCCCCCGCCCCCATCCGCCTCGACGAGGTGATCGAGGGCAGCACCGCCGAGGCGACCAGCACGCTGAACTCGGCGGTCTGCGGCTCAACCGGACGTGGGCGGGACGCGGCCTTCGTGTTCCGGCCGGACGCCGCCGGGACCTACTGCTGGAACCTGCTGGGATCGAGCTATGACACCGTGGCCCACGTGCGCGCCGGCGCCTGCGCCGACGTGGACGCCGAGATCGCCTGCAACGACGACGCCCAGGGACGGTTCGGCACCCTGAGCGCCATCGCCTTCGAGGCCGGGGCCGACACCGAGTATTTCCTGTTCGTCGACGGCTTCGGCCCGGACGCAGGCGGCGCCTTCCGTGCCGAGCTGACCGCCGGCCCCTGTGACGCGCTTCTGGTCGGCTGCGACGACGACGCCGACTGCCGACAGGGCGACGTTTGCGGGCCCGCCGCCCTGTGCGAGCAGGGCGCGGCGACCTGCGCCGAGCCCGTGCTCACCAGCCTCGGGCAGGTCGCCGGCTTCACCGAGCCGGGGCCCTCCGCGCACGCGGGCTCGTGCGGTGGGGATGATTCGCCCGAGGCCGTCGTCCAGGTGTCCACGCCCATCCCTGGCACGTTCTGCCTCTCGACCCGCGGCTCGGACTTCGACACGGTGCTCTACGTGCGCGCGGCGGACTGCGCCGACGGCGACGCCGAGGTCGCCTGCAACGACGACGCGCCCGCGCTGACCGGCGAGCCGAGGACGTCCGCGGTGACCGTCGACGCCACGGCTGGCACCGTCTACTCGGTCTTCGTCGACGGCTTCGGGGCGCTGGAACAACCTCCCTCTCGGCGGTGGCAGCTCGAGATCACCGCGGGGGCGTGCCCGACGCGGTGCGAGGACGACGCCGACTGCCCCATCGCGAGCCAGTGCGACCTCGGTCGCGGCGTCTGTGAGCCGGGCTGCGTGGACGACACCCGGTGCCCCCTGGGCCAAGGCTGCTTCGAGGGCCAGTGCGCCGACCTGCCCGGCGCCTGCGGCGAGCCCCAGCTCATCTCCGCGGGTGAGCGCGTCGAGGGCACGACCGCCGGCGCACCGTCGATGCTCGCCGCGAGCTGTGGCGACCTTGCGGCGGGTCCGGAGCGCGTCTTCCGCTTCGAGCCCATCGCCGCAGGCCCGTACTGCGCGAGCCTCAGGGGCTCGGCCTACGACACCGTGCTGCACGTGCAGCGCGGCCGGTGCGGCGCGGGCGACGAGGTGGCGTGCGACGACGACAACCGGCTCCTCACCGGCGAGCTCCGGACGTCGGCGCTGACGCTCCAGGCCGAGGACGCGACCCCGTACTCGATCATCGTGGACGGCTTCGCCGATGCGTCCGGTGACTTCGTCCTGACCCTGACCGAGGGCGCCTGTGTCGTGCCCGAGTGCTTCGTGGACGCCGACTGCGATGGCGCGCTGGCGTGCCTCGACGACGCATGCGTGCTGCCCATCGACGACAGCACCTGCGCGGACCCGGTCGCGCTGCCCCTCGATCGGCTGGTCGTCGGGACGACGGTCGGCGCAGACAACCGCGCCGAGGCCACCTGCGGGTCCGGCGCGACCTCGCCCGATCACGCGTTCAGGTTCGACCCGGTCACGGCGGGCCCGCACTGCTTCAACCTCGCCGGCTCGGCGTACGACACCGTGCTGCACCTGCGCGCGGGCGTGTGCGGGGATCCGGACGCCGAGATCGCCTGCAACGACGACGCCCCCACCATCACCGGCGACAGGTCGTCGGCGCTGACCGCGGACCTCGCGGTCGACACCCCCTACTTCGTCTTCGTCGATGGCTTCGGACCGGACAGTCAGGGCGACTACCGGCTCCTCGTGACCGAGGGTGCGTGCGAGCCGCAGCCCTGAGCCTCGCGCTGACGGCCATCGGGGCGACGCCGGCCGCCGCGCAGCGCGGCTACGTCGGCGCCGGCCTGGGCTTCCCTTCACTGGCGCACGTGGAGGCCGGCTGGCTGCCCATCGCGCGGCTGGCCGTCGAGGTGCGCGGCGATTGGGTGATCTTCAACCCGATGGTCGGCGCCGGCGTCACCGGCTACCTGCTCGGCGACGCCGACGGCGACCGCCCGCCCCGCCACGCGCTGCTGCTCAGCGGCCGGCTGATGGTCAACCCGACGCTGGGCGAGCTGACGATCGAGGGCGACGGCGCCGAGACCATCGGCGCCCTCGCTGGCGTCGACGTCGGCTACGGCTGGCTGACCGACGCCGGCTTCCACCTGCGCCCGCGCCTCGGTGTGTGGGCCTACGAGGACGATGGCTTCGCGGTGGGCGGACACCTGACCGTGACCGCCGGCTGGGTCTTCTGACCACCCAGGCGGTACGCGCACCGCGCCGTGTTCGTCCCGAGCGAACGGTTTCGGGTCTTTTTCGTGATGGCTGTACCGCGCGTCGCTGCCTAGCGTGATGGTCGGCGAGGGTGGGTCCACCGGATCCGCCGCGCCGCCCACACGAGAAGGAGGCAGGTTTGAAGATCACGGTGGCGAAGGGCGACGGCATCGGGCCCGAGGTGATGGACGCGGTGCTCGACATCTTCGTGGCGGCGAAGGTGCCGCTCGAATACGACCTGGTCGCGATGGGCAAGCAGGTCGCGCTCGCCGGCGACGTCACCGGGATCAGCGAGGCGGCGCGCCGCTCGGTCGAGTCGACCGGCATCCTCTTCAAGGGACCCATGGAGACGCCCAAGGGGGGCGGCTACAAGAGCGTCAACGTCACCGCGCGCAAGCTGTGGGGCACCTTCGCCAACAAGCGCGTCTTCCGCACGCTGCCCGACGTGCCGACGGCGGTGCGCACGCGCAACCTGTACCTGACGATGGTGCGCGAGAACATCGAGGACACCTACGGCGCCGTCGAGCACATGCAGACGCACGACGTCGCCCAGTGCCGCCGCTTCATCACCCGCCCCGGCAGCGAGCAGGTGCACCGGTACACCTTCGAGATGGCCGCCCGGAAGGGCGCGCGCCGCGTCACCTGCGCGCACAAGGCCAACATCATGAAGCTGACCGATGGCCTGTTCCTCGAGGCCTTCTACGACGTCGCGAAGGACTACCCGCAGATTCAGGCCGACGACGTCATCGTCGACGCGCTCGCCATGCGGCTGGTGCTGGCCCCCGAGGACTTCGACGTGGTGGTCCTGCCCAACCTCCAGGGCGACATCCTGACCGATCTGGCCGCCGGCCTCGTGGGCGGGCTGGCCTACGCGCCCAGCGCCAACATCGGCGATGGCATCTGCATCTTCGAGGCGGTGCACGGGACGGCCCCGGACATCGTCGGCCAGGACCTGGCCAACCCGACCGCCCTGCTGCTGAGCGGCACGATGATGCTGCGCCACCTGGGCCTCGTCGAGCACGCGGCGGCCATCGAGCAGGCCCTCGACGTGACGCTCCGCGCGATGCACCGGCGCCCGGACCTGGCGCAGCCGGTGCCCCCCTTCCGCACGGGCCGCTTCGTGCAAACGATGCTCGAGGCGCTGCGCGCGAGCCGTCCGTCCGCCGCTGAGGCGAAGCCCCCCCGTTTCGCGCCCCGCAACGAGCCGGTCATGCGCGTCACCGAGCCCACGCCGCCGACCGCGCTCGCGGGCGTGGACGTCTTCCTCGAGTCCAGCCTGGCCCCCGCGGCGCTCGCCGAGCAGCTGAAGCCCCTCGCTGGCCCCCTGTCCCTGACCATGATCTCGAACCGCGGCACCCAGGTCTGGCCCTCGGGGTCGCCGCACACCGACTGCATCAACCACTACCGCGTGCGCTTCGAGGCGTCCGGCGCGACCACGCAGCAGGCGCTGGTCGCGCTGCTCGGCCGAACCGCCGAGCGCTTCCCCCTGTGCGGCGCCGAGTGGCTGCGCATCATCGACGGCGCGCGCGGCTACTCGCTCGCCCAGGGTCAGGCCGAGGGTTCGGCGTGAGGCCCGTCGGTCACCGGTCGTAGAGCCCGACCAGCATCTTCACCCGCCCCGCGATGTCTTCGCGGAAGGCGTCCGGGCGCGCGCGCCAGCTCCAGTTGCCGCCGGCGACGGCGGGGGTGTTCATGCGCGCGGCGCCGTCGAGGCAGAGCACGTCCTGCAGCGGCACGACGGCGGTGTCGGCCACCGACGCCAGGCAGGCGCGCACGAAGTCCCACACGAGGTCGTGCCCGCTGATGCCGAAGTAGTGTCGCACGTGATCCTGCACGTGGGGCGGCGCGGCGAGCCACCAGCCGAGCGTCGTGTCGTTGTCGTGGGTGCCGGTGTAGACGACGCTGTGCGGCACGTGGTGGTGCGGCAGGTACTCGTTGTCGGCCTCGCCGCCGAAGGCGAACTGCAGCACCTTCATGCCGGGCAGGCCGACGGCCGCGAGCAGGTCGCGCACGGGCTGGTCGATGAGGCCGAGATCCTCGGCCAGGATGGGCAGCGCGCCGAGCGCGTCGCGCATCGCGGCGAAGAAGTCGACGCCGGGGCCATCGACCCAGCGGCCGCCCTGCGCGTCCTCGGCGTCGGCGGGCACGGCCCAGTAGTTGGCGAACGCTCGGAAGTGATCGATGCGCACCCGATCGTGCAGCGAGAGCGCGCGGCGCAGACGCTCCACCCACCAGCGATAGCCGTCCTTCGCCATCACGTCCCAGCGATAGAGCGGGTTGCCCCAGAGCTGGCCGGTGGCGCTGAAGGCGTCGGGCGGCACGCCAGCGACCTCGGTGCGCTGCCCCTGCGCGTCGAGCGCGAACAGGCGCCGGTGCGCCCAGACGTCGGCGCTGTCGGCGTCCACGTAGATGGGCAGATCGCCGATGATCACCAGCTCCCGCTGGGCGCAGGCCGCGCGGACGCGGTCCCACTGCCGCTGGAAGAAGAACTGCAGGACGACGGTGCGCTCGACGGTGTCGTCGAGCGCCGCGCGCGCCTCGGCCAGCGCCTTGGGCGCGCGATCGCGCAGGGGCGCGGGCCAGGTCCACCAGGCCGCCCCGCCCTGCTGCTGCTTGATCGCCCAGAACAGCGCGGTGTCTTCCAGCCAGCCGGCCTCGGCGGCGCGGAAGGCGGCGAAGGCGTCGGCCAGCCGGTGCCGCGGCCCGGCCGCGCGGAAGCGATCGGCGGCCTTCTGCAGGCGCGGCGCCTTGAAGGCCTGCATCGCGCCGAAGTCGACCCGGTCGGGATCGCCTCCCGGCCCCCCCTCGACGTCGGCGGCGTCCAGCAGCCCCAGGTCGCGCAGGTCGAACAGATCGATCAGCCACGGGCTGCCGGCGAAGGCCGACCAGCTCGAGTAGGGCGAGTCCCCCGCCCCCGGTGGCACCAGCGGCAGCACCTGCCAGGCGCGCAGCCCCGTCGACTGCAGCCAGTCGAGGAAGCGCAGCGTGTCGGGGCCGAGATCGCCGGCGCCGTGGGGGCCGGGCAGCGAGGTGGGGTGCACCAGCAGGCCGCCCCGCCGGTCGAAACGTTCGATGGTCATCGGTGTCCGGGGTCGAGGGGAGTGTTCGGGTAGCCGTCGGCGCCGCGCGCCGCCGTCTCGATGGCGCGCATGACCGCCAGGGCCACGTCCTCGCGCCAGGGCCGCGCGACGACCTGGACGCCGACCGGCAGGCCGACGCTCTCGCGGTCGATGGTGGCCTGCTTCTGCTCGATCCGATCCGCGCCGGGCAGGGGCGCCGTCACGTCGTCGGCGCGCACGCGGGTGACGGGCACGACGCCGGCGGGGAAGTCGAGCAGCGAGTAGCGGAAGGGGTAGCTCAGCGCGAGGGCGAAGTCGCCCGACTGGCGGTGGCTCATCGCGGGCGTCGCGTGGGGCGGGCAGATGACCGCGTCCAGCTCGGCGGCGGCCCAGGCGTCGAACTCGGCGCGGCGCAGCGCCGTGCGGCGCGCGGCCATCGCCCACCAGTCGGCGATGCCCTTCTCGCCGACCTCGCGCAGCAGGCGGGCGACGCGGCGGTCGCCCGTGCGCTCGAGGACCGCGGCCATCAGCTTGCGGGCGGCGCCGGGCATCGCGAGGGCCTGCCGGCTGGGCTTCAGCTGCGGGCTGGCGGCCTCGCCGGCGAGGCGCCCGTCCACGGTGCGCCCACCGTCGCTGGTCATCGCGGCCAGCCACAGGAAGACGACCTCGCCGCGGTCGGGCGGGCGGAAGTCGACCAGCGTGGCGCCCGCCGCCTCGAGGGCGTCGCGCGCGGCGCGCACGGCGCGGCGGATGGACGCGGTGGGGGCCAGGTAGCCGTCCTCGTCGTACCAGCCGACGCGCAGGCCCTTCAGGTCGAGGGCGGCGGGGTCGCCGACCGGCAGCGGGGGCACCGCAGGATCGACGGCGCTCTGCGCCACCGGGTCGAGCACGCGCATCACCAGCGCCAGGTCGTCGACCGAGCGCGCCATCGGGCCGCCCTGCGCCTCGACCAGCTCCTGCCCGGCGATGGCGCCCTGCTGGCCGCGGCGCGACAGCCGATCCACCGTCGGCTTCAACCCGGCGATGCCGCAGAAGTGCGCGGGAATCCGAATGGATCCACCGATGTCCGTGCCATAGCCCAGGGGCGCGTAGCCGGCCGCGATGGCCGCCGCCTCGCCCCCGCTGCTGCCGCCCGGCACGCGGTCGAGGTTCCAGGGGTTCTTCGTGACGCCCCAGATGGCGTTCTCGGTCTCCTGGGCCAACAGCAGCTGGGGCACGTTGGTCTTGCCCAGCACCACGGCGCCCGCGCGGCGCAGCGCGGCCACCACGACCGCGTCCCGCCTCGCGGGGCGGCCCTGGTTCGCCACGAGGCCCATCGTCGAGTCGAAGCCCTCGAGATCGAGGTTCTCCTTCAGGGTGATGGGCAGGCCGCACAGGGGCCCCACCTCGGCGCCGGACGCGCGCGTGGCGTCGGCGGCCTCGGCCTCGGCCAGCGCCGCGTGGAAGCGGCGCACGACCACCGCGTTGGTGGCGTCGTCGTGCGCCTCGATGCGCGCGATCAGGGCGCGGGTGGCCTCGACCGACGACAGCTGACCGCGCGCGAACGCGGCCAGCAGGTCGGTCGCCGTCATTCGGTGGATTTCCATGGCGCGCACCTTAGCGCAGCGCGCGCCCGGCGGGGAGGGTGAGTGTGGGGGGCGAACCGAGCGCCCTGCGGCGCTCGGCGAGGGCGGGTCAGATCTTCTCGATGAAGCGGTCCACCTGACGCTCGACCTCCTCCTTCTTCTGCCCGTAGCGCTGCTGGATGCGGCCCACGAGCTCCTGCCGGCGACCGCGGGCCTGCTCGAGGTCGTCCTCGGTCAGCTTGCCCCACTGCTGCCGAACCTGGCCCTTCACCTTCTCCCAGTTGCCTTCGACGCGATCCCAGTTCATGGGGGTCTCCTCTCTTCGTTGTCGGCCGAGCCCGGGCGCGACGCCCTTCGCCGCGGCGGCGCTCGACGGTCGCGGCGGACGAGTGCAGGGTCGGTGCCAGACGTACGTGCGCGGCGGCGCCCGGCGGGACCGAGGCGGGTCGCCCCACCGCGCCGCCCAGCGGCTCCCCGGAGCGGAAGGACGCCCCGCCGGTGACTTCGATGACCATCCGTGCTACTCGAAGCGCTGGGGGTGCTTTGGCGATTCGGTCCCTGGGCTCGCTGTTCTTCATCTTCCACGTCCTCGTCGGCCCGGCGCTCGCCTGCGAGGTCGACGGCTGTCCGATCGGCGCGGTGTGCGTGGCGGGCGCCTGCGTCGTGGACGTCGACGCCGATCGCGACCGCGACGGCGTGCCCGACGGCTTCGGCGGCGCGCCGCGCGACGTCTGCGTCGCCGTGCCCGATCCCGGACAGGACGACGCGGACCGGGACGGTACGGGCGACGCGTGCGACCCATCGACGCCGCCCACCACGCCGCCGCCGCCCGACACGGACGGCGACGGCGTGCCCGACGCGCTGGACAACTGCGCGCTGATCAACCCGGCCCAGACGGACACCGACGGCGACGGCCGCGGCGACGCCTGCGACGACGACGACGACGGCGACGGTCTCCGCGACCGGGACGACCCGTGTCCGCGGACGGCCGGCCCTTGCGGCCCCGACAGCGACGGCGACGGCGTGCCCGACGCCGTCGACAACTGCACGGAGACCCCGAACCCCAGCCAGGCGGACACCCACGGGGACGGCCAGGGCGACGCCTGCGACCCCCCGCCGCCGCCCGCTGACGGCGCGGATCTCGATCTGGACGGTGTGCCGGACGCCGTCGACAACTGTGACCTGGCCAACCCCGACCAGCGCGACCTCGACGCCGACGGCGTCGGCGATCCGTGCGATCTCGACGACGACGGCGACGGCGTCGACGACGCGGTCGACGGCTGCCCCGCGGTGTACGATCCGGACCAGCGCGCAGACGACCGCGTCTTCGCGGGCGATCGCTGCGTGGCCGTGCGCCCGGCGCCGATCCCGGATCGCGACGGGGACGGCGTGCCCGACGCCGCCGATGACTGCCCCGACGTGCCTGATCGCGCGCAGACCGATACCGACGGCGACGGCCTCGGCGACGCCTGCGACCCCGACGCGGACGATGACGGCGTGCCCAACGCCGCGGACGTCTGCCCGGGCGTCGTCGATCCCCTTCAGGTGGACACGGACGGCGACGGCCGCGGCGACGCCTGCGATCCCGACGACGACGACGACGGCATGCTCGACGCCGAGGATCCCTGCCCCCTGCTCGACGACGACGGGGCCGACCGCGACGGCGACGGCCTCGGCGACGCCTGCGACCTGTGCCCCGATCTGCCCGCGCGCGACAACCTGGACGCCGACGGCGACGGCCTCGGCAACCCGTGCGATCCCGACGCGGACGGCGACGACGTGCCCGATCGACTGGATCGCTGCCCGGGCACGCCCGATCCCGCCCAGCTCGACCGCGACTGCGACGGCATCGGCGACGCCTGCGACACGGTCTTCGATGCGCCGCCGCCGGAGCTGTGCGGGGACGGCGTGGACGACGACTGCGACGGCCGCGCCGACGAGGGGTGCGGACCCTGCGAGCCGACCTTCGTCGGGCGCGCGCCGGTGCGCTACCAGACGGCCGAGGCCGAGGCCGCGCGGCCCGAGGTGGCCGCCTCGGCGGACGTCGCGATCCTCGGCCGGCTCGCCGACGACGGGCTCGAGCAGGTGGCGCGGTGGACCACGTTCCAGCGCGTGAACTCGCGGGCCGACAGCCTCAGCGTGGTCGGGCGGCGACCCGCGGATCCCGAGCGCAGCGTCGCGCCGCCCGAGATCGCCTGGGTGGGCGACCGCTTCTGGGGCGTGTACGCCAGCACCGATCCGGCCCGGTCCCGGGTGGCCGGGTTCACCTTCGGCTCCACCGGGCAGGTCACCGGCGCGCTGCCGACCCTCGCGGCCACCGCGCCCGGGCCGGTCGAGGTGGCCTGGGACGGCGGCGAGGCGGTGGTGATGGCCTTCTACGATGTCGTCGAGGGCGCGCCGACGCTGCGCTGGCAGGTGGCCGACGCCGCGGGCGCGGTGCAGGCGGGGCCCTTCGCGGTGCCGGGCGTCGAGGTCGGGCCGCTCGATCGCCCCGGCGTCGCGGTGACCGACGGCCTCGTCGGGCTGACCTGGACCGCGCGTCGGCCCGGCGACGCGACGGCCTCGCTGATGTTCGCGGCGTACGATCTCGACGGCGGCGAGGTGATCCCGCCGACCGTGGTCGCCGCCGACACGGACGTCGCCGCGCCGCTGGCCGCGGGCGCGGCGCGCTGGCTCCTGGCCTGGCCCACGGGCGCCGCCGCGCTGGGCGCCGGCGTCGATCTGGACGGCGCGCTGACCGATCTGGGCGGGCTGATCGACGCGGTCGGCGCGCCCCACGTGGCCTGGGCCGGCGACGCCTTCGCGCTGGTGGCGCCCATCGAGGTCGAGGGCGCGATCGAGGTGGCCCTAGCCCGCGTCCTGCCGGACGGCACGCTCGACGGACCGATCCACGTGCTGGCGCCGGATCCGGCGACGACCGCGCGCTTCCCCCGGGTGGCCTGGGCCATCGACGGCCGCTACGTGGTGGTGTGGCAGGCGGACGACGCGCAGGGCGCCTCGACCGTCTGGGTGATTCAAGGGAGCATCGAGTGCGAGTGACACGATCCCACGCCGCCGCGTCGCTGTTCGCCCTGGGGCTCACCCTGGCGGCGCCGCCCGCCGCGGCGCAGTTCGAGCTTCGGTGCGGACCCGCCTCGCCCTGCCCCGCCGGCAACGTCTGCCTCAACGGCCGCTGCCGGCTGATCTACTGCGGGTTCGCCGGGTGCATCTGCCGCAACGAGGGGGACTGCCCCGGCGACGCCCTGCTCTGCGTCGACGGCACCTGCGCCCGCAACGCCTGCGACACCTTCGAGGACTGCCCACCCCAAGCGCCCTACTGCCGGGCCGGCACCTGCCGCGACCAATGCACCGCGGACGCTCAGTGCCCGTTCATCGGCCAGCAGTGCTTCCGGGGCCGCTGCATCAACGAGTGCCCCAACGACGCCGCGTGCGGACAAGACGCCGTCTGCGTGGCGGCGTCCGCCAACGCGGGCCGGGACCGCGAGTGCATCCACCAGGAGTGCGCGCGGCCGGTCGACTGCCCCGTGGGCGAGACCTGCAGCGAGCGGCGCTGCGTCGTCGATCTCGACGCCGACCGCGATCGCGACGGCGTGCCCGACGGCTCGCACGGCCAGCCGCGCGACAACTGCCGAGCGACGCCCAACACCGACCAGGACGACCTCGACGGCGACGGTCGAGGCGACCGCTGCGACGACGACGACGACGGCGACGGCGTGGTCGACGCGCGCGACGTCTGCCCCCGCGTCGCGGACCCCGAGCAGCGCGACGGCGACGGCGACGGCGTCGGCGACGCCTGCGACCCCGATCAGGACGCGGACGGCGACGGCGTGCCGCTGTACGCACCCACCGGACGCCTCGACAACTGCGCCGGGGTCGCCAACCCGGATCAGCGCGACACCGACGGCGACGGCCGCGGCGACGCCTGCGACGACGACGACGACGGCGACGGCTGGCGCGACCACGAGGATCTGTGCCCCACCGTCGCCGATCCGGGGAACCAGGATCGCGACCAGAACGGCGTCGGCGACGCCTGCGAGGCCGATCTCGACGGCGACGGCGTGCCGCAGGCCTTCGATCTGTGCCCGATGGTCGCCGATCCCGCCCAGCTCGATCTCGACGGCGACGGCCAAGGCGACCCGTGCGACCGCGACGACGACGGCGATGGCGTCGCCGACGACCTCGACAACTGCCCGCGCGTGGCCAACGCCGGCCAGGCGGATCGCGACGACGACGGCGTGGGCGACGCCTGTGAGACCGACGAGGACGGCGACGGCGTGCCCGACGACCTCGACAACTGCACCCTGACCAACCCCGACCAGCGCGACACGGACGCCGACGGCGTCGGCGATCCCTGCGACCCCGACACGGACGGCGACGGCATCGACGACGCGGTCGACGGCTGCCCCGCGCACTTCGATCCGGATCAGGATCCGGGGGCGCGGGTGCTGGACGCCGAGGGGCGGTGCGTCGGCATCCGCTACGGCGCCGGCGCGGCGCCCAGCCCCGACGGCGACGGTGACGGCGTGCCCGACGCGGCGGACAACTGTCCCGGGGTGGTCAACGCGGGGCAGCGCGACCTCGACGGCGACGGCGCGGGCGACGCCTGCGACGCGGACGCCGACGGCGACGGCATCCTCGCGGCGTCGGACCTGTGCCCCCTGGTCCCCAGCCCCCAGCAGCGCGATCTCGACGGCGACGGCGAAGGGGATCCCTGCGACGACGACGACGACGGCGACGGCGTGCTGGACGTCGCCGACGTCTGCCCGCGGGTGGCGGATCCCGATCAGGCCGACGCGGACGCCGACGGCCTCGGCGACGCCTGCGACAACTGCCCGGCGTTCGCGTCGGCCGACGTCGCGGACGCCGACGGGGACGGCGTCGGCAATCCCTGCGATCCGGATCTCGACGGCGACGGCGTGCCCAACCGCCTGGACGTCTGCCCGGCGGTGCCCGACGCGGATCAGGCCGACGGCGACTGCGACGGCCTGGGCGACGCCTGCGACGCGGTGCTGGAAGGAGCGTGCCCGTGAGCGCCTCGACGCGTCGTCCTGGCCAACGCTGGCCGTCCCCCATCCTCGCGATCGCGCTGTGGACGATCACCGCGCCCGCCGCGGCCCAGGACGCGGGCGCCCCGCCCGCCTGCCCCGCGGTGCCCATCGGGCGCGCCTGCCAAGGCGACGCCGACTGCGGCCCAGGCGGCCTGTGCTTCGAGGGCGTGGCCGACGGGCACTGCACGGTGCGCCGCGACCTGGACTGCTGCCCGCCCGGCGCGCGCCGCCTGGTCGGCCTGGACGTGTGCGTCGTCGACTGCGCGGTGGACGCCGACTGCCCCGCGCGGCCCGCCCGCCAGTGCGCCGCCGAGGGCTTCTGCTGGGGCTGCCTGGCCCCGCCCGCGGACGCGCTGATCGGCGCGGCCTGCGCGACCGACGACGACTGCGGGGGCGCCGGCTGCCTGACCGCCGTGGGCGAGGCCCGCGTCGAGGGGGGCGTGTGCACGCTGGACGTGCCGGCGTACTGCTGCCCGCCCGGCACCGGTCCGGGCCTGCTGGGCGGCCAGCGCTTCTGCCTGCCGGTCTGCCGGGTCGACGCGGACTGCGGGCGCGCCGGCTGGGGCTGCGATCACGACGCCTTCGGCGTCTGCCGGCCGGGCGCCCAGGCGCCGGGGGTCGACGCGGGCGTGGCCGACGGCGGCGTCACGGACGGCGGCGCCTTGCCCGACGGCGGCGGCCAGCCCCGGGACGGATCGGTGGCCGACGGGGGCGCCGGCGACGCCGGGGCGACGGACGCGGCCGTCGCGGGCGACGCGGCGGCGGACGGCGGGCCGAAGGACGCGCGCGTCAGCCCGGACGGTCGGCCCGCCGCGGACCGCGGAGTGACCGACGCCCGGACGCCGACGCCCCGGTCGGACGCGGCCGTCGTCTGCGCCGACGCCGGGCACGCCGCCGCCGACGGGGGCCCCCCGGCCGGCCCGGCGGACGACGGCTGCGGCTGCCGCGCGACCTCGGGCCCCGGCCCCACCGCCGGCTGGGTGATGGCGCTGCTCCTCGGGATCGGGCGCCGCCGGCGCCGCCGCTGAGCGGCGCCGGGCGGCACCTCAGCGCGGCGCGGGGGCGTCCGGGACGGGGCGGGCGAAGGGCGACCGGGGGTACCACACCGCGATGCCGTTGAGGCAAAGGGTCAGGTTGGCCGCCGCGTAGATCCAGCGGTGGGCGTCGGGCCAGGCGGCCGTCGCGACGGACGCCACGAAGAAGCCCACCAGGCTGGGCCACAGCAGCCGCTCGGCCGCCAGCACCGTGGCCACCGTCATCAGCGCCCAGCCGAAGGGGATGAGCGCGAGGGTCAGCGTCCAGGGCGCGTCCAGCGCCGCCAGCAAGCCCTGCAGCGCGATCGTCTCGAGCAGCGTGGCGATGAGCATGACGCCGATGCGCCGGTTCACCACCGTGCGCATCATCGACTCGCGCGCCCAGTACAGGAAGCCGAAGGCCATCACCAGCAGCGCCAGCTGGCCCCACACCGCCCGCTCGAAGGGGACCGGATAGGCGCCGGTCAGCGGGACCACCGTCCAGACGCCCCCGAACACCAGCGCGAAGAACGACCGCGTGCGCGTGCCGATGCCAGGATCGTGCTGGGTCCGCAGGTGCTCCGCCTCGGCCCGTCGCCGCGCCTCGTCGGCCAGCGCGGCCTCGACCTGCGCGGTCAGCGCGGCGTCGGGCTCGGCCAGCTCGCTCAGGAGCGGTCGCGCCGCCGCGGGTCGCCCGTGCGCCAGCTCGCGCTCGATCATCCAGCGCAGCGCACGCTGCAGCCCAGCCGCCGCGTCGGCGTCGCCCGGCCACACCTGCAGCGCCTGCAGGAAGCCGAACCGGCACTCACCGAAGAGGCGGTGCACGGTCGCCTCGTCCTCGGCCCCTTCCAGCGCCTCGAGGCGCTTCGTCGCCGCCGCGGCCAGGCGCAGGGCGTCGCGGTGGCGCAGGTGGCGCCGCAGCGCGAGGGCGAAGGCCTCGGCCGAGGGCGGCCGGTCCGCCGGCTCCTTGGCCAGGGCGGCGCGGCACAGCGCCACCAGCTCGTCGGGCGGGCCCGGCGGGAAGTCCGGCGCCGACGTCGCCGCCGCCATCAGCATCTTCATCGCCGTCTCGCCCCGATGCGGGGGCTGGCCGTAGAGCAGCTCGTAGAGCACCGCGCCCAGCAGGTAGACGTCGGTGCGCGGCGAGAGCCGCTCGCCGTGCCCGTCGAGCATCTCGGGCGCCATGTAGCAGGGCGTGCCCGCCAGCGGCCCGACGTCGCGCGCCAGCGGCAGTCGGCCCTCGGCGTCGTCGCTCAGGCTCACCGCGATGCCCCAGTCGAGCAGGTACACCTCACCCAGGGCGCCGATGCGGACGTTGTCGGGCTTCAGATCGCGGTGGATGATGCCGCGCCGGTGCGCGTAGTCGACGGCGCGCGCCACCTGCCCCAGCGTCTCGAGGTGCCACACCAACGGCGCGTCCACCTCGAAGCGCCGCCGCACCTCGTCGGGCGCCGCGATGAGCGCCCCCCAGTCGTCGCCGGCGATGCGCTTGAGCACCACGAAGGGCCGCCCGGTGTCGTCGACGCCCATGTCGTGCACCGGCACCACGTTGGGGTGCTCGAGGGCGCCGGTCAGCCAGCCCTCCTGCAGCAGCGCCACCGACGCGGCCTCGCTGGTGACGTGGGACCGCAGCGTCTTGACCGCCACCGGGCGCCCCACCGAGAGCTGCGTCGCCTCGCGCACCAGCCCCATGCCGCCCTGCCCCAGCGTCGCGCCGTAGGCCAGCGCCTCGGCGCGGTCGCGGATGCCGGCCAGCCGCTCGATGGCCAGGTGCTCGCCGGTGCGGACAGCCCCCAGATCCGGACGGATGGTGGTGCGCGGGCGCGCCGCCAGCGTCTGGCGCGCCTCGGGGGGCAGCGCGGCGAAGGCCTGCCGCGCCGTCTCGACGGCGTCCCCCACCCCCGGCCTCAGCGCGGCGCCAGCGTAGGCGCCTCGCCCTGCCGCAGGGCGAAGCGGTGCCCGGCCGGCAGCGTGAAGGTCTGCGTCGTCCCGTCGCGGTCCGGCCAGCGCACGGTCACCTCGGCCTCGCAGGCGTCGTCCAGCCCGAAGTGCAGCACCTGATCGCGCTGCGCGCCGAAGTGGCCGTAGCCGCCGCCGACCTCCTGCACCAGCGTCCGGTCGCCCAGCGTGATGGTCACCCGCGCGCCGATGGCGGCGCGGTTGCTGCCCTCGCCGCCCTCGAGCGCCAGCTGCACCCAGTTGCCGTCCTGGCCCCGGATGTTCTCGAACAGGCGCACCTGCATCGTGGCGTAGCAGTTGTTGGGCGCCATCGCGTCGCAGCGCGCCCGCGAGTGCCCCACCATCAGGTCGAGATCGCCGTCGCGGTCGAAGTCGGCCACCGCCATGCCGTGGCTGCGGTTGTGCTCGAAGAAGTCGCTGGTGGGCACCTCGGCGAACAGCGGCGCGCCCGGCGTGCTCTGGTTGTGGTACAGGCGCCCGCGGTTGCCTGGGTAGTCGGTCGCGCCGACGTAGATCTCGTCGCGCCCGTCGTTGTCCACGTCCAGGCTGCCCGCGGTGATGAAGCCCTCGTCCCAGCTCGGCGTGTCGTGCTCGAGCGTCAACCCCACCGCGTCGCGCCCCGGCCGCACGAAGCGCACGTCGTCCTCGCCGGTGTTGTGCAGCAGCTCGCCGCCGTCGGCGCCCGGGCCCGCCCACCAGTGGCGGATCTCGGTGGTATACAGGTCGAGGTGGCCGTCGTTGTCCACGTCCACGCACACCGTGGCGCCGCTGTTGCCGCCCAGGCGGAAGGCCTCCCGCCCGATGTCGTGGTTCCAGTTCGGCTGCGAGCACACGATGTTCGGCGGCGGCGCGTCGGCGCAGCCGTCGGCCGAGCGGTTCTGCTGACAGAAGCAGCGCGCGAACTGGTCGCCGGTCCAGTCCATGTCGTCGTCGTAGGCGTAGCCCGACTCCACGCTGCGGTTGACATAGCGCCCATCCGGGCCCGCCTGCCACAGGTGGTTCGGCGCCCGCCCGTAGCTGCCGGCCAGCAGCTCGGGCCGCCCGTCGCCGTTGAGATCGCAGGCCGCCGCCGACCAGGCGGTGGTGTGGCCGCGCGCCGCGTTGAGATCGTTCAGATCCTCCCACGCCCGCGTGATCAGGCCGTACTCCAGCGTCGCGTCGCGCAGGACCCCGGTGCCGTCGCCGCCCCACAGGCGATCCTGCAACGGCGCGCCGAGGCCGCCCTGCGACTGCCACAGGTCGATGTTGCCGTCCCGATCCGCGTCGACGAAGGCCGCGCCCGAGGGCACGTCCTGCAGGCGCGCCCGGCGCAGCGGGTGGTCCTCGGGCGCCAGGGTGAAGTTGCCGGCGCCGTCGTTGAACAGCACCTCGCTGGTCTCGGCCACCTCGATCATCGTGCCGTCGGGCAGCTCGATGCTCTTCGGCTCCCGCGTGTCGAGGCCGGTGTACGCGTCGAGGTCGCCGTCGTTGTCGAGGTCGGCGAAGGCCACGACCTCGATCGGCCGGCCCACGGTGGCGGCGTAGTCGCCGCGCACCGCCAGGAAGCCCGACGCCTCGGCGACGTCCTCGAAGCCGCTGCCGGTGTTGCGCAGCACCCAGGTGAAGCGCTTCGGCTCCGACCCCGAGAGCAGATCGGGCTTCGGCCCGCCGCGCCGCACGACCACGTCGGCCCAGCCGTCGCCGTCGATATCGCCCACCGTCATCCGCGTGCCCTGCACCTGGAGCGCCGACAGGCCCCAGTCGTCGGTGACCTCGCGGAACAGCGGCGTGCCGGGCGTGTAGGTCGCCGCCGGGTGGCAGACGGGCGCGGGCAGCCCCATCGGGCCGGCGTCGGGCGGCGCCCCGCCGTCGGCCGTCGGCCCCAGGTCGTCGTCGCCGCCGCCGCCGCCGCCGCGGCCCGAGGTGGCGTCGGGGCAGCGGAGCGCCCCCTGACAGGTCGACGCGCCGGCGTCGCCGCCCGCGCCGCCGCCCCCGCCCTGGCAGCCCATCGCCGCGGCGACCAGCCAGAGCCCCCAACCCACTTCCCGTGCGCGCATCACATCTCCCGATCGTCCGCTGGGCCGCCCCGGCAGCTGGCAAGGTGTAGCGGCCCACGCGCCCGCGGGGCAAGCCCCGGCGCCGGCCCTCTTGGCGCGCCCGCGGGGATCGCGCATCCTCGACCCCGCTTCGAGCATTCTTCCAGGCACCCGAAACGACCAAGGAGACACGCATGCGCGCTCTCGTCCTGCTCGCCGCCCTGCTCTGGGCCAGCCCCGCCCTCGCCGACGGGCAGCCCGTCAAGGTCACCTGGCTCGGCCACGCGACCTTCATCATCGAGGCCGCCTCGGGCACCACGGTGGTGATCGATCCCTTCATCACCGGCAACCCGAAGACGCCCGAGGCGCACAAGGATCTGAAGAAGCTGCAGCCCGACGCCATCCTGCTGACCCACTCGCACCAGGATCACACCGCCGACGCCATCCCCCTCGCGAAGGCGAGCAAGGCGGTGGTCATCGGCGCCCACGACCACATCAAGGCGCTGGACATCCCGGACGCGCAGAAGGCGGGCGGCAACGTCGGCGGCATCATCGCGGTGAAGGATCTGAAGGTGCACCTGGTGCCGGCCATGCACGGCAGCACCCCGGGCGGCCGCCCGATGGGGGTCATCGTCGAGTTCGCCGACGGCCGCAAGCTGTACCACACGGGCGACACGTGGATCTTCGGCGACATGGCGCTGATCCAGGAGTTCCACGCGCCCGACATCATCCTCATGCAGGCGGGCGGCGGCCCCTACAACCAGCAGCCCGACGTCGCCCGCAAGGCGCTCGACAAGTACTTCCGGCCCTCGGCCGTGGTGCCGATGCACTACGGCACCTGGCCGGTGCTGGCCGACGAGGCCGCGGTGAAGAAGGCCTTCGGCGATCACCCGAAGACGAAGATGATGACGCCCGGCCAGACCTTGAGCCTTTGAGCCGGTGCGCCCGCGGCGCGCGCCGACGCGCGGATCCGCGGGCGCGGCGGCGCGCCCCGTCGTGCACCCCCGTCTGACCCGGTGGGCGCCGGCGTGGGCCAGGCGCCCCGCCGGGATTCAGGCCGGTTGACCCATGCGGCGGGCGGCCCGGCCGCCCTACGATCGAGGCCCGTGGAACGACCGGGCCCCGCCGCCATGCTCGAACAGCTCGTCACCCTGTCGCCCGACGTCGCCATCGTCGCCGACGCTGCCGGGCGGATCTGCCAGGTCAGCCCGCACGTGCGCGGCCTGCTGGGCTACGCCCCCGACGCGTTGATCGGGCAGCCCGTGGAGGTGCTGGTCCCCGAGGCGCTGCGGGCACGGCACGCCGCGCACCGCGACGCCGCCGAGGCCAGGGACCGAGGCCCGATGAGCCAGCGCCCGGACCTGCGCGCCCGCGCCGCGGACGGACGCCTGGTGCCGGTCGACATCGCGCTGCGCCCGCTGACCTACGAGGGCCGGCCCTACGTGCTCGCGGTGCTGCGCGACATCCGACATCTGCGCCGCCTCCAGCGGCAGCTCGAGCGCCACGCGCAGGCGCTCGAGGCCGCGAACGAGCAGCTCGAGGACTTCGCGCACGTCGTGGCCCACGACCTCAAGGCGCCGCTGCGGGCCATGCGCTTCCACGCCGCGTTGGTGGACGAGGCCCTCGGCGAGCAGACGTCGGTGGACGCCCTCGCGTCGCTCGGCCGCATCCAGCTGCTGTCGACGCGCATGGCCGCCCTGATCGACGGCGTGCTGCAGTACGCCCGCGTGGGGCTCGGCCCCGCCGATGATCGGTCGTGGGTGGATCCGCGCGACCTGATCACCGAGATCATCGAGAGCCTGGTCGTCCCGGCGGACTTCCGCCTCGAGGTCGCGGCCGGGCTCCCGGCGGTGTACGCGCCGCGCACGGCGCTGCGGCAGGTGTTCGCCAACCTCATCGGCAACGCCATCGACCACCGCGGCGGCCCCGGCGGGCGGCTGACCATCCGGGCCACGGTCGCCGAGGACGCGGTGCGGTTCGACTTCACGGACGACGGCCCGGGCGTGCCGCCCGACGACCGCGCGCGCATCTTCAACCTGTTCGAGACCGGCGAGGGCCGGGCCGCGGCGACCGGCGGCGGTGGCATCGGGCTGGCGATCGTGCGCCAGATCGTGGAGCGTCACGGCGGACGGGTGGACGTCCGACCGAACGCGACCCGCGGCACGACCTTCTGGTTCACGTGGCCGCGAGAGGAGCCGCCGTGACCCAACCGCTGACCGACACACTGCTGCACCCGCTGCTGCAACACATCGTGGACGGGCTGACCCGCGCCGGGCTGCCCGTGATGGCGCTCGACGCCGACGGCTTCGTCGTCGACGCCAACCTGGCGCTGGCCGAGAAGCTGGGGCTCGACCTCGCGAGCGCGCGGGGGCGGCCCTGCGCCGAGGTCGTGCAGGGGCGCGACGTGTTCGGCAACGTCTTCTGCGGCCCCGACTGCCCGGTGCTGGCGATGTGGCGCGAGGGCGTCTGCCTGCACCCCTACGAGATCGAAGCCCACGGCCCGGCCGCGCCGCGCAAGGTGACCTTCGTGCCCATCGCGGTGAAGCTGCCCGACGGCGAGGAGCCGGTGCTGCTGCAGGTGGTGCTGGATCCGACGCCGGGTCCGGCCCGGGCGACCGCGGACGCGGTGGACGCGCTCACGACCCGCGAGCTCGAGGTGCTCGAGGGCCTCGCCCGCGGGCTGAGCACCCGGGGCCTGGCGGCGGGCCTGCACATCAGCACCTCGACGGTGCGCAACCACCTGCAGAACATCTTTCACAAGCTGGGGGTGCACTCGCGCCTCGAGGCGGTGCTGGTGGCGCGCGCCCGCGGCCTCTCGACCGCGAACTGACCGGAGGCGGCTACTCGCCGGCGAAGCAGGCGTCGATGGCCGCCTCGTCGCACTCGACGACGGCCACGAAGCACTGCGCGAGCGCCTCGAGCCCCTCGTCGCGGCAGGCCTGCGCGCACGCGGCGACGCCGAGGCAGTCGTCGTTGGCGTCCGGCAGGCACAACCCACAGGCGTCGAGCGCCCCGCAGCCGTCGGCGCACACGCCCTCGCCGGGATCGGGCGGGACGTCGCCGTAGCACGCGTTGATCGCGCCCTCGTCGCAGTCCTCGAGCGCCGCGAGGCATTGATAGACGGCCGGCGCCTCCGCGTCCGCGCGGCAGGCGGCGGCGCAGTCGTCCACCGACAGGCAGTCGTCGTTCGCGTCCGGCTCGCAGTAGCCGCACTCGTCGAGCGCGACGCAGCCGAGGGCGCAGTCGTCGTCCGTCGGATCCGGATCGGGATCGGGATCGGGATCGGCGTCCGTGCAGGCCTCGATGGCCGCCTCGTCGCAGGTCGTCAGCTCGCCGAGGCAGGCGTTGCGGGCCTCGCCGCCGGCGTCGCGGCAGGCCTGCGCGCAGTCGGCGAGCTCGAGGCAGGCCCCCGAGGCGTCCACGTCGCACAGGCCACAGCCGTCGAGCGCCGCGCAGCCCCGCGCGCAGGCGTCCTCGTCGGGCGGCGGCCCGGGATCGTCGAAGCAGGCGTCGAGCCCCGCGTCGTCCGAGCAGGCCGCCAGCCCCGACACGCAGGACGCGATCGCGGTGTAGTCCAGCCGCTCGCATTGGTCGACGCAGCCCGCGCCGTCGAGGCACATGTCGGTCTGGGCGTCCGGCCAGCACAGACCACAGTCGGCCAGCCACTGGCAGCCGAGGCTGCAGGCGTCGTCCCCGGGGAGCGCCCCACCGAAGCCACCCTCACCGCCGAAGCCACCGAAGCCCCCCCCGTCGAGCGCCTCGGCGTCCCCGCCCCCGTCGAGGCACGCGGGGGTGCCGAAGGCCAACATCACCAGCAGCGGCAGCGCGGTCAGGGCGGAAGGACGCATGGGGACTCCGGGCGGGGGGGCGGGGATCAGCGGCGCAGGTCCGGCGCGGGGGCGGCGGTGCCGCCGCGGCGGCCCTCGTTCTTCTTGGCGTCGCGCTTGGTGGCGCGCGGCCCCTCGCGCAGGTAGCCCTCGGCCTGCGCCTTCAGCGCCCTGCCCTTGTCCGCTCCGAAGGCCGGGGTCAGGCGGGCCTCCGCCGCCCGCGCCAGCGCGCCGACGGTGGTGATGCCCAGCTCGGTGAGGCGGTGCTGATCGCCCTGCGCGAGCCCCAGCGCGCCCAGCGAGGCGCGCGCCCGGGTCGACGAGTCGGCCTTGGCCTTGGGCCCCTTGAGGCGCTTGCCGGCGCGCAGGCGCTTGACCGGCTTCTTCGTCGTCTTGCCCTTGGTGGCGGCGGGGGCCGGCTTGCCCGGAGCGGTGGGGTCGGCGAGGCCGACGGAGGGCAGCGCCAGCAGCGCGGCGGCGAGCAACAGCGACTTCACGGTCATGGGTTCTCCTCCCCTCGTCTCACCCGCGGCGGCGGGCGGCCGCCGCCGACGGCGCGCGGGCCCAGTTTGTTCAACGCCGTCGTCGATTGTCGAGCGTTCACCGATCTCGGGTCGCGCCCAGCCGCGCGTAGAGCGCCGCCAGGGTGTCCCCGGCGGCCGCCGGCGTGTGGTGCGAACGGTAGCGCCCCTGCGCCTGCCGCGCGCGGCGGCGCGCCGCCGCCGGATCCCGCAGCACCGTCGCCAGCGCGTCCCGCAGGGCGCCCACGTCGAAGCGCGGCACCAGCGCCAGGTGGGTGCCCGCGGGATCCAGATCCCGCACCCCCGCCACGTCCGACGCCACCACCGGGCAGCCGCTGGCCATCGCCTCGATGACCACGCGGGGCGAGCCCTCGGTGTAGGTCGGCAGCACCAGCGCCGACACGGCGGCCAGCAGGCCGGGCAGGGCGCCGCGCGGCACCTTGCCCAGCACCCGCACGACGTCGCCGAGGCCGCGCCGCGCGATGGCGCCGCGCACCGCCGCCTCGGCGCGGTCGGGCATCGGCCCCACCACCAGCAGCCGCAGCCGCGGGTGGGTCGCCCGTAGCCCGTCGACCGCGGCGAGCAGCTCGTGGACGCCCTTGTAGCGGAAGGCGGCGCCGACGAAGAGCAGCACCTGCGCGTCGGGGGCGAAGCCCGTGTCGCCGGGCGGAGGCGCCGCGGGGAAGCTCCGCGGATCGATGCAGTTCGGCAGGGCGTGCACCCGCGCGAGCGGCACGTCGTAGGTGCGCGCGAAGAGGGCGCGGTGGCCTTCGCCGAAGACGGTGAAGTGATCGGTCACGCGGCTCAGCGCATACTCCCCCGCCAGCTGCGCCCAGTAGCGCACCTCGCGCTCCCGCCACTCGACCGGCCAGCGCCCGCGCAGGTTGTGGAACCAGTCCCAGGTCGACGCGAAGTTGCTGCTGAGGCGCAGGGGCCGACGGGGCGACGCGCTCAGGCGCGCGAACAGGTGCAGCATGAAGCCCTGCGTGTCGTGCAGCACGTCCACCGGCTGCGTCTGCTGGGCCCACCAGCGCACGAGCTGCACCTGCACGCGCTGCCGGCGGCGCGGTCGGGCGCCGAGGGGCACGACCGTCAGCCCGGGCGCCGTGGGCACGGGCCCCTCGGGGGGGTGGCCGCACAGCAGCGTCAGCCGATCGATCCGCTCCGCCGCGTGGGCGAACATCTGCGCGCGGTCGCGGTAGGTGTCCAGGCAGTGCAGATAGGCGGCGACGTGCATGGCGGCGCATCCTAGCAGCCTTGCGGGGCGCCCGCCCCCTGGGACAGGATGCCCGCCCGCGGGGTCTCTGCGGTGTCTCGTCGGATCTGGAGGTCGCGTCGCGTGAACGCTCGGGTGGAGGCCGGTCTGCTGCGGTTCGGTTCGCACGGCACGCGCTTGATCGGGGCCGTCGCCGGCGAGCGCGTCCCGCTGTACTACGTCTGCGAGTACCCCAAGTCGGGCGGCACCTGGCTGGGGCAGATGCTGGCCGAGTACCTCGGGGTCGACTTCCCGCAGCACAACCGGCTGCCCATCGTCCGGCCCGCCGTCGTCCACAACCACTGGCCCTACACGCCGGGCCTGCGCCGCGTCTTCTATCTCTACCGCGACGGCCGCGACGTGATGACCTCGCTCTATTTCCACCGGATGCGCGGGCTCGCCGCCGCCTCGGGGCGGCACCCCGACCAGGCCTTCTGGGAGCGCCACCTCGGCCGCGGCTTCGATCCCGGTGACAGCCGCCGCAACATGGCGCGCTTCATCGAAGGCGAGATCGCGCGTCCGCGCAGCAGCCGGCTGACCTGGCCGGACCACGTGCGCCAGTGGGCCTTCGGCCGACCCCACGTCGTCACCCTGACCTACGAGCAGCTGCTGAGCGACGCGGTGGGCACCCTCGAGCGGATCCTGCCCGCCCACACCGGCGACCCTTTCGACCGCGCGCGGGCGGCGGCCATCGTCGAGCGCTTCAGCTTCCAGCGGCAGACCGGTCGCCGCGCGGGCACCGAGGATCGCAAGAGCTTCCTGCGCAAGGGCGTCGCGGGCGACTGGGTCAATCACTTCGACCGGGCCGCCGGGGAGCGCTTCGACGCGCTGGCGGGCGCGCTGCTGGTCGAGCTGGGCTACGCCCGCGACCGCCGCTGGTATCACGACCTGCCGCGCTGAACGGCCCCGCCGACGATCTTCGTCGGCCCCTTGCCGCCGCCGGGTGTCCCCGCGATACTCCTCGCCAGGGGGGACCTCACCGCGGCCGTGATCGGCCGAAGGCGTTGTCGATGGCGTTCTGGCGCGCGTCCCTCATCGTCGTGCTGTGTACGGTCGCCGGCGGTGCCGCGGCCTTCGCGACCCGCACCCTCATCGAAGCCTCGGGCGTCCGGTCGGCGGCGGCCGCCGACGACGTCGGCGCCACGGCCATCCTGCGGCGCCCGCCCCGCTGGGAGTACGTCCGGCCCCTCCTCGACTGCCGCTCGCCCGTGCGGCCGACCAGCCCGGTCGAGCGGCTGCGGCCCGACCTCGAGCGTCTGGCCGGGCAGGGCCGGCCGCCGGGCGTCGAGCGCGTCGCGATCCACCTGCGGGATCTCGGCGAGAGCGGCGCCCTCGACGTGGGCGATCCCGGCCCCTTCGAGCTGGGCCGCCTCGCGCTGCTGCCGGTCATGATCGCCCGCGCGTTGCACGCCGAGCGCCAGCCCCTGTACGGCGCCGAAGGCGGCGACATCGGCTGGGGTCGCCTGCCCGACATCGCCGACGTCGACGGCGAGCTGCCGGCCCTGGTGCTGCCGGTCGAGCCGGCGCTGCTCGCCGGGGTGGCGCGCGATCTCGCCTGGGATCCCGCCGATCCGGTCACCGCCGCCGTGGTCGGCCGCGCCTGGGAGACGCTGTACAGCGCCACCTACCTCGGGCGCGGCACGTCGGAGGACGCCCTGACGCGGCTGGCCGGGGCGCCCCGCGCGGGCATCGCGGCGGGCGTGCCCGGGGACCGCCCGGTCGCGCACCTGGGCCAGGACGGCGAAGACTGCGGCGTGGTGTACCTACCCAGCCGCCACTACGTGCTCTGCGTGCTGACGCAGGGCGGCACGGCCAGCGCCCGCGCGTCGGTCGTGACCGCCGTGTCGACCCTCGTGTGGGATCGCCTCTCCCGGCTGGCCGAGAAGGGGTGAGGACGATGAAGCACCTCGCCCTCGTGTTGGCGGCCGCGGCGACGGCCGCGGGCGCCGCGGTCGGCTGGCGCCTGGCCGAGTCCCCTCGCCCCCCGGCTCCGGCGCGGGACGCGCGCCCCGCGCACCTCGTCCCGGTGCGGGCCCACGGCTTCCAGTTCATCGCCCCCCTCGTCGAGTGCGCCGCCGAGGGCGAGGTGCCGGGCCAGGCCGACATCCGGCGCGCGGCCGCGCGCGTGCTCGACGAGGCCCGCGCCGCGGGCGCGCTCAGCGACGCGTCGGTGTACTACCAGGATCTCGACCGGGGCGGCGCCTTCGAGATCCCCGGCGAGGGCGCCTTCGCGCCGGCGAGCCTGGTGAAGATCCCCCTGCTGATCGCGGTGCTCGCCTACGAGGAGGGCGAGCCGGGCTTCATGGACGTGCTGCGCCCCTTCCCAGGCAGCGGCGAGTCGCGGGGGCGGCAGTTCCGCCGCCCCAACGTCGACATGATCAAGGGCCGCGACTACACCGGCTGGCGCTTCGCCGAGGCCATGATCGTCGAGTCGGACAACGTGGCCCTCGACGTGCTCGGCGGCCTGCTGCCCCTCGAGGCCTACGCCTCGGTCTACGCCGATCTGGGCATCACGGGCGCCGATCTGGAGTTGGGGCGCGCCCACGCCCGCGTGGTCGGGGGCATGTTCCGGACGCTCTACGACGCGTCCTACCTCAGCCCCGAGATGTCCGAGCGCGTGCTCGCCCTCGCGGCGCGGACGACCTTCCGCGAGGGGCTCGTGGCGGGGGTGCCACCCCAAACCAAGGTCAGCCACAAGTTCGGCGAGTGGAGCAGCGATGCCGGCGGGGCGCGCGCCCATCAGCTGCACGACTGCGGCATCGTCTACCCCGAGCGCGGCCCCTACGTCCTCTGCGTGATGACGCGGGGCCCGGCGATGGACGCCCTGCCCGGCGTCATCGCCGGGGTCGCGCGCGCCGTGCACCAGGCGGTGCGCGCCGCCGACGCCGGCTGAGCCCCAGCAGCAGCGCGAGCCCGAAACCCCAAAGCCCGGACCCCCCCGCGTCGCCGGCCGCGTCGCAGTCGCAGCCGCCGCCGGTGCCGCCCACGTTGCCCAGACCGCCGTCCGGATCGCCCAGATCACCCTCGACCGGCCCGCCGTCTTCGCCCGGCTCGACGCGGGCGTCGGCGCCGGGCGCCGCGTCGGCGCCGGTCGCCGCGTCGGCGCCGGGCGCCGCGTCGGCG
>JAUHXL010000527.1 GCA_030426945.1 bacterium
GGCCCCGCGCCGCGCTGCGCCTTCGCCCACGACCGCGTCCAGCAGGTGGCCCACGCCCTGCTGACGCCCGCGGCGCGCGCCGCCACGCATCTGCGGCTGGGCCTGGCGCTGTGGCGGCGCGCGGGGGGGGCCGACGAGCCCGACGACCTCTTCCTGATCGTCGAGCACCTCGAGCAGGGCCTCGACGCGCTGACCTCGGCGACCCAGCGACCGGCCCTGGCCGCGCTCTTCCTGCGGGCGACCCGCCGGGCGCAGGCCTCGACCGCCCACGCCAACGCCGCCCGCTACGCGCGCACCGGCCGCGCGCTGCTGGGCGAAGACGCGTGGCGCGCCGCGCCCGATCTGGCGCTCCCCCTGCACCTGCTCGGCGCCGAGTCCGCCTACCTCGCCGGTGACTTCGAGGCGGCCGACGCCCTCTACGCGCAGCTCGAGGTGCGCCCCCTGGCGACGGCGGATCGCGTCGCCCTGCGCCAGGTGCAGGCCGATCACTATCTGCTGCAGGGACGCTACGACGACGCGGTCCACGCCACCCAGGACGGCCTCGCGCGGCTCGACCAGCAGCTCGACGCGCCCGATCCGGAGGCGGCCCGCCGCGGACTGCTCGCCGAGCACACGCGCATCGCGCAGCTGCTCGACGGGCGCCCGGTCGAGGTGCTGCTGGACGCGCCGCGCGCGGTCGGGGAGGCCACCGCCGCCGCCATCCGCCTGCAGTACGCCCTCTTCCTCGCCGCCTACCTGTCCGGCCGCGGCGATCTCGCGCTCTGGGCCCTCGCCCGCATGGCCAGCACCTCGATCGAGCGCGGCCACGCGGCGCTCTCGGGCTACGGCTACGTCGGCTACGGCATGGTGCTCAGCCTGGAAGGGCGGGACTTCGAGCTGGGCCATCGATTCGCGCGCGTCGGCGTCGACCTCGCCGAGCGCTTCGACAGCGACGCGACGCGCGCGAAGACCAACTTCCTCTTCGCCGCCGACGTCCACAACTGGACCCAGCCCATCACCGCGGGCCGGCCCTTCTACGAGCGGGCGCACGAGGCGGCGCTGCGCTCGGGCGACTGGCTGACGGTCGGCTACGTGTTCATGCAGTCGGGCTCGGACGAGCTGACCGCCGGGGCCCTGCCGCTCGAGCTGCTCGAGGCCCGCTACGCGCGCCGGCTGGCCTTCCTGCGCGGCACCTCGAACGACGACGCCATCGAGCTGGTGCGCGCGAACGTCTACCAGCCCATCCTGCAGCTGCGCGGCCTGACCGACGCCCCCCACAGCCTCGACACCGCGGACTTCAGCGAGGCCGACTACTGCGCCAGGCACGCGACGAACCCCTTTTATCTCGCGTGGTTGTACGCGGCTCGGCTGCGCGCGGCCGTGCTGCTGGGTCCGCCGGCGAGCGCGCGCGTCTGGGCGGATCGGGTCGGCGTCGTCGAGGCCTACGTGCCCAGCCACAGCAAGGTGCCGGCGGCCTGCTTTCACGCCGCCCTGCTGCGCCTCGCCCTGCTGCGCGATCCGGCCGAGGCCGAGCACCGCGAGGCCGACGCGGCCGAGCTCGAGCGGCTGCGTGGGCGGCTGGCTCGCTGGGCCGAGGCCTGCCCCGCCAACGTCGCGCACAAGCTCGCCCTCGTCGACGCCGAGCGCGCCCGCAACGCCGGCCGGATCGGGGCCGCCGTCGAGCATTACGAGGCCGCCCGGCGGGGCGCCGAGGCGGCCGGCGCCCTGCACGAACAGTCCCTCGCCACGGAGCTCTTCGCCGCCTTCTGGGCCGATCAGGGCCGCGCGGCGATGGCCGCGGCCCTGCGCGCCGACGCGGCCCACCTGTACGAGCGCTGGGGCGCCCTGGCCAAGGTCGCCGCGCTCGATCCGCCCACCGTCGTCGGCGTCGCGCCGTCCCCGGGGACCACGCACACCCGCCCGCCCCCCGACGACAGCCTCGACCTCGAGTCCCTGGTGCGCGCCGCCGAGGTGCTCAGCGGCGAGCTCGACTTCGAGCCCCTGGTGCGCCGCCTGCTGCAGGTCGTGCTGGCCCAGTCCGGGGCCGAGCGCAGCACGCTGCTGTTGCACGACGCGCGCTGGTACCTGGCCGCGCGCACCACGGGCGACACCTTCGAGGCGCTCGACGGGCCGGATCTCGAGGCCGACGCCGCCGCCCCCCTCGTGCCCCGCGCCCTGGTCCGCCGCGTCGCGCGCACCGGTCGCGCCGAGCGCCTCGACGACGCGCGCACGCACCCCACCCTGGCCGACGATCCCTACGTCGCCGCGCACGGCGTGCGCGCCCTCCTGGTGCTGCCCCTCGTGCGGGGCGGCGAGACGCGCGGCGTCGTCGTGCTCGAGCATCGCCAGGCCCGCGGCGTGTTCCTCGCCCGCCACCAACGGGTGCTCGAGCACCTGTCGGCCCAGATGGTGGTGGCCCTGACCAACGCGCGCCTGTACGCCGCCCTCGACGAGGCGCGCGCCGATCTCGAGAGCCGCGTCGAGGCCCGCACCCGCGCCCTCAGCGAGGCGCTCGCCAACCTCGAGGCCGCGCAGCTCGAGCTCGTGCGGACCGGCCGGCTCGCCTCCCTGAGCACCATGGTGGCCGGCGTCGCCCACGAGCTGAACACGCCGCTCGGCGTGGCGCTGACCGCCGAGAGCGTGCTCTCCGAGGCGCTCGCGGGCTGCCTGGATCCGGCCCTCGACGACGCCCTGCGCGCCGAGCTGCGCGCCGAGGCGCTCGACGCCGCGCAGCTCATCCGCCAGAACGTCGATCGCGCCGCCCAGCTGGTGCAGGCCTTCAAGGCCGTCGCCGCCGATCAGGCGGAAGACGCCACCGAGCGGCCCGTGGCCCTGCGCGCGTACGTCGTTCAGGTCCTCGAGACGCTCGGGCCCCTGCTGCGCCGCGCGCGGCTCGACCTGCGGCTGACCGGCGAGGGCGCCGATCCGGTCCTGACCTGCGACGCCGCGCGGCTGACCCAGGTGATCACGAACCTCGTCGAGAACGTCGCGCAGCACGCCTACGGCGGCGCGGGCGGCCCGCTGCACGTCCGGGTGGACGCGGACGGCGAGGGGGCGCGCGTCATCGTGCGCGACGAGGGCGGCGGCATGACCGCCGACATCGTCGAGCGATGCTTCGACCCCTTCTTCACCACGCGGCGCGGCCTCGGCGGCACCGGCCTGGGGCTGCACCTCACCTACGCCGCCGTCACGCGCGCCCTCGGCGGCACCATCGCGGTGCGCTCGGCCCCCGGCGACGGCACGACCTTCGAGGTCCGGCTGCCCATCGATCCGGCCACCCCCGATCCCGACGCAGGAGTCACTGATGATCGCGCCTGAGCCTGCTGGCCCCGCCCCGCGCCCTTGGCGGCTGCTCTGCGTCGACGACGATCCCTCGGTCCACGCGGTCACCGAGCTCGCCCTGCGCCGCGTGCGCATCCACGGGCGCCCGGTCGCGCTGATCCAGGTCGAGTCCGCCGCCGCCGCCCGCGCCGTGCTCGAGGGCGGCTGCCCCTTCGACCTCGCGCTCATCGACGTGGTGATGGAGACCGACGACGCCGGGGTCGAGCTCGCCGTGTGGATGCGCGAGGTGCTGGGCTTCACCGGGACCCTGCTGCTGCGCTCGGGCGAGCTGGGACCCGAGGTGAACACCGCCCGCCTCGTGGCCGCCCGCCTCGACGGGATCGTCGACAAGACGCAGCTGACCCGCAACGACCTGCGCCGACTGCTGGAGCGTTCCCTCGACGCGGCGCCGGAGCACCCCTGATGCGCCCCGGCAACACCGCGCTGCTGTTGATCGGCTTCCAGAACGACTACTTCGCCCCCGACGGCGTGCTGCGCGACTTCATCGAGACCGGCGACGCCGGTGACGACGTGCTCACCCGCACCCTCGCCCTGGTGCGCGCCCTGGCGCCCACGCCGGTCCACCTGATCGCGACGCCCATCCACTTCACCGCCGACTACGCCGAGCTGCGCGCCCCCGTCGGCATCCTGGCCGCGATCCGCGACGCCGGCGCCTTCCAACGCGGGACGCCGGGCGCCGCGCTCGTCGAGCCCCTGCGCGATCTGGGCGAGCGGCTGCTGCGCGTGCCCGGCAAGCGGGGCCTGAACGCCTTCGTCGACACCGACCTCGACGGCGAGCTGAGGGCGCGGGGCGTCACGGATCTGGTGCTGGCGGGGGCCGTCACCTCGATCTGCATCGACTCGACGGGCCGCGCGGCCTTCGAACACGGCTACCGGGTCCACGTGCTCGCCGACTGCATCTCGGGCCGGACGGCCTTCGAGACCCGCTACTACTGCGACGAGGTGTTCCCCCTCTACGCCCAGGTCCTGTCGTCCGCCGACCTGCTGCGCGCGACCAGCGAGGATCCTTGAAGCCCGATCCCCAGGAGCTGCAGGCGCAGATTCAGTACCGCCTGCTCGAGCGCCTCACCGCCTCCGAGCGCCGGCACGCCGCGCTGCTCGACAACCTGCAGGCGGCGGTGGTCGAGCTCGCCGGCCTCGACGTCGTGTACGCCAACCCCACCGCCCACCGCTTGCTCGGGTGCGATGAGGGCGCCCTCGTCGGGCGGCCCTTCCTCGCGCTGCTCGACGCCGCGGGCCAGGCGGCCGTCCGCGCGCGCCTGGAGGGTCACGCGGGCGAGCCGGTGCGCGTCCACCTGACCGCGCCCGGCGCGACCGCGCGGGTGGTGCTCTTGTCTGCCCGCGCGACGGGCCCCGACCGGGGCCTGGTCTCGTTCCTCGACGTGACCGACAGCGCGCGGGCCGAGGCCGAGATCGGCGCGGCGAACGCCCTCCTCCGCACCATCGGGCGCCTGCAGGAGCAGTTCATCGAGGCCAAGGGCGGCCCGCAGGTCTTCGACCAGCTGGCCGCCGCCTGGGTGCAGTCGACGGACAGCGTGGCCGGCTTGGTCGTCGAGCTCGACGTGTCGACGGTGGCGCCGCCGATCCTGGCCGTCTGGCCGCGGGGGCGGGCACCCGACCGGCGCGCCGACCTGCTCGACTTCGCCTGCGCGAGCGCCGCGCCCGACGCGCCCATCCTTCGCCGGGGGCAGGCATCCGACGGCGCCGAGCTGGTGGCCCTGCGCCTGCACCGCCAGGGCGCAGTGCCCGGCATCGTCACCCTGGTCGGCCGGGCGGGGGGCTACCCCGACGCCCTCCTCGAGCGCCTCGACCCCC
>JAUHXL010000528.1 GCA_030426945.1 bacterium
GGCGAGTTCCTGCGCGCCATGGCGGGCCGCCCGGTGTACGTCGTCACCAACAGCCACACCGACGCCGTGCAGCGGAAGATCCGCGCCCTGGGCGACCTCGACTGGCTGGTCGAGCGCGTGCACGGCCGGGCCAAGAAGTACGTCGTGGACGCGGCCTTCGACGCCGTGCCCGAGGCCCTCGCGCTGCCCGGCCTCTCGCGCCCCGTGCTGCTGCGCCGCCGCCTGTACTGCGAGGCCCTCGACGCCCTGCGCGCCCAAACCGGCGCCGCCTGGGAGGACGTCGTCGTCGTGGGCGACATCTTCGAGCTCGACCTCGCCCTGCCCTTGGCGATGGGCGCCCGCGTCGGCCTGATGGTGAACCGCTTCACCCCGCCCTGGGAGACGGCCTACCTGGCCGACCACCCGCGCGGCGCCCTGCTCGAGCGCATCGACGAGATCCCCGCCTTCGTCGGCTGGTAGCCCCTCCGCCGCCCCTCACGGGCCGCCGATCGCCGCCTCTTCCAGCGCCACCTGCGGGTTGTTCGGCACGTAGGGATCCTGGTGGATCAGCACGTCGCTGTTGGGCACGGCGGCGCGCAGCGCCTGCTCCACCCCTTCGGCGACGGCGTGGGCCTCGACGAGCGGGAGCTCCGGGTCGAGCTCGATGTGCAGCTGGATGAAGACGTAGGGGCCCGAGGCCCGGGTGCGCAGGGCGTGCATCGCCCGCACCTTCGGGGTGCGCAGCACGATGGCCTCGATGCGGGCGCGCTCGTCGGCGGGCAGCTCGCGGTCCATCAGCATGTCCAGCGCGTGGCGCGCGATCTCGACGGCGTTCACCGCGATGTAGATCGCGATGCCCAGGCTGATGATGGGATCGGCGCGCAGCCAGCCGAGCTGGTCGGTGAGCACCAGCGCCACGATGACCGCTGCGTTGGCCGCGATGTCACCCACGTAGTGCAGGGCGTCGGCCTCGATGGCCAGCGAGCGCGTCTCGCGCGCGACGCTGCGCTGGTAACGCACCAGCGCCAGCGTCGCGAGGATCGACACGATCATCACGCCGATGCCCAGGTTCGACTGCTCGATGGGCGCCGGATGCAGGATGCGCCGCGCGGCGTGGGCCACGACGAAGAAGGCCGAGCCGGCGATGAAGGCCGCCTGCACCAGCGCGGCGATGGGCTCGGCCTTGCCGTGGCCGAAGCGGTGCTCGGCGTCGGCGGGGGTGTGGGCGTGGCGCACGGCCAGCAGGTTGACGCTCGACGCGCCCAGGTCGAGGGCCGAGTCGACGAGCGTGGAGAGCAGGCTGACCGAGTCGGTCATCAACCAGGCCACGAACTTGAGCATCACCAAGCCGCCGGCGACGCTGACCGCGGCGTAGGTCGCGCGGCGCGCCCGGCGGGCGCCCGAGGGCCGCGGGTACGGTTTGGGGGCGCTCATGGGCGGGCAGTCTACTCGGCTCGCGACGGCGGGGCTACCGACCACGCCCACCCCCGTGGTGGTCGTCGTGGTCGAAACGGTCGAGGCGGCGGAGCCGCAGGGCGTCGGGGTGGAGCGCGTCTTCAGTGGGTGCTCGGCCGCGAGCCAGGGTCAGTCGACGACGACGCCGACGAGGACGACGCCCACGACGCGTCGCGGCTCGTTCACCGTGGCCGGCGGCGGCGGCGCGCCACGAGGCCGATCAACAACAGCAGCCCGCCCACGGGCGCGCCGCCGGGCGCGGCCGCGCAGCCGCCCTCGAGGTGGCTGCCGGCCTGGGCGTCGGCGCCGACGGGCGCGCCGCCGGTGGGGAAGGCCGCGCCCGGTCGGTCGGGCAGCGCCTCGGGCGACGCGCAGGCCGCGCCGCCCTCGCCCAGCACGCAGGCCAGGCCGGCCTCGCCGCAGCGATCGGCCTGCAGCACGCCGCCGACGCAGCGCTGGGCGGTGCCGTCGAGGCACAGGCCCTGCGCGGTGACGCCACCGCAGGCGTCGCCGGCCTCGAGGCAGTAGTAGCCGGTGGCGTCGTCGACGAAGCCGCAAGCCCGGCCGTAGGCGCCACAGTCCATGCGCGCCACCCGCCCGCTGTCATCGCACCACTCGGCCACCGCCCCGCTGCACCGCCCCAGGTAGCTCAGCCCGCTGCAGTCGGCCACCGCGGGCGACAGCTTGGCCGCCTCGCCCACGACCTCGGCCAACCAGGCCTGCAGCGGATCCAGCCGGGTCAGCAGGTCACGCCCGACGCAGCTCGAGTCGCCACCGTGCTCGACCCCCAGCAGCAGCGGGGTGCCCGCGGCGTCGGGCATCAGCACCGGCCCGCCCGAGTCGCCGAAGCACAGGCCCTGCCGGCCCTCGCCGTCCACGGTCACGAAGGTCTCGTCGAGGTCGGCGAAGCGGACCGCCGCGAAGAAGCGCCCGGTGAGCGCGAAGTCGCCGGTGTCGCCGTAGCCGGCCACCTCGACGATGCGGCCGAGCAGCACCGCGTCGAGGCGCGTGCGGTTGATGGCGACCGGCAACACGTCGGCCACCTGGGCGCGGGCGTCCTCGTCCAGCAGCAGCACCGCCACGTCCTGGGTGGGGTGCGTCTGGACGCTGACCACGCCGAAGACGCCCTCGGGCTGCGTCGGCAGCGTGCCGATGCCGAAGCCCACCCGCTCGACGCTGCGGCCCTGCAGGCAGTGGGCGGCGGTGACCACGACGCGGGGCGCGACCAGCGTGCCGGTGCAGAAGCTGGTGCCAGGATCCGCCGGATCGTGCAGCCAGCCGATGGCCTTCTGCTGGCCCACCGGCAGGGTCACCACCTGCGGCGCCCGCGTGCCGTTGCGGATCGCCGACTGCACCTCGCCCAGCGCGAGGGGCGCGGGATCAGCGCAGGCGGCGAGGGCGACGCCGAGCAAGGGCAACAGGGGGGAGGCACGCACGCACGCCCTCGGTCGCAAGATGCGTGCACAGCGGACGGCGTCCGCGCCGGTGAGGCGTTTCCTCTTTTGAGACGGTGTGTTGCGCGCGCGGAACGGGGAGGCCCGGTGGGCTGCTGGGGTCTCGTGACCGGGACCTTCCGGTCACACCGCCGCGCCACCGAGGATGCCGTGCAGCTCGCGCACGGCCTTGGAGTGGATCTGGCTGATGCGCGACTCGGTGACGCCGAGGATGCTGCCGATGTCGCGCAGGCTCATGTCCTCGAAGTAGTAGAGGCCCACCACCAGCCGCGACCGCTCGTCGAGCTGCTGCATGGCGTCGAGCAGCACGGCCCGGCGCTCGTTCTCTTCGCGGGTGGTCTCGGGATCCTCCGCCTGGGGATCGGCGATGGTCTCGAGGAAGGCGCGATCCTCGCCGGCGTCGGCGGTGAGATCCTCGTAGGACACGACGCGCAGCGCCTCGGCCTTGCGCGCCTTGACCGTGAACTCATCGCGCGTCAGCCCGAGCTCCTCCGCCAGCTCGTCATCGGTGGCTGGCCGCCCGAGCCGCGCGGTGACCGTGCGGCGCGCCCGCTCGATGTTGGTCTTCGACTGGCGCACCGTGCGGGGCACCCAGTCGAGCGCCCGCAGCTCGTCGAGGATGGCCCCGCGGATGCGAATCTCGGCGTACGAGCGGAAGTTGCTCTTGCTGGCGTCGAACTTCTCGGCCGCGTCGATCAGCCCGATGACGCCGGCGCTCTTGAGGTCGTCGAGCTCGATGTTGGCCGGCAGCCGCGCCAGCAGGCGGTAAGCGACCTTGTTGACCAGATAGGCGTAGCGCTCGATGACCGTGTTGCGGTCGACCGTCTCGGACATGTCGTCGGCCTGCGCAGGTTTCTGTGCCTCGCTCACTGTCCGCTCCCCCCACCACCGCCGCGCCGCGGTCACCCCCGACCGCGCCGCCCTCGAGCACCATACCTCAAATACCGCGGCTGCGAAGCCCGGCCTGCGAGATGCCCGGCAGCCGGGCACGCGCGTCGCGGCGCCGCGGGCGACGTCGCGGCCGCGGCTGTCCCGCGAAGGGCGATCCCGACCCAGCCCCTGCGCTATGCTGCCCGCCGCATCGAGGGGGAGCGAGCATGCGTCGCGTCGTCGTCGCCACCGTCATCGCGCTGTGCGCGGGCGCCGGCTGTTCGGAGCCGGCCGAGCAGATCGTCAACCCACGCCCGGAGTTCGGGCCCGACGCGGCGGCTCCCGAGGACGGCGGCGCGCCCGCCGACGGCGCGACCGCCGACGCTTCCACCGACGCCGCGCCCGCGGCGGACGCGGCGCCCCCGGCCGCCTGCACGCCGCGCCCGCCCGAGCTGGGCCGCTCGGCGCTCGTCGAGCGCCCGGCGCGCTGCGGCCAGCCCGAGCACGCCTGGCTGGACGACGCCCGCCTCGGCGAGGTGTCCGCGGTGCAGTTCGAGCGCCGCTTCCCCGCCGAGCGCGTGGACGTCTGGACCGAGTCCCTGGGGCTCGATCCGCCCCAGAACGCGGCCTTCGCCGTGAACCTGTGGCGCATCACCTTCCGCAGCCAGGATCGCGGCACGCCCGTCGAGGCCTCGGCGCTGGTGCTGGCGCCCGAGGTCGAGCCGGGGGGCGAGCCGCTCGAGGTCATCCTCTATCTGCACAACGCGCTCGGCTTCGACGACGGCTGCGCCCCGACCGCGCTGGAGGAGGACGGCACGCCCACGGGCTTCGTCACCACCGCCATGATGTGGGCCGCGCAGGGGCGACTGGTGGTGGCGCCGGATCTGCTGGGCATCAAGTCGCTGGGGGCGCCGCGCACGGTGCCCCACCCCTTCCTCGTCGGCCAGGCCAACGCCATCGTGGCGCTCGACGCGGTGCGCGCGCTCAACGGGCTGCCCGACGACGTCCGCGCGCTGACCGGCTGCCCCGGCCCGCGCTTCCTCGCCTACGGGCCCGCCCACGGCGGCCACACGGCCCTGTGGGTCGATCGCCTCGCCCCGCACTACGCCGCCGAGCTGCGGATGGTCGGCGCGGTGGGCACCGCGACCCCGCTCGACCTGCGCGGGCAGACGCGGGCCGTCGTGGACGGCGCCCACCCCGAGAACGGGCTGGGCGGCCCCTTCCTGGGCCTGGCCGGCCTGTGGTACGGCCGCCCCGACGCGGTCGAGGCCCTGTACGCCGAGGCCCCGGAGGGCTGGCTGGACACCGTGCGGACGAGCTGTGACTTCAACGCCACCAACCGCGCGCTGGCGGACGCCACCTTCGAGCC
>JAUHXL010000529.1 GCA_030426945.1 bacterium
GCGTCGCAGATCCACTGGGCCATCGGGCGCGCGCAGGCGTTGCCGCAGCGGCCGCAGTGCGCGGGATCGGCCTGCAGGTCGTAGCCGTCGTCGACGACGCCGTCGCAGTCGTTGTCGACGCCGTCGCAGGCCTCGACGCCGGCGTTGGTCGGGAAGCACGCGTATTCACAGCCGTTCTCGGCGAAGCCGTCCAGATCGTGGAAGCCGGGGGCGCACTCCCCCACCCGGCAGTCGCCCGCGTCGCAGCGCGGCGTCGCGTCCGGCGTGACGCAGGCGCGCCCGCACACCCCGCAGTGGGTCGCGTCGCTCAGCAGGTCGTAGCCCTCGTCGGTGCGCCCGTCGCAGTCGTCGTCGGCGCCGTTGCAGGCCTCGACGCCGCCGTTGCCGGGCTGGCAGGGGTACTCGCACCCGTTGTCGCGCTGCCCGTCGAGGTCGACGAAGCCGGGCGCGCAATCCTCCACGACGCACTGTCCGGCGGCGCAGGCGGGCACCGCGTTGGGGAAAAGGCAGCGCTCGCCGCAGGCCCCGCAGTTGCGGCCGTCGGTCTGCACGTCGTAGCCCTCGTCCACCACGCCGTCGCAGTCGTTGTCGGTGGCGTCGCAGGCCTCGACGCCGCCGTTCGTCGGCGCGCAGCGGTACTCGCAGCCGTTGGCCCGGTCGCGGTCGAGATCGACGCGACCGGCGGCGCACGCCACGAGCACGCAGTCGCCCGCCTCGCAGGCCGTCTCGGCGCCGTCCGCCGCGCACGACACCCCGCACCGGCCGCAGTTCGCGGCGTCGCCCTGCAGGTCGAACCCCTCGTCCGCGGCGCCGTCGCAGTCGTCGTCCGCGCCGTTGCACACCTCGGCGCCGCCGGTGCCCTCGTCCGTGCGCCCGTCGCAGTCGTTGTCGATCAGGTCGCAGCCCTCGACGCCGTCGAAGGTCACGTCGCAGGCGTACTCGCAGCCATTGCCCGGCACGCCGTCCGCGTCGTGCCAGCCCTCGTCGCAGGCCCCGAGGCCGCAGCCGGCGGCCGCATCGCAGAGCGCCGCGGCGTGGGGGAACGCGCACCGGTCGCCGCAGCGCGCGCAGTGATCGACCGTGCCCAGCAGGGCCTCGTCGGTGGCGCCGTCGCAGTCGTTGTCGAAGCCGTCACAGCGCGTCTCCACCGCCGGCTCGTAGGTCGCGGGGAAGGGGCACATCCAGACGCCGCCCACGCAGGCCAGGGTGACCGCGGCGCACACGCCCTCGGTGGGGCAGCCCGCGGCCGGCGCCCCACCCGGCGCGTCGTCCACCAGCGCGTTGCAGTCGTTGTCCTTGCCGTCGCAGATCTCGTCGGCGCCCCGGTAGACCGCGGGATCCTCGTCGTCGCAGTCGAAGCCCAGGCAGTCGGCGCCGTCGCCGTAGCCGTCCCCGTCGAGGTCGGTGCAGGGCTGGCAGCTCGCGCCGCCCGCCGGCACGCACTGCCGCGCCCCCGGCGCGGCCGCCTCGACATCCACGCATTCGTAGCCGTCGGGGCAGAGGCCGTCGTCCGCGCAGTCCTCGCCGCAGTAGGCGTTGCGGCCGAAGGACAGGCACAGATCCTCGTTGTCGTCGCATTCGCGGTCGTTCGCGCAGGGCTTGCACAGATCGGGCTGATCGGCCAGGCACAGGAACAGGCGGTCGGGCCCGGCGTTGGCCACCGGGCGGCACTCGAAGCCGGCCGGGCAGTCACCGCAGGTGTCGGTGCAGATGCGGCCGAAGTCGGCGGCCTCGATGCAGTAATTCGAGGCGCAGTCGGCGTTCTCGCGGCAGGGCTCGCCGAAGCGCCCCCGCGGCGCCGCCGCGTCGCGCCGCCCGGCGTCCACCGCCGGCCCGGCGTCGAGCCCACCGGCGTCCATGGCCGCGTCGAGGTCGACGCCGCCGCCCACGGACTCGGCGGTGCAGCCCACTCCGCCGACGAGGCACACCCAGACCCCGAGGATCGTGTGTCGCAGCATCTTCTTGGCCCCCCAGACCCGCCGATGATGACACGGACGTCTCGGTGACCACCAATCCGGCCGCCGGCCACCGCGCTGACCGAATCGCTGACCACCCGACCGGCCAGTCCACGCCCGCCGGCCGCCGCGACGCGGGCCCCGATGCACGGCACGGTGCCCGCCGAGGGCGCCGCCCGGCGCGGCACGGCGCGCGACCATGCGCACCGCCATCGCCCTCACCGCGCGGGCCCTGCGGGCCGCGGGCGGTCCGGTCTCGAGCCCGTCGTGTACGCCGTCCCCGTCACCGCCGACGTGACGCCCGAGGACGTCGCCCTGGACCTCGAGCGGGTCGACCCTCGCCGCGGGCGCTCCGCCGGCCCCCGCGCCCCCGCTGACCCGCCGCCCCCAGTGCGGAGAATTGACCACGCTTGGGTCAGCGCTCACCCCACCCCCTCGGCGCTCGCCACCGCGCCGTCGAAGTAGTCTTCGAGGAGGCGCCGACATGAACGCGGACTCGCCCATCGATGCCCAGCGCCGCGCGGTCGTCCAGCGCCCGGAGCCCCTGCCCGTGCCGGCCGCCCCGCAGCAGTACACCGTCGTCAATCAGCCCCTGCGCGTGCTCGAGCTCGTCTCCGAGATCACCCGCGGCAGCCGCTTCCAGCTCTCGCTCGGCGACGAGCGCGTCCTCGCCGGCACCCTGATGGCGACGACGGCCAACGGCCGGGGCAGCGGCGCCCTGCAGATGGACGCCCGCCTCGACGTGCCGCTCGACGCGCCCGAGGCCTGGCGGCAGCGCTCGGCGTACCTCTGGGTGCCGCACCCCTCGGGCATCCTGGCGATGCGCGTCCCGGTGGTGTTCGCCGAGCCGACGCGCGTTCGGCTGGGCCTGCCGCAGGACATCGTGCGCTACGTCCGCCGCCACGGCGCGCGCATCCGCCTGCCCGAGCACAACCCGGTGCGGCTCTCGATCCCGCTGGCCGAGGGCGGCTTCGCCCACGCACACCGCGTCCTCGACATCTCCCAGCAGGGCGCGTCCGTCGAGCTGCCCGCCGACGTAGACCTGCCCGTCGACACCCAGGTGAACGCCGCGCTCTTCCTGCACCGGGGCAAGCCGCTGGGCGTGGTCATCCGCTGCGCCCACCTCCAGGCGGCGGCGGACGGCGGCGTCGTCGTCGCGGGCTTGCAGTTCGTCGGGACCCCGCAGGTCACGCGCCTGGCGCTCGACCGCTTCGTGACGGCCGCCGAGACGCTCACGGCGCCGCCGGCCGGCTCCGATCCGGTGGGCGACGTCGCGGGCCTCGAGGCCGCGCTCGAGGCGCCCGCCCCGGCCTCAGCCGAGCAGGCCGCGCACGATGCGGGGTAGATCCGCCGGCGCGTCGGCGCGCGCGTCGGGCGCGTCCGGCCCGGGATCCGGGTGATAGCCCCAGCCGCACCACACGCTGGCGGCGGCCGCCGCCCGGGCGCAGCGCACGTCGCCGGCCGAGTCACCGATCAGCACCACCCGACCGGTCGCGCCCACCGCCTGGGCCGCGTGCTGCAGGGGCACCGCGCTCGGCTTCTCCTCGGCGCAGCTGTCCCCGCCGACCACCACGGCGAACCAGCGCCGCACGCCCAGCGCCGTCAGCAGCGCCTCGGACAGCGCCTCGGGCTTGTTGGTCACCACCGCCAGGGGCGCCAGGCCGGCCAGCCGCGGCAGCGCCTCGGCGACGCCCTCGTACAGCGTCGTCGTGTCGGCGATGTGCGCGCGGTAGTCCGCCTCGTAGGCGGCGCGCACCTCGGTCAGCCGGCGGGGGCCGTCGTCGGCCTCGAGATACTCGGCGAAGCAGGCGCGGTACAGGTGACCCATGCCGCGGCTGACGTGGGGCCGCACGGCGTCGTCGGTCCAGACGGCGAGGCCCAGCGCCGCCCGCACGCGGTGCACCGCGTTCACCATGTCGACGCGGCTGTCCTCCAGCGTGCCGTCGAGATCGAGCGCGATCAGGTGGCTCACGACCCGCCCCTCCGCGCCAGATCCTCGACGCTGCCCTTGCCGTCGCCCAGCTCGGTGACGCTGCGCTTGCCGCTGCGCGATCCTTTGTACGCGGTGAAGGTGCGCGCGTTGTGGACCCGCACCTCGTGGGCCACCCCGGCGGGGATGACCAGGATGTCCCCCGCCTCGAGCGTCACCGGCCCCTCGTCGAAGTGGAAGGTGATGACGCCGTCGACGGCCCCGCGGATCTCCTCCTCGTCGTGGGCGTGGCGGCTGCGCAGGAACCACGCGGGCACCGTCTGCAGGTCGTAGCTCTCGAAGCCGAGGCCGGCCATCTCGCGGGCCACCGAGACCTCGTCGGGCGGCACCTGATGGGGCCACTTCTGCACGGTCACGCCGTTGGGCAGCTTCATCGCGCACCTCCGTCCCTTCGCGTCGGGGGCGCAGGGTAGCCGCGCGGCGTTCGGCTCGCAACGCGCGTGGACGCCGGCTCGCCGCTGCGGTATGCGGGCCCTCGTGGACTTCCCGTCGCCCTTCCCGCCGACCGTCTGCTTCGCCCACGCGGCGCTCGACGGGGCGCTGTCGGCGCCGCACCCGGACGAAGCCGCCGCGCTCGGCCCGCGCGCCGTCGACAAGCGCCGCCGCGAGTTCGCCGCCGGACGCGCCGCGGCGCGGGCGGCCCTGGCCGCGCTGGGCCTCGACCCGCCGCCCCCCGTGCCCGCCGCCCCGGATCGCGCCCCGATCTGGCCCGCGGGCGTCGTCGGCGCGATCACCCACACCCGCACCGACGCCCTCGCCGCCGTCGCGCGGCGCGCCGCCTGCGGCGGGCTGGGCCTCGACCTCGAGCACCTCGGCGGCCTGCGCCGGCTGGACGTCGCGCGGCAGGTGGCGGACGACGCCGAGCGCGCCTGGATCGGCGCCGACCGGCGCCGCCTGCTCGCCGTCTTCTCGGCCAAGGAGTCGATCTACAAGGCGTTTTACCCGCGTCACGGCCGCTACTTCGGCTTCGGGGCGGTCACGCTGACGCCCACCGACGCGGGCTTCGAGGCGACGCTGAACGAGGCGCTCGGGCCCGGCTACCCCGCCGGGTCGCGGGTGCCGATCAGCGTCGGCTGGTGGGGCGATCAGGTGCTGACGGCCGTGTGGCTGCCGCCCGACGCGCCCTGATCAGGGCGCGTCGACGAAGGCGAAGCTGCGGCCCCAGGCGCCC
>JAUHXL010000530.1 GCA_030426945.1 bacterium
GATGACCTTGCGGGGCGAGGACATCGCCACCTCCCGAACCGCGCGCGGTTCGCTGGCGTGGCGTGCATCGGCCGTGCCCCGCCCCCGGTGGCCTGGCGTGGTCGCGTCCGTCACCCGGGCGTAGCGCGGGCGGCCGGGTCGGGTACACTCGCCCCCGTCGCGGCGCGGGAGGTCGATGTGCGGCGGAGCTTCCTCGTTGTCCTGCTCGGAGCGTTCATCCTGTCGGCCTGCGGCGGCGCGCCGCCGCCCGCCGACGAGGGCGACGTCGCGCCCGACCTGGCGGTGGTCGATCCGGCCTCGGCCTTCGAGCCGGTCGGGGACTTCGCCCCCGGGCGCTTCTCGATCCTCTACGTGCCCGTCGAGCTGCGCGGGCCGGACGGGGCGGCGCTGCACCCGGCCGTGCCGCGCGCCGATCGCGCGGCGCTGATCGAGCACGATCGCCGCTTCATCTTCGACCTGCGCGACAGCCCGCTGGCGGGGCGGGGCGGCAAGGTGAACCTGCTGCTGGCGCGCGCGCCGCTGGTCGCGACGCTGGACGCCGCGCGTATGGAGAAGCTGGCGGCCGGCGCGAAGTCGTCCGACGTGGTGGACGTGTGGGCGCGGCACGCGTGGGTCGAAGACATGGTGGCGGCGCACGGCGACTGGTTCGGCGCCGAGCCGGTGGTGGTGTACCAGGTGCCGCACCGCTTGCGCGATCAGGCGACCTGGTTCCGCTTCGACCGGGTGGCCGGCTTCGCCGAGGCGGCGATGTCGACCTGGGACGCCAAGGACTGGGGCGCGCTGGCCAGCTTCCTCGAGCGCACGGCCAAGGAGGACCGGCACCCGGTGACGCTGGAGCGTCTGCTGGATCGCGTGCTGACCATCACCGGGGCCGAGGCGGCGGTCGACGCGGTGTTCCCCAAGCTGAAGGTGCCGCTGGTGTGGCACGCGGTGGGCGCGGGGCAGCCGGGGCTGTCGCTGAAGACGGGCAGCATCGGCGTGCCGCGCAGCTCGGTCATCCTGTTTCACGAGCTGGGGCACGCGGGCGAGTGTCGGGCGTCGGATGGCTACAGCGAGGCGTCGATGTCGACCTGGATGCAGGACAACCCGCGCGAGGCGGCGGTGATCGACTTCCTGGGGCGCACGGTGACGCTGGCCGACGTGGTGCGCGCGGCCGAGCGCTTCGTGCCCGACGTGCCGATGCTGGGCGACGCGGTGCGCGCGCAGGTGACCGAGGCGCTGGCGAAGTGGGTGGACGGGGGCGACGGGGTGAACGTGGCGGCGGTGCTGCTGCGCAACACGGTGTCGCGGCGGGCGGTGGGCAAGGTGCTGGGCGAGCCCAACGTGCTGCCCGACGATCCGGCCATCATCGACGACGTGTGGGGCAAGGTGCCGGGCTTCCGGCAGAAGCTGCGCGACGAGAAGTCTCAGGCGGCGGCGCAGCCGGGCGACGTGCGCATCGTGCGCGGCGGGCTGTACGTGCAGGACCGGGCGTTCGCGCGCCTGCAGGTGTTTCAGGACGGCGACTGGCGCAACACCTACATGGCGGACTCGAGCAACCCGAAGGCGCCCATCGGTCCGGTGTTGGAGGACTGCCTGGCGCGCTGGGCGCGGCGCATCGATCGGCAGGCCGGGCACGGACCGACGCAGCGATGAGTCCCTGACCCATGCTCGAGACGCTCGCCGAGTTCTGGCCGCACCTGCTGAGCGGCGCCATCTTCGGGGCCGACGTGATCGCGGCGGCGCACGCGGTGCTGTACAAGCGCGACGCGCGGGCGGCCATCGCGTGGGTGGGCCTGGTGTGGCTGGTGCCGGTGGTGGGCGTCGTGCTGTACGTGACGCTGGGCATCAACCGCATCCAGCGGCGCGCGAAGTCGCTGCGCGCCCCGGCGCAGGGATCCATGGCGCTGCCCGCGCCGATCAACGCGCCGCCGCACCTCGCCGGGCTGGTGACGCTGGGTGATCGCCTGGTGGGCGCGCGGCTGCACCCGGGCAACACGGTGACGGTGTACGACGGGGGCGACGCCGCCTACCCGGCGATGTGGGCGGCCATCGAGGGCGCCGAGCACACGGTCGGCCTGTCGACCTACATCTTCGACGATGATCGCGCCGGGGCGCGCTTCCGCGAGGCGCTGGCGGCGGCGGCGCGGCGCGGCGTGCAGGTGCGGGTGCTGGTCGACGGCGTCGGCGCGCGCTACTCGCTGCCGCCCATCGTCGGCTCGCTGCAGAAGGCGGGGGTGACCGCGGCGCGCTTCCTGCCGACGGTCATCCCCTGGCGCTTCCCCTACATGAACCTGCGCAACCACCGGAAGATCCTGGTGGTCGACGGGCGCGTGGGCTTCACCGGCGGCATGAACATCCGCGAGGGTCATCAGCTGAGCCTCGAGTCGAAGCACCCCATCCACGACGTGCACGCCTGCTTCGAGGGGCCGGTGGTGGCGGATCTGGTGCGCACCTTCGCCGACGACTGGCGGTTCACGACGGGCGAGCCCCTCGAGGGGGAAGGCTGGGAGCCCGACGTCGGCGGGCTGGGGCCGGTGTGGGCGCGCGGCATCCCCGACGGTCCCGACGAGGATCTCGACAAGCTGCGGATGACCTTCCTGGGAGCGCTGGCCGAGGCGCGCGAGCGGGTGGTGGTGGTGTCACCGTACTTCCTGCCCGGGCGCGCGCTGGTCACCGCGCTGAACGTGGCGGCCTTGCGCGGGGTGCAGGTGGACGTGGTCATCCCCGACAAGAGCAACCTGTCGCTGGTGACGTGGGCCACGCGGGCGCAGCTGTGGCAGCTGGCCGAGCACGGGGTGAACCTGTGGGCGACGCCGCCGCCCTTCGATCACGCGAAGCTGTTCGTGGTGGACGGGGTGTGGTCGCTGCTGGGCTCGGCCAACTGGGATCCGCGCAGCCTGCGGCTGAACTTCGAGTTCGGGGTGGAGTGTTACGACGAGACGCTGGCGGCGCAGGTGCTGGCGCTGGCCGAGCAGCGCATCGCGAAGGCGCGCCGCGTGACGCTGGCCGAGCTGGACGGGCGCTCGCTGCCGGTGCGCCTGCGCGACGGCGTGGCGCGGCTGTTCAGCCCGTACCTATGACTCCTCGGCGCGGCGCGCTTCGATGACCTCGCGGCGCTTCAGGCGGAACTCGCGGCGGGTGAGGGCGTCGGCGTGGCGGCGGCGCTCGGCGGGGGTCTGCGGGTCGACCTTGGGGATCACCTTGGGCCGGCCGTCGCCGTCGAGGGCGACGTAGGTGAGATAGCTGGTGGCGGCGTGGACGCGCTCGCCGGTGCTGAGCACCTCACGCTCGACGCGCACGCCTACCTCCATCGACGAGCGGTGCACGTAGTTGACCATCGCGTGCAGCACGACGACGTCGCCGAGCTGGATGGGCACGCCGAAGTGCATGTCGTCCATCGAGGCGGTCACCACCTTCGACTGACAGTGACGCTGGGCGGCGATGGCGCCGGCGACGTCGATCCACTGCAGCAGGCGGCCGCCGAAGAGGGTGCCGTGGTAGTTGGTGTCCTGGGGCAGCACCATCTGGGTCATCTCGACGCGCGAGGCGGTGCAGGGCAGGGCGTCCATGGGCTGGGCTCCGTCCATCCGTGTTGCTTCGGTCGGGAGCATACGCCACGAACCACCCGAGCGTCCGCGCGAGCCGACGGGCCCGTGCCCGTGCGCGTGCCCGTGCCCGAATTGCAGAGCGTTCGAAGAGGTGCGACGAACGGTCGGCAGCTTGCCGCGCCGGTGCCGGTGTCGCTGGGGCAGTGCGGCCGGTTGGACCGCCGATCGGGCAGGTGCACGGGCACGGGCACGGGCACGTCTCGGGCTCGATCGCGGTGCCGGCTTCAGTCCTCGCGGGCGGCCGCCGCCCAGATGCTGGGCGCGGCGACGAAGGGGCGCACGGCGGCCGCGACGGCGGCGGTGGCCTCGAGGGCGGCGCGCAGGTGGGGCGCCCAGGGGCCTTCGGTGGCGCGGGCGAAGGCCTCGCGGGCGATGGGCAGCGCGGGATCTGCGCAATCGGCGAGGGGATCGGCGGGCAGCGCCTCGTAGTAGGGGCGGTGGTCGGTGGTCGGCGCGAGCATCCCGCGCAGCCCGTGGCGGTCGAGCAGGGCGGCCTGCAGCCGGTGGCACGCGTGCTCGCGCACGGTGTGGCGGTCGTCGATGTTGTCGAGGCCCCAGTCCTGCCGGTGCTCGGCGCCGGGGCCCTCGACCAGGGCGTGACACAGCTCGTGCAGCAGCATCTGCGCGAGGCTGTCGTCGGGGTCGAAGTGGGTGGGCGTCGACAGGGTGATGGTGCCGCGGCCGTCGTAGCTGGCGAAGACCTCGTCGCTGCGGTCGACGGCGAAGCCGAGGCGCGCGGCGGTGGCCAGCCAGACGAGGTCGATCGGGTCGCGGTAGGTGCGCGTGCTCACGGGCGGTGTTTAGGCAAAGCGGGGGGCCGGCGTAAAGCGGTGGGTGCAAATCCCGCCTCTGCGCGCTTCGTGGTCGTGGTCGTAGTCGTGGTCGTGGTCGAAAACGGCGAGACGGCCCAGTCTGCCGCCAGCGGTCCACCGCCGCGGACGACATTCCCTCGCCCCCCCTGTGTCCGGCGGCCCGCGATATCGGCCGCGCTGCGCTTCGAGGCTGAGCGATTCGCAGAGCGCGTCGGCAGTCCGCTCGACCACGACTACGACCACGACCACGACCACGATGTGAAAATGGGATTTGCACCCTGAAGCGGCCGCGGGGCGATGCGCGTTTTTGGTGCGTTTTCGCGGCCCGTGGTACATCGCCTTACATGGCCCAAACGCCCAACGAAGGCTTCTACGCCGCTGGCCTGATGGTCGCGGCGACGTGCTTGATGGCGGGCGCGCTCTTCCCCGGTGAGCGTTTCGCCGTCGTGTTCGCGCAGGTGCTGCTGGGCGCCGGATCCGTGGCCTGCTTCGTGGGGCTGGTGGGCTCGATGCGGCGGGGCGAGCGCTTCGAGGTGCGCACCTACTGGGGCGGCCTGGGTGGCGGCGTCGGGGGCTGGGAGCTGTCGACGCCGGTGGTGTTCCTCGGCGGGATGATCCTCTTCACCGCGTTGCTGCTGGGCGTCGTGCGCATCGAGGCCGGGCAGAGCAACGATCCGCCGACGGCGGCCTCGGCGGTGCAGGG
>JAUHXL010000531.1 GCA_030426945.1 bacterium
GAAGCGCGCGGGCGACACCGGGCGGCCCCGGCCGAGGGGGGAGGGCAGGGTCGAGGCCGGCGGGGGCGGGGCGGCCGACGGCGAAGGCGCGGCGAGCGCGGGCCCGGCGGGGGCGGTCGGCGCGGGGCCGGTCGCCGGCGCGGGGGCGGCCGCGGGCGGCGCGGAGGCGGGCGCCGCGCTGGCCGGGGGCGCCTCGGGCGCGGCCTCGTCTTCGTCCTCGTCGAGGAACTCGTCGACGTCGAACAGCTTGGCCTTCTCGACGAAGGGCGCCGCCGCCTTGGTGAGCGTCAGGCGGATGCCCACGGGCTTCAGCAGCTCCAGCCCCTGGGCCAGGTGCACCCAGGCGCGCACCTCGGGGCCGGTGATGCGGGCGCCGGGATAAGCGAACGAGTCGACGAACTTCAGGACCTCGTTCTCGGAGTGGACCCGCTCGGCGAGGCGGTCGATGACGACCTTGAACAGCAGCGGGTTGATCGCCCACAGCCGCTCGGCCATCACCGCCTTGGCGGCGTCGAGGCCGGGCGCCTCGATCAACGTCGCCACCAGCGGCGAGGGCTTCACCGGATCGCTGTGGGCCAGGCGCAGGAAGCGCAGCAGGGCGGGCAAGCGCTCCCGGCTCCACATGCCCACCTTCTTCAGCCGGGTGCGCAGATCGCGGAAGGGCTCGCCCTCGATCGGCATGGCGCGCAGCGCGCCGAGGAAGGCGTCGACGCCGGCGCGATACTCGCCCGGCGGGAGATGGGGAAACTGCGTGAACTGCGGCATGGATCCTCGAGAACGCTCGCGCCGCGGGGCCGGCGCCCCGTCCGACCTCGCGACCGGCACTGACCCTAAACGCGCCCGTCCCGGCGCACAACCCGGGTTGAATGGGGCCCCGCGCCTGACTACCCTCGCGCGGATGCGCCTGCGAATCACCGAGGTCTTCGACAGCGTCCAGGGCGAGAGCACCTTCGCCGGACGGCGCAGCGCGTTCGTGCGGCTGACCGGCTGCGATCTGCGTTGCACCTGGTGCGACTCGACCTACACCTTCCAGGGCGGCGACTGGCGGACGCTCGAGTCGCTGTGGGCCGAGGTCGAGGGCTATGGCGCCGATCTCGTCTGCGTCACCGGGGGCGAGCCGCTGCTGCAGCCGGCCGTGCACGAACTGATGGCCGGCTTCCTGGATCGAGGGCTGACGGTGACGCTCGAGACGGGCGGGCACCGCGATCTGGCGCCCGTCGATCCGCGCGTCCACAAGATCGTCGATCTCAAGCCGCCCGGCTCGGGCGAGGTCGAGAAGGCGCGCTGGGCCAACCTGGAGCTGCTGACGCCCCGGGACGAGGTGAAGTGCGTGCTCGTCGACCGGGGCGACTACGTCTGGGCGCGGGACCGCGTGCTCGAGCATCGGCTGGCCGAGCGGGTGAACGCGGTGCTCTTCAGCCCCGTGCACGGCCGGCTGGCGCCCGACGAGCTCGCGGCTTGGATGATCGCCGACCGGGTGCCGGCGCGCCTGCAGCTGCAGCTGCACAAGTACGTCTGGGGGGCCGATGCGCGCGGAGTCTGAGCGGCGGGCGGTGGTGCTGCTGAGCGGCGGGCTGGACTCGGCCACGGTGTTGGCGATGGCCCTGGACGCCGGCGTCTCGGTGCACGCGCTGTCGTTCCGGTACGGCCAGAAGCACGCCCACGAGCTGACGGCGGCGCGCCGCGTCGCGGCGCGCGCGGGCGTCGCCGATCACGTCGTGGTCGACATCGACCTGGCGGCCTTCGGTGGATCTGCCCTCACCGATCCCGAGCTCGCGGTCCCGCACGGGCGCGCCGAGGACGAGATGGCCGAAGGCATCCCGATCACCTACGTGCCGGCCCGGAACACCATCTTCCTCAGCTACGCCCTCGCGCTGGCCGAGGTGCGCGGCGCGACGGAGCTGCACATCGGCGTCAACGCCATCGACTACTCGGGCTACCCGGACTGTCGGCCCGCCTTCGTCGAGGCCTTCGAGCGCCTGGCCAACCTCGCGACGCGAGCCGGCGTCGAGGGGGCGGGGCTGAAGGTCGTGGCGCCGCTGCTGCACCTGACCAAGGCCGACATCGTCCGGCGGGGCCTCGCCCTCGGCGTCGATTACGGGCTGACGCACTCCTGCTACGACCCGGCCGAGGACGGCGCGGCCTGCGGCACCTGCGACGCTTGCCAGCTGCGGCTGGCCGGCTTCGCCGCGGCGGGCGCCGTGGATCCGGCGCCCTACCGCGTCCGGTGAGGGACGCCCGCGCGGCCAGGCTCGGAGGCGCGCCGCTCTGTGCGCTGCTCGCGGCCCTGGGCGGCGCCGCGTGCGGCGGCGCGGAGGACGACTTCTCGCCGCCCCCGGACGGGTTCCCCTGGCTGGCGACGCGCTACGCGGTCGAGGTGCAGCTGCTGGGCAGCGACTGCGCGCCCGGCGGCCTCGCCCCCACGACCGCCGAGGCCACCGCGGAGGTGGTGCAGCAGGGCACGCGCATCGCGCGTTGGGTGCAGTCGGTCTCGGCCGAGGCCGACAGCACCTGGGTGCTGACGGGGGGGCTGTGCCCGACGGAGGGGGCGGGCTTCGAGCTGAGGTTGCGCGGCGGCCGCGTCGGACGCGAGACCACCGGTCAGGCGCGCTGCGTCGTGCAGGCCGCCGTGCCCACCGCGCACGCCTACACGCCCCGTCCGACCGACGCGTGCACCGACGACGCCGCGCTGGCGCTGACGATGGACGCCTGTGGGCGGCTGTCGGCCGAGTTCGAGGCCCAGCTGCTCTTCGGGGACGACTGCGCGCGCCCCGAACCGTGCACGCTGCGCATGCGCTGGACGGCGCGGCCGGTGGTCTTCCCCACCGGCGCGCCCGCCGACGACGTCCGACCGCCCCCCGCCGAGGGCACGGCGCCCTGCGAGTGATCGCAGGGAGGCCGCGCGCCGAGGGCGCGGCCCGCCAGCGACGTCAGCGCGGGCGGCGGTAGAAGAGGATGATGGACAAGCAGTGGAACTGCTGGTCGCTCGACTGACGGACGACGGTGTCGATCACCTCGAGGCCCGGATGCTGCAACATCCAGGCGCTCATCGTCTCGCCGAGTCGCTCGCGCTCGACCGCCTTGGTGGCGGTGAACACCTTGACCGCGTCGTATCCGTTGAGCGCCACGCGGCGCGCGCTCAGCGCTTCTTGCTGCGCGAGCGGGCCCGAAGCGCGCGGCGGCGCTCCTTGCGACGACGGCGCTCCGCCTCGCGCTGCTTGCGCTTCCGCTTCACCGAGGGCTTCTCGTAGAAGCGGCGCCGCTTCAGCTCCTTGTAGACGCCCTCCTGGGCGACCTTGCGCTTCAGCGCCTTGATGGCCCGCTCGACATTGTCGCCGTCGACGACGACCTCGAGGGGGCGGAGCTGGAGCTCGTTGTTGCTACTCAAGGAAACCACCACCTTTCCAGGGCCTTCATACGCCGTGGGCGCCGCCGACCACTTCGGGCGACACCACTTGCCAGACGGCGTGAAAAGTCGCGACAGGGTAGGGAGGGGCCCTGCCCTTGTCAAGCGGTCGAGAGGCCGGTAACCATTCGCCTGCTCGACGCCCCGGACGGGGCGCGCGAGCAGGCCACCACGAGGAGGGCGCGGCGTGCCCAGGGAACCACTTCCGGTGCTGCCGGCGCACCCGACCGATGATCGCTTCGGTCGTGATCGCGCGGCGCTGCGCCTGCCCGACTTCCTCAAGCGCAAGGTCGGCAAGGGCGAGGCCGTGCGGGACGTGAAGCACCTGCTGCGCGGGGCCGAGCTGAACACGGTGTGCGAGGAGGCGCGCTGCCCGAACCTGGGCGAGTGCTTCGCCGCGCGGACGGCGACCTTCATGATCATGGGGCGCGACTGTACGCGCGCCTGCGGCTTCTGCGCGGTGGGCACGGCCGTGCCCAAGCCCCTCGATCCCGACGAGCCGCGGCGCGTGGCCGAGGCGGCGGCGGCCCTGGGGCTCGCCCACGTCGTCGTCACCAGCGTCGATCGCGACGACCTGCCCGACGGCGGCGCCGGGCACATCCGCGCCACGATCGACGCCCTGCGGGCTCGCCTGCCCGCCGCGGCGATCGAGGTGCTGACCCCCGACTTCCGGGGCGATCCGGCGGCCGTGCGCTGCGTCGCCGAGGGCCCCCTCGACGTCTTCAACCACAACGTCGAGACGGTGCCCAGCCTGTACCCGCGGGTGCGCCCGCGCGCGAAGTACGCATGGTCGCTGGGCGTGCTGCGGCAGGTCAGCGTCGAGCGCCCCGAGGTCGTCACCAAGAGCGGCTTCATGGTCGGCCTCGGCGAGACCCGCGACGGCGTCTTCGCGCTGATGGAGGATCTGCGGGCCCACGGCGTGCGCATCGTCACCATCGGTCAGTACCTGCGCCCCAGCCTCAAGCACGTGCCGGTGGTCGAGTACCTGCGCCCGGAGGCCTACGCCGTGTACCGCGAACACGGTGAGGCGCTCGGCTTCGACCACGTCTTCGCCGGCCCCTTCGTGCGCTCGTCCTACAACGCCGCCGAAGCGCTGCGGCACGCCACGGAGGCGCCCGGTGTCTGATCGGATGGTCCTGGTGTCGGCGACGCCCATGCCCGACGTGCGGGTGGACGCGGTGCGGGTGATGCACCGGGTCGGCCTGCTGGCGCGCCGGGGCGGGGGCACGCTGCTCGCCCCGGCCAGCCCGAGCGGCCCGACCGTGGTGCCCGGCGTCCGCCACATCGTGCTCGACGTGCCGCCCGGGCTGGATCTCGAGAAGCGCGAGGAGGCGGTCTCGGCGCTGCTCGGCGCGCACTTCGATCGCCTGAAGCCGGCCGTCGTGCACGCCTTCGGGGTGCGGCTGGCGGTGCCGGCGCTGCTGCGGCGGCGCGCGCGCGTCGTCATCGAGCCCGGCGCCACGCCCGCTCAGCGCCTGCGCGACACGCTGCCCGACGCGGCCGCCGCCCGCCTCACCGACCTCGTGAGCCTCGAGGACAAGACCCTGGCGCGCGCGGACGCGGTGATCGCCAGCTCCACCGTGCACGCCTCGACGCTGGTGCAGCGCGGGGTGCGGTCGGAGCGCGTGTGGACGGTGCCCGACGGCGTCGTGCCCGCGCCCGCGGCCGGGCCGCCGTCGGACCTGCCTCAGGTGGTGT
>JAUHXL010000532.1 GCA_030426945.1 bacterium
CGAGGGCGAGGTGACGACCCTCGACGCCGCGTCGTTCCCCGACGACGTGGGCAAGCCGGGCAGCCGCGCGGTGCCGCTGGGGCGGCGCGTCTTCATCGAGCGCGGCGACTTCAGCGAGGCCCCGCCCACGGGCTGGCGGCGGCTGTCTCCCGGCGGCGCGGTCCGCCTGCGCTACGGCCCGGTGGTGCGCTGCGTGGAGGTCGTCAAGGACGCCGCGGGGCACCTCACGGGCCTGCGCTGTGAGGTCGACGACGACGCGCGGGCCCACGGGACGCTGCACTGGGTGCCCGCCGAGACCGCCGTGCGCGCCGAGGTGCGGCTGTATGACCGGCTGTTCAGCGTCGAGAAGCCGGACCAGGATCCCGCCGGGCGCGATCCCCTGACGTTCCTCAACCCGACCTCGCTGATCGTGGTGCCCGACGCGCGCCTGGAGCCGGCGGCCGCGCTGCTGCCGCCGGGCACGCACGTGCAGTTCGAGCGCAACGGGTACTTCGTCACGGACAGCGTGGACAGCCGAGCGGACGCGCTGGTGTTCAACCGCGCGGTAACGCTGCGCGACTCGTGGGCGCGCAAGGCCGAGGCGACCGATGAGCCGGCGGCGCCGCCGGTGGCCAAGAAGCCCGACACCCGGCCCCAGAAGAGGACCCGCGCGCAGGTGCGCGAGGAGGCTCGCGGGCGCGACGGGGAGCTCGCCGCGCGGATGACGCGCTACCGCGACGTGCTGGGGCTCGACGAGGGCGACGCCGACGTGCTGACCGGCGACCGGGCGACCGGCGACCTGTTCGAAGCCGCGCTGGCCAGCTACGCCGACGTGCCCAGCGTGACGCGCTGGGTGATCAACGAGGTCCTCGCGGCGGCCAAGGACGCGCCGGTGGACACGCTGCCGCTGACCGGCGAGGCGCTCGGCGCGCTGGCGCGGATGGTGGACGACGGCGTGGTGTCGAACAGCGCGGCCAAGGAGGTCTTCGCCGAGCTCGTCGAGCGGGGCGGCGATCCGGCCGAGATCACGACGCGCCGGGGGCTGCGCCAGGTCAGCGACGCGGAGGCGATCGAGACGGTCATCGCCGAGGTGCTCGCGGCGCACCCGGACGAGGTGGCCCGCTACCGCGAGGGCAACGCCGGCCTGCTCGGCTTCTTCATGGGGCAGGTGATGCGGAAGAGCGGCGGCAAGGCCAACCCCGGCGTCACCCGGGGGCTGCTGCAGAAGGCGCTGGCCGGCTGATCCGGGGGACGCGCGCCCCGCGCGTGTTCCCACGAGGCGCACGGGCGGCGCCGCGCGCGGTCCCGCCGCGTCGCCAGCGCGTCGGTCGCCCGGCCTCGACGCGCCGCCCGGCACCCGGCTCGGTCCGGAAGGGGTGAGGCCGCCCCTACGGCTCCAGCGTCGACTCGAAGGCTCCGATGTCGGCCCGGGCCCCGCGCGGCCGGGGGCGCCCGGCCACGTCGTCACTCACCGGGTAGGCCGGATCCGCCGCGTCTACACAGGGCGAACCTTCGCGAAGCCGCACGTTGCCCGCTGGCAGGCTGAACAACAGAGGATCGGCCTCGATGTTGCCCCCGGCGAAGGCCAGGTCGTTCAGGTCGGCCAACGTATTGCCGCCGATGCCGGTGGTGGGCGGCTGACCTTCGGACCAAAACAGGTTGTTGTAGACGCCGTCGGCCGTCCCGCCGCTGTAGATCGAGACGCCCGTGCCCGTGTTGAAGGCGAAGACGTTGTTCGCCACGAAGGCGCTGCAGCCGCTGCGCACCGCGACCCCGCGCCCCTGGTGGCCGGCCACCGTGTTGTGGACGAAGGTGACCTCGGCGCCGATGTTGTACGACGAGACCGCGTTGCCGCTGTTGTTCACGAAGACCGAGTTCTCGATCAGCGCGTCGCCGGCCTGGATCTGAATCAGGCCCAGGGGGTTGCCGAGCGGCGAGGTCAGGTTGTCGGCGAAGGTGGTCCGCCGAATCACCACCGTCGAGTTGGCGGCGAACAGCATCCCGTGCTGGCGAAGGCTGGTGCAGTTGCTGATGCGGCTGTCCTCGACGGTGAGCGTCGAGCCCACGACGTTGGCGAACGCGAAGCCGTCGAGGGTGTCGGTGTCGGTGACGTGGACATCGCGCACGACGAGCGCGCTGTCACGGACGGACAAGGTGCTGCCATGGGGCGGCCCGCCACGCCGCAGCGTCACGCCGGCGAGCAGGTTCAGCGGGCTCGCCGCGCCGTTGTAGGCCACCAGCACCGCCTCGCCCGTGCCCTCGACGACCACTTCGGATCGGTCCACGGCCGGATCACCGACCACCTGCACCTGGTCCGGCGGCACGATCGGGAAACGCTCGAACTCATCGGGGTGCATCGTCGCCGAGTACGTGCCGGCCGCGATGTAGATGCGCGCGCGCGGCCCGCGCACGATGCCCGTCGCGTGCGTGAGCGTGCGCCACGGCGACGCCTGCGAGCCGTCGCCGGCGGCGTCGCTGCCCGCAGCGGCGTTCACCCAGTAGGTCCGATAGCAGGCGCCGTCGATGCACGCCGGACCCGGGCCGGGGCACACGATGCCGCAGTCTCCACAGTTGAAGCGGTCGGTGAAGACGTCGATGCCGTTGTCGGGCACACCGTCACAGTCGTTGTCTTCGTAGTCGCACACCTCGACCTGCGGCGGGTCGTCGACGCAGATCGCGGCGCCGGTCACAGGGTCGCACTGCAATGTCCCCAGCGCGCAGAGATCGGCGTCGTCGGTGTCGCAAGCGCCGCCGAGCCCCGCGTAGTCTTCGTCGGCGCGACCGTCGCAGTCGTCGTCCTGGCCATTGCACGCTTCGGCCGAGGGCAGCCCAGGCTGGGCCGAGCAGACCGCGTCGCCCAGCGCGCCGCAAGCCCGCACGCCAACGGCGGCGCAGCGCCCCTCGCCCGCAGTGCACGCCGCGCCGAGCTGGAAGTCCTCGTCGATCTGGCCGTCGCAGTCCTCGTCGCGACCGTCGCAGCGCTCCAACTCGGGAGCGCCGGGCGTCGCGGTGCACACGGTCGACGCACCGTCTGCCGCGCATCGCGTCACGCCGTCACGCGCGCAGGCCCCCTCGCCCACCGAGCACGCGTCACCGACGAGGAAGCCCTCGTCCACCCGGCCGTCACAGTCATCGTCGACCCCGTCGCCGCAGCGCTCGGGGATGGGCGCGCCCGGCATGGCTCCGCAGACCACCGCGTCCCCCGCGGCGCTGCACCGGGTGAGCCCCTGCCGGGCGCACGCGCCCTCGCCGGCCGTGCACACCCGATCCACCTCGAAACCCTCGTCGGTGGTCCCGTCGCAGTCGTCGTCCCGCCCGTTGCCGCACAGCTCCGCGCCCGGCGGTCCGGGCGCGGCGCTGCAGATCGTGCCGAGCCCGTCGCCAGCGCAGGCCAGCACCCCCTCGCGCCGACACGCGCCTGCGCCCACCGCGCACAGCCCACCGAGGTCGAAGCCCTCGTCCGTCGCCCCATCACAGTCGTCGTCGATCCCGTTGCTGCACAGCTCGGCCCCTGCCTGCGGCACGTCGGCCTGGCACACCGCGGACCGCAGATCCGCGCTACAAGCCCAGGTGCCCGCGCGCCTGCAGGCGCCCTGCCCGGCCTCGCAGGCCGCGCCGAGGTCGAAGCCCTCGTCGACCTGGCCGTCGCAGTCGTCGTCCTCGGCGTTGCCGCACAGCTCGGGCCCCGCGGGCGCGGCCGGCTGCGCGTCGCAGGTGACGCCCAGCCCCGTCGCGTCGCACACCGTCTGTCCACCCCGGCGACACACCCCCTCGCCGGCGCGACAGACCTCGCCGAGCGCGAAGGGCTCGTCGATGCGCGTGTCGCAGTCGTTGTCGCGGCCGTCGCAGCGCTCGGTGTTGCCGGGAAAGTTGGTGCGGTCCTCGTCGTCGCAGTCCTGGCAGACCGTCACACCGTCGCCGTCGGCGTCCGCGTTGCAGTCGGGCAAGAGGCGACAGACCGCGTCACCGGTGACCGGATCGCAGGCCAGCACCCCATCGACCGGTACGTTGCGCTCGTCGGGCGTCTTGCAGCCGGCACCGAGGCCGAAGTCCTCGTCCGCGCGGCCATCGCAGTCCTCGTCGAGCCCGTTGCAGCGCTCGGCGGCGACGCCGACCTCACCCTCACAGGTCCCGCTCCACAGGCCCTGCACGCAGCGCTCGACGCCTGCCGCACACTCACCCTCGTCGGTCCCGCAGACGCGGGTCGCGCCCTCGTCGCAGTCGCGAATGAACGCGACGTCCGGCGTCGAGTCCGGCGGCCGAGCGTCCACGAGCCGGACGCCACCGTCGCGACCGCCGGCGCCCACCCGCGGGTCACCGCGGCCGCCCCCATCTCCGCCGCCGTCGTCGCAGCCGACGAGCCACGCGGCGCCGATCAGCCCCAGCAGCGGGACCCACACTCCGTATGCGCGCATGCGGTGCAGGATGACAGGACGAGTGGATCTTTTCCAACCTGCCCGCGCCTTCACCCGGCGTCCTCCGCGCGGGCGGCGCAGCGCTGCGCGTCGGAGGTGCGCCCCAGCATGCGGTACTGGTCGGCGGCCAGTCGCCAGGCGCGGCGCGCCCGCTCGGTCTGCCCCGCGTCGGCGCAGAGGCGCCCGGCCACCTCGGCCATCCGCGCCTGATCCAGCTCGCAGATGCCGCGGGCCTCGAGGAAGGCGTGCGCGTCGGCCAGCCAGCGGTCGAAGGTCGCCCAATCGCCCGCGACCGCCAGGCTGGGCAGCAGGAAGAGCTGGACGACGATCTCGATGATCGTTCGCCGCTGCCGCCGCGCCTCCGCGAGGCAGCGCCCGAGCACCTCGCCGGCCTCGACGTAGCGGCCACGCTCGATGAGGACCAGCCCGAGGTTGATCTGGGCGATGATCGTGTACGACGAGCCCACCGCCTCGTAGAGCGCGTGGGCCGCGCGGTAGTCGCGCTCGGCCGCGTCCAGATCGCCCCGCAGCCGCGCGAGCTCGGCGGCGCCGTGCAGGGTGTCTCCCTCGGCGAGCCGCAGCCCGAGCCGGTGCAGATCGTCGCGCGCGCTGTCGAGGTAGGCGGCGGCGTCGTCGAGGCGCCCGTCCTGCCGCGCGATCGTGGCGCGGGTCTTCTCGCAGCGCGCCGCCT
>JAUHXL010000038.1 GCA_030426945.1 bacterium
CTCCGGGGGCCGGCGGGATCAGCCGCGGCGTTCAGTCACCTGGCGGCGGGGGCGGCGGCTCGGGCGCGTCGGGGGGGCCGCGCCGACCTCGCCGGGGGCTGCGGCCGCCGCGACCGTCCCGGCCCCGACGCCCGCGCTGCATCGTCTTCAGCTGCGCCCGCTGCTCGGGGGTCAGCATGCCGCGGATGTCGAGCAGCGCGCTGACCTTCAGGCGGCGCAGCGCCGACTCGAGCTGCCCCACCCGGTCGACCTGGGCCAGCACCGCCGCCTTGTCCGGCGCGTCCGTGTCGAGCAGCCGGTGCAGCTCGATGCGGGCCACCTTCAGCTCGGCCTTCGCGGTGATGGCCTCCTTCTGCGCCGCGTAGGCCCGGGCCTTCACCTTCTCGAGCGTGGCGTCGTCGAGGCCCAGACGCTCGGCCGCGCGATCCAGGCGGCCCGGATCGAGCAGCGCGTCCGGCCCGCGGCCGCCGGGGCCAGCGAAGGCGGCGCCGCTCGCGAGCAGCAGCGCCGACGAGAAGATCAGGGACAGGGCGCGGGCGTTCATCGGTCGTCTCCAAGAGCGGGGGGTCACAGGGTCACGTCCAGCAGATCGCCCAACGCCAGGTAGTCGTCGGGCAGGGTCTCGTCGGCGAAGTCGACGTCGTCCTCGGGGGCCTCGTCGAGCACCGTCAGCGCGAGGAACACGTCGGCCTCGGCCGGTCCGTCCTCCGCGGCGTCCTCCTCGCCCACGGCGAGCGCGTCGTCGGCCTCGACGTCGAGCGCCTCGTCGAGATCGAGCGCCGCCACCACGTCGTTCAGGCCGACCGTCGGGGCGCCCTCGGGCGCCGGCTGCTGCGCCGGGGGCGGGTCGGTGGCGCGCAGCCCGATCACCAGCGCCGCCGCGGCCGTGGCGGCGAGGGCCAGCCCACCGCCCCACGCGAAGATCGACCGCCGCGCGCCGCCGGCCAGGCGCTGCCGCAGGGCCCGGTCGAAGGCCGCCGCGTTCGTCGGCTCCGGCCGGTAGGCGTCGCGCACCGCGTCGAGGAAGGCGCGATCCGCCGGGGGCGGCCCCTCGGGCCGCAGATCATCGTCACGCATCACGCACCTCCTTCGGGGTCGTCCGCTTCGCCCAACCGCAGATCGGCGAGCTGGGCGCGCATGCTCTTCAGCGCGCGGTGCAGGTGGCTCTTCAGCGTACCCGGCGCCTTGCCCAACACCTCGGCCGCCTCGGTCAGCGTGAAGCCCTCGAGGTAGACGAGCACGAAGACCTCGCGCTGCCCGGCGGACAGGCTGTCGAGCGCCTCACCGATGCGCCGCTGCAGCCCGACATCGCGGCGCATCATCGTCGCGTGCGGATCCTCGGTCGCGGCCTCGTCGGTGAACAGGCCCTGCCAGCGCCGCCGGATGGCGAACCAGCGCCGGCGGTTCTGCACGGTGCGGACGAGGATTCGATAGAACCAGGTGGACAGGCGGGCGTCGTCGCGGAACGAGTCGAGGGCCCGATAGGCCCGGACGAAGGCGTCCTGGGCCACGTCTTCGGCGGTCGCGCGGTCTCCGCCGAGCATGCGCCACGCCGTCGAGACCGCCTGCTCGCGGTGCTCGGCCACGAAGGCCCGGAAGCGCGCCTCGCGCTCCACGGCGGCGTCGGGGGCCAGAACGGTCATGGTGGCTCCAGCGTTCACGCGCCCTGAGACACGCGCGCCCGGCGGGCGGTTTACGGGCGGATCTCACCGCGCCGCGCAGCCTCGCGCACCGCCGGGTGGCGGGGCAACCCACGCGCGTAGGCGTCGTCGCGCCACAGCATCCAGCTGTCGGGCGCCTGGTCGGGGGGATCGCCGGCCAGGATGGCCACGACGTGGAGCGTGAAGCCCTCCTCGAGCGCGCGCGGCCCGCGGCTGGGTGCGTCGGGGTGGTCGAAGCGGGCCCGCACGAGGCCCACGGGCACGTCGTTGCGCCCGTCGCGGACGCGGGCGAAGACGGTCAGCGGCCGCGACCCTCCAGCCTCGAGCCACAGGCGATCACCGGCGCTGCGCAGGGTGGCGCCCGCGGGCGCCCCGCCGTCGGCGAGCGGCGCCGCGCCCGTGAGGGCCCGGGCCTCGGCGAAGCGGGCGATCTGGGTCGCCATGAAGGCGTCCTCGCGATCCGCGAAGGCGACCAGCTCCTCCCTCAACGCGGCGTCGAAGTCCCCGGCCAGGTAGTGCGCGGTGGCCAGCGTATCGCGATAGTCCGAGCGCGTGGGCGCCTGCGCCACCACCCGCGCCGCCGTCTCGCGGGCGGCCTCGACCAGCGCGGGATCCGCGGCCGGATCCTCGAGGGCCGTCCACGCCCACAGGTTGAGGGCCTCGGCGGGCAGCGTCGGATCGCTCAGCAGCGACGACAGCGTGCGCCGCAGGTCCGGGCCGGGATCCTGCCGGGCGTGCAGCAGCGCCTGCGCGCCGGCCACCGCGAAGACCGCCGCCAGCGCCCAAGCCACGGCGCGCGTCGCCCCGCCGGCGTCGGTGCCGTGGCGATAGGGCGCGCGGACCAGCACCGCGGTGGCCACCGCCCCAGCGACGAAGCCGCCCGCGTGCGCCAACCAGTCGATGGCCGGCACGAGGATGGGCAGGACGATCTGCAGGCCCAGGATGACCGTCCACCAGCGCCGGGACTGGCGCAGCCCGGCCGGCAGACCGACCCGGCGGTGCACCTGCAGCACGGCGAGGGCGCCGAGCAGGCCGAACACGGCGCCCGAGGCCCCGATCGAGGGTATGCTGCGCGCCGCGAGCAGCGAGGCCAGCGAGCCCGCGATGCCGGCGGTGGCGTAGACGACCCACAGCCGGTGCGGACCCATCAGCCGCTCGAGCAGCCCCCCGAGCGCGTGCAGGGCCAGCCCGTTGAACAGGATGTGGACCCAGCCGCCGTGCAGGAAGGTGGCGCTGATCAGGCGGAACCACTGCCCGTCGGCGACCAGCACCGGCACGTTGGCCCCGAAGGGCACGACGCCCAGCGGCGTCTCGGGCTGGCGCAGCGACTGCGCCAGGAAGGCCGCGGCGATGGTCAGCAGCAGCGCGCGCGTCACCCGCGCCTGCCCCTGCCGCATCACGTCACGGGCCCGGTTGATGCCCTGGTCGAGCTCGGCCAGGCGCGCGAGGCCTCCCGGGCGCACGGCGATGCGCTGGCGGATGAGCTGGAACAGCAGGGTCGGGGTCGCGGCGTCCACGAAGGCGGCGGCGGGCAGCAGGTGCACCCGCGAGGGGGTCGCCACCACCAGGCGGCCGCCGCGCGCGCCTTGCTGCAGCACCAGCGCCTCGATGTCGTCGAGCGCCACGGCGCGGTCGCGCAGTCCCCAGGTGTCGGGGGGAAAACGGCAACCCGCCGGGCCGACGACCACGGCCGCGCGCCCGCGGCGGAGCAGCTTGCCCACCCCGAGGACGGCCATCACCAGCGCCACCACGGCCAGCCCGACGCCGAGCGCCAGCGCCTGATCGTAGGGCGGCCCCAGGGTGCTCGCCTGGAGCAGCTCGTAGGCGCCCCACGCGGCGACACCGAACCAGAGCAGGTTCGAGAGGGCGCGTCCGCGGAACCAGGCGGGCGCGAGGGGGAAGATCTGCGGTTCGTCGGTCACGGGGCCTGCCGGAGGAGCGCTGCGTTCGGGCGCGGGCCGTGAAGCCGACCGCGCCCTGGGGAAGAGATGCCGCGCCCCGGGAGGGGTTCCGGGCGCGCGCGGCGCCCGGCCCCGCCGCGGTCAGCGGCCCGGCTGCGAGCCAGGGCTGCCGCCGAGCTTACCCGCGGGCGCGGTGCCCGGCGCGGCGCCACCCAGCTTGCCGCCCGCCGCGGCGCCACCCGGCGCGGCGCCGCCCAGCTTCCCGCCCGGGGCCATGCCCGGCGCGGCGCCCGGCGCCATGCCCGGCTGAGCCATGCCCGGCGCGGCGCCTGGCTGCGCCATGCCCGGCTGGCCCATGCCCGGCTTCGCCATGCCCGGCGCGGCCATGCCCGGCGCGGCGCCCGGGGCCATGCCCGGCTTGGCCATGCCCGGCGCGGCGCCCGGCGCCATGCCCGGCTTGGCCATGCCCGGCGCGGCGCCCGGCGCCATGCCCGGCTTGGCCATGCCCGGCGCGGCGCCCGGGGCCATGCCCGGCTTGGCCATGCCCGGCGCGGCGCCCGGCGCCGTGCCGCCCATGCGCTTCGCCGGCGTCGTCGTGCCCAGCTTGCTGCCGGTGGCCGGCTTCTTCGCCATGCTGGGGTCGAACTTGGCCACGTAATCGTTCATCCGGCTGTTCAGCCGGGCCAGCGCCGTCTTCTTGTCGTCGCCGCTGGCCATGATCTTCTCTTTCTCGGCCTTGAACTCCGCCAGCTTGGCCATGATGTCGGCCTTGCGCATCGGCTGCTTCGTGGCCAGCGCCTCGATGGTGTCGACGTTGCGCTTGAACTGGTTCTCCTGGCCCTCGACCGAGCCGCAAGCCAGGAGCAGGCTCAGCGCCCCGCAGGCCGCCAACCGGATGATCCACCGCCCCATTTCGTCCTCCTCAGTTGCGATCCACGTGTCCGTGGACCTGCTTCTCCAGGTCGTCGGCGTACTTCGCCACGTAGTAGACCGACCGCATCACCTCTTCGGGATCGGCCGTCTGCATCAGCTGGGTCTCGACCAGGATGACGTGCGGATCCCGCAGCGCCAGCGCCCCGTAGGGCAGGTCCGCGTTGAGCCGCAACAGGTAGTAGGGGTCCCCGATGTACGAGGCCTCGCACACCACGCTCCAGATGTAAGCCAGGTACCGGCCATCTGGGTCGTGGCCCTGGGTGATCTGCACCACCTGCGAGCGGCCGTGCTCGGTGGGTACCTCGACCCGGAAGCCACCCTGCGCGTGGGTCCACGCCCAGCCCTGGTAGCTGCACACCTGCTGCAGGAACGAACCGAAGTCCATCGCGCCTCCTCTGAAGCCGGAGCGGCCCAACGCCGCGGGGGCGAGACTACACCCCCGCGCCGGGAGGCGAAAGGTCGAGGGCGCGGCTCACTCGGGGCGCAGATGGGCCGGCTCGAAACGCAGGGCCCGCGCGAACCAGGTCGGCTGGACGCGGCGCGCGACGCGGGCCCAGCGGCGCGCCCGGTGGGCGTCGCCCAGGGCGTGGTAGGCGCAGGCGGCCTCGAACGCCAGCCCCGGATCATCGGCGGGGCCCTGATCGAGCCGCAGCACCGCGAGCGCGTCGCCCGGCCGCTCCTGCCGGCGCAGCCAGCGCGCGCGCATCGTGCGCGCCGCCACCCCCTCCGGGCTCTCGGCCTCGACCTCGGCCAGCGCGCCATCGGCCGCGACGAAGTCGCCCAGCTCGATCAGCGTGCCGACGTAAGCCGCGCCGTACTCGCCGCGGGGCCAGGCGGCGTCGTGGGCGAGGCCGGCCTCGAAGGCGCGCCGCGCGCCCAGGTCGTCGCCCTGACAGGCCCGGGCGGCGCCCAGCAGCACCTGCGCCCAGGCGCGCTCGCCGTCCTCCGCGTCGCCGCCCTCGAGCTCGAGCAGCCGGTCCACCGCGTGCGCCAGCAGCGCGTCGGTGCCGTGGGCCACCTCCAGCTCGGCCAGCAGCAGGACCAGCGCCGCCGGCAGGGGCGGCGCGAGGGCGGTGAGCGCGCGGTGGGCGCGCCCCAGGTCGCCGGCGGCCAGGGCGGCCTCGGCCTCGTCGAGCAGTGGATGCATGGCGCCCATCATAGGGCACGGCGGGCGGATTGGAGCCTCTCCGACCGCCCCGAGGTGCAATGCCCCGGCGAACCCGTCGCTGATCGCCACGGTGGCGCGGCCCGATCGTGGGAGAACCCCACACCGCGTCGCCCGGCCCCGCCGGCGCCGGCGGGCCTGCGGCGGGCACGCCCGATGCAGCGGCGACCGGGCGAAGCATCACCGAGAGGGACCCATGAACACGCTCATCCTGGCCCGCATCGCCGCCCGCCGCGCCGACCTCGACACCCTGCACGCCCACCTGCATCGAGCCCTCCCCGACACCCCCGACCATCGCCGCCGACAACGCGCCGCCGAGCTGCTCGCCGAGGCGGGCCACGTCGCCCTCGCCCTGCCCCTCTTCGCCGACGCCCACGCCGCGCTGCTGCGCGAAGACGATCGCGGCGCCGCGTGTGGGGTGGCCCGCACCGCCGTCGACCTGGTGCCCGCGGATGTCCACTGGCGCCTCCGCCTGGCGCGGGACTACCTCGCCCTCGATCTGCACAGCCTGGCCGAGGAGTGCCTGGCCGAGGGCGCCTGGTTGGCCCGCGACGACGAGACCCGCGACCTCTTCGATCGCCTGCGCGCCCGGTCCGCCCCCCTGGCCGCGGCCGCCTGATCCCTGCCCGCGGTTGCCAGCCGCACCGCCCGCACCGCACACTCAGCCCATGCGCCCCCCCGCCCCACTGCGCGTCGCCCTCGAGGTGCCCGACACCGAGGCCGAGGGCCCGGGCCGCCGCTACGCCGTGTGGGTGCAGGGCTGCCCGCTGCGCTGCCCCGGCTGCTGCAACCCCGACCTCCTGCCCTTCCGCGGCGGTCGGCCGGTCGCGCCCGCCGATCTGGCGGCCCGCGTCCTCGCCACCCCCGACATCGAGGGCGTCACGCTGCTGGGCGGCGAGCCCTTCGCCCAGGCCGAGGGTCTCGCCGTCGTCGCCGAGCAGGTGCGGGCGGCCGGCCGCAGCGTGATGGTCTTCACCGGCTTCACCCTCGAGGCCCTGCGCGCGCGGCCCGAGGCGGCCCGCCTGCTCGCGGCCACCGATCTGCTGGTCGACGGCCCCTATGACGCGCGCCGACCGGACCCGGCCCGGCGTTGGGTCGGCTCGACGAACCAGCGCACCCTCGCGCTCACCGACCGCTACGATCCGCGGCACCCGTCCTTCTTCGCCCCGCGCGAGGTGGAGCTGCGGCTGGTGGGCGGGCGGCTGGTGGTGAACGGCTGGCCGGCGCCGCTGGATCGGGCGTGAGCGTCTCGCCGGCCGAGCACGCCCTGCTCACCACCGCGCGGGTGGCGCTCGACGCCGAGGGCGATCCCGCGCTGGCGCAGGCGGTGCTGCGCCGCCGACAGCCCGCGCCCGCCCGCTTGAGCCCGACCGCGGCGCGCCTGCTCGAGGCCACCGTGGCGCGGGGGCTGGTGCGGGCCCTGGTCGTCGGCGGAGGCTGGCGGCGCGCGCCGGCGCTCGAGGGCCCGACCCCGCGCGTGGGGCGCCTGTGGCACACCGCCCCGCCGCCCGCGCTGTCTCTGGGCGCGCCGGCCTTCACCCTGCTGCGCTGGCTGACCACCACCGATCCGGCCTCGGCCGCCGCCACGGCACCGCCGCCCCCCGCCGACCTGGGCAGCGACCTGCTGTGGGCGCTGGTGGCGGACCGCCTGCGCGCGGCCGATCTGCCCGTCCGCGGCTTCGCCGGCGGCACCCTGGTCTGGCTGCTGTGCCCGGACGCCCTCGTCGACGCGGCGCCGCGCGGTCTGGACCTCGCGCCCCTGCTGCGCGGCGACGGCGCCACGGTGCTGGCCGGCCTTCAGGCGCGGCTGGCGCGGCGCTGGGCCGACATGGAGCGGGTGAAGGCGACGATGACCGACCCCGCCGAACTGGCCCGCTTCGGGGCGCGACAGGCGGCCGCGCTCGGCGCGCTGCTCGACGCCGCCGAGGCCGCCGCGCGGCCGGACCTGGTGAGCTTCCTGGTGGAGGCCGCCGCGACGGCGCTGCCCGCGGGCGCGGCCGCGGACGCCGGGGCGACCGCGCTGGATCCCTCGGCGCCCCTCGGCGAGCGCGCCGAGGCGCGGCACGCGGCCGGGGCCTTCCTGCGCGCGGCGGCCCGCGTGGACGCGTGGCGCACCCGGCTGGGCGCCGTCCGCTTCTTCGACGACGAATACGCCGCCGCCCAGGCCACGTTGGCGCACTGGGCACCCCACGCCGCGGCCCTGCCCCGGGCCGCCGCCCTGGCCCACCCCTTGGACGCCCTGCGCGGAGACCTGCGATGAGCCGAGCCTACACCCTGCAGCTGAAGCAGAGCCTGCGGCGGACCGTGGTGGTCGCCGACGGGGTGCGGTCGACGATCGAGCTGCTCGACGTCCTGCCGCGGCCCGCGATGGCCGATCTGCTGCGCGCGCGGCTGCGCGCCGCGGGCTTCGAGGACGCCGAGGACGGGACGCTGGCGCGGGTGGAGGCGGACGGCGTGCGGGTGGTGATCGATCCGGCGGCGCGCACGGTGACGGTGCGCGCGCAGGACGAGGCGGCGCTCGAGCTCGAGGCCGAGGCCACCGTGCGCACCTACGAAGAGACGAAGGATCGCGATGAGGCGCGGGGGCGGGCGCGGCTGGACGCGCAGCTCGAGGCCGAGGCCGCGGCGGCCGAGGGCGCGCTGAAGGCCGAGGTGGCCGCGCGCCTCGAGGGGCGGCTGGGCGATCTGCGGGCCGAGCTCGACCGCCTGAGCAACGATGTCGTGGCCGACGCGCTCGAGCGCCGCGCGGCGCAGATGGGCCGCGTGACGGCGGTGAGCCGCGACGACGCCACCGGTGAGATCACGATCAAGGTCGAGCTTTGAACCCGCGCTGCATCCCCGAGGCGGCGCTGCCCGAGGCGATCACGCCCTTCCAGGCGGTCGAGGCGGCTTACCCCGAGGCCCTCGCGCGCGTGGTCGAGGCGCTGCGGCGCGGCCTCGCGGCGCTGGTGGAGTGTCCCAAGGGGCTCACGCCGTACGTCTACAAGTGCGTGCGTGATCGCCTGAAGGCCGAGGGGCTGGCGTGCACCTACCTCGACGGCCGGGGCGAGGGCGCGGAAGGCGAGGCGGTGCCCGGACGCGGGCTGATGGCGGGCATGGTGGACGCCCTGCGCGACGCGGTCCGCGGCGCCGTGGACCAGCGCGTCATCGTCCTGCCCCACCTCGACCTGCTGACCACGTCGACCGGCGCGCTGACCACCGAGGCGCGCGAGGTCATCTCGCTGATGTACGAGAACCCCGGCCTGCAGTGGCTGGGCTTCCGCGATCCCTCGTTCCCCATCCCGCGGGTGGTGACCGACCTGTTCCCCCACCGCGTCTCGCTGCTGGGCCTGCCGCGCGAGCGTCTGGCCCACCTGGTGACGCGGCGCGAGGCGCGCAAGCTGGGGCGCGACGGCCTGGACGTGTACGCCCTCTACAGCCACGTGTCGGGCCTGGACGCGGTGCGCCTGCGCAACCTGCTGGCGGCCCTGCAGGGCGAGGATCACCCGACCGATCCGCGCCCGGCCTGGCGCTGGCTGCGCGAGGCGACGGTGGAGCCCGGCCTCAGCCTGCCCGACGTCGATCTCGACCGCGATCTGGGGGGCTACGCGGGGGTCAAGCGGCGCATCCGGCGCGAGATCCTCGACGTGGTCGCGCACACCGCGGCGCTCGACGATCCCGCCGCCATCGAGCGCGCCGAGGGGCTGGTGCCGCGCGGCATCATCTTCTGGGGCCCCCCGGGCACCGGCAAGACCCTGTTCGCCAAGGCGATGGCCACGGCCTTGGGCGCGGCGGTGCAGGTGATCAGCGGGCCGGAGCTGAAGAGCCGCTGGGTGGGTGAGAGCGAGGCGCGCATCCGGCAGGTCTTCCTGCGCGCGCGGCAGAGCGCGCCGTCCCTGATCATCTTCGACGAGCTCGACGCCTTCGCCAGCGCGCGCGGCACCTACACCGGCAGCGGCGTCGAACACTCCATGGTCAACCAGCTGCTGACCGAGCTCGACGGCTTCCGCGCCAACGAGCGCGTCTTCGTCGTCGGCACCACCAACCTGGTCGAGGCCCTCGATCCGGCGCTGCTGCGACCCGGGCGCTTCGAGTTCCAGCTTCACGTCCCCTACCCGGACGCCGCCGACCGCGACGCGATCCTCGCCGTGCACGATCACAAGCTGGCGCTCGAGATGAGCGAGGCGGCGCGGGCCTACGCAGTGCGGCAATCGGCCGCCCTGCACGAGGGCGGGACGCCCTGGTCCGGCGATCACCTGCAGGCCCTCGGCCGCGCGCTGGCCCGGCGCCGCCTGCGCGACGGGCTGACCGGCCCGACGACGCCGACCGACATCGACGCCGCGCTGACCGAGCACGCCGACCGGCCCGCGCTCACCGCGGCGGAGCGTTATGTCGTCGCGACCCACGAGGCGGGCCACGCGGTGTGCGCGCTGCACTGCCCGCACATGCCGTCCATCGATCGCATCTCGATCCGAAGCGACGTCGCCGGCGCCCTCGGCTTCGTCCGCTACGCCGACCCGGCCCATCGCTACGTCGTCACGCGCGGGCAGCTGCTCGACCTCTTGTGTACGCTCTTCGGCGGCCGCGAGGCGGAGCGTCTGCTGCTGGCCGATCTGAGCGTCGGCTCGGCCCACGATCTGCGCCGCGCCACCGAGATCGCGCGCGACGTCGTCGGGCGCTTCGGCATGGGCCCCGACGACCTCGAGGTGCGCGACTTCGGCGGCGGCCCCGACGGCAACGGGCACGTCGCGGAGCCGACGCGGGCGCGGGTGGACGCCGGCGTGCGCGCCGTCCTCGAGGAGGCGCGAGCGCGGGCCGAGCACATCCTGACCGAGCACCGGGGGGCGCTCGAGACGCTGCGCGACCTGTTGCTGACCCACGAGGTGCTGGACGCGTCGGTCCTGGCGACGCTGGGTCCGGCCGACGCTGGAGTGAACCGATGGCCGAGCTGACCATCCGGCTGGTGGTGGATCCCGAGACCGGCGCGCGGCGCGTGGTGGTCGACTACGGCAGCGACGCCGACGCGCTGCCGATGGAGCACGAGGCAGATCACCGGGCGCTGGTCGAGGCGCTGGTCGAGGGCGGGCTCAGGGGCGTCGAGGTGGGCCGGGCCGAGAAGCCCAAGGTGGCCGAGCGTTCGGCCGAGGCGGCGGCCGAAGCGCCCGAGGCCCTCGACGAGGGCCAAGGCTGAGATGGACCGCCGCGGCCCTCGATGCGTCCGCGCCGCGCCCTCGACGCTGGCCGCGGCGCTGCGCGCGGGGGTGGTGCCCTCGGACCTCGCCGGGCGCGCCGTGCGGGGGGGCCGCGACGCAGAGGGCGTCGTGGTCGAGGTCGACGCCGCGCTCGCCGCCGCCCTGATCGACGCCGGCTTCGTCCCGGCCGACGGACCCTCGCCCCGCGCCTCGTTCCCCTGCTGGCCGGCGCTCTTGCCGGCGACGTCGGCGCCCCTGCCCGAGACGCTGGCCGAGGTGCTCTTCGTGTTGCCGCCGGGCATCGCGTGGGGAGCGCTCGGGGGCGAGCTGTGGCGCCTCGGCTGCGACAGCCAGTCGATCGCGCGCGTGGCGACCCCGCGGGGCCCCCGCGATCTCGTGCGCGCCCTGCAGCCGCCCTGGTACGTGACGCTCCGCCACCTGGACGATCCATCGCTCGGACGCTGCTTCGCGCCCCTGGATCCCCGGCCCGCCCCCCCGGGCGACCGCGGGGGCACCGTGTACGTCGAGCTGGGTCGCCGCCACCCCCTCGCCGCGTGGGCGCGGGCGGCCCCCGACACGCTCACGCTGATCGGTGAGGCGGGCTTCGAGACGCTGCCCGACGGCCCCTGGCGTCCCCTCGATCAGCTGACGGATCTGGCTGCGCCCGAGACGCTCCCGAGCGTCGCCCTCACGCCCCCGCGGCTGCAGGTGACGCTCCACCTCGGCGCCGAGAGCGTCGCGCCGCCGCCGACGCTCTGGGTGCTGCGCCCGCCCGCGGTGGATCGGCTGGAGCGTTGGCTGTCGCACGTGCCCGACGCCGTGGCCGCGCGGCTGCGCCTGGCCGCCTTCGGTCCGCGCGACGCGCCGACGCTGGTGCTGCACGCCGTCCCGGGCGCGCCGCCCCCGACGCTCGCGCTCGACGCCGAGGGCTACGCCGCCGTGGACGGGCTGCCTCGCTTGCACCGGCCCCCCGGCCGCCGCGTGGCGCCGCCCCTGCGGCCGGATCGGCTGCGGGCGCGGCTGGCGCCCGACGCCGACCGGGTGTACTGGCTGGCGCCGGTCGACGCGCCGGGCGGCTTCCGCGTGGAGTCCCTGCCCGCCGGCGCCTTCGCCCCCCTGAGCGCGTGGATCGATCACCTCGTCGCGGGGGACGATGAGACGCTCGACGCGTGGGTCGCCTCGGTGCGCTTCGAGCTCGACGACCTGATCACCGAGGTCGAGGCGCCCGCCGCCGCGCCGACCCCGCCGCCGACCGCCCCGCCGACGCCGCGCCCGCGGCCGGCGCCGGCCGCTCCGAAGCGCCCCGCGCCGCCCCCCGCGCCGCCGCTCCTCGACGCGCCGCCGGCCCCCGCCCCGGACGCGGCGCGCGTCGCGCTGGACGCGGCGACCGACGCCTTCCGGGCCGATCCCACGCCCCTCGACCACCCGGACCGCGTCGCCGCGTGGGCGCGGCTGGCCACGCTGCACGCGGCGGCCGGGCGCCCGGCGGACGCGGCGCTGTGCTGGGCGCGGGCCCTGTGGACCGCCCCGCCGGCCGAGCGGGCCGCGCTCGGCCGCCGTTGGGCCGAGGCGGCTGGCCCTCCCCCGACGCTGAGCGACGACGCGCCGCCCGAGGCCGTGCGCGCCGTCGCCGCGTCGCTGATCGCGGGCGCGGGGGCCGAGCCACGCGCCGCCGCGGCGCGATTCCTCGAGCGGCACGAGGACACGCTCGACCTGCGCACCCGGTGGCTGGCCCGGCGGGCGCTGGCCCAAGGCGATCGGCTGATGCTGCTCCGCGCGCGCGACGCGGTGCTGGCGCGGCTGCGCGACGGCCTGCCGGCGCGCAGCGATCTGCCGGGCTTCGTGCGGCGCGCAGGTCGGGGGGAGGCCGCCGCCGGGCCGCTGACCGAAGCCCTCGAGCAGCTCGAGCAGATCGTGCGCGCGACGCCGCGGGCCCGCTCACCGCTCGAGCGCGACGACGCGCCCACGGTCGCCTACCTGGACCGCATCTACGCCTGGGCCCACGCGCGCCTCGGCCGCCGCGAGGACGCCGAGCACCGCGCCGCGCGCGCCCCGCTGCCCGCCGACGATCCCGTGCACGCGTGGGCGGCCCGGGCCTTCGCCGCGCGGCTGGAGGACGCCCTCGACGGGCGGCCCGCGACGGTCCCGCTGCCGGCGACGCTCGAGGCCGAGCGCGCGGCGCTGGAGCGCTTCGATCGCTACAAGGTCGACCGGCTGCGCGAGGCGTCGTGGATCCTGGCGCCCGGAGGTCCCGAGGACGCCTTCGCCACGTTCCGCGACGGGGGCGATGACCCGACGCGCGCCGCGATGGCCCTGCCCGACGCGGGGGCGCGCGCCGCGGCGGCGGACGCGGCGCGGGAGCGCCTGCAGCAGGCGCCGAGCCCCGAGGCCGCCCGCGCCGTCGTCGCGCTGCTGGGGACGCTGGGCCGGGCCGAGGCGGCGGCGGGCCTCGAGGACGCGCTGAGCGTCACCGACCGCCTGCCGCCCGACGCCCGCGCCGCGGTCGTCACGGACGCGGCGCGCCTGGCCGAGCACCTCGAGCGCCCCGCCACCCTGGGGCGCGCCCTGCGCGCGCTCCACGACGCCCCGCCCGCCGCGCTGCCGGCGGCCGCCGCCGCGCTGGCGGACGTCGCGCCGGCGGCGCGCCGGGCCGAGCTGTCGAGCGAGGTCGAGGCGCTGGCCGCGGCGCTGACCGTGCGCCTCGACGAGGCCGACGACGACCACTGGATCGCTCGGCTGCGGCTCGCCGAGGCGCGCGCCGCGATCGGCGACGAGGCGGCGCTGCGCCCCGCCCTCGAGGCCGCCGCCGCCCGGCTGCCCCGGGTGGAGGTGCCCGCGCGCCTGCGGCTGCAGCGCGCGCTGGCGCTGTCCCTCGGTCGCACGGATCCCGAGCGCGCGGCGGCCACGGTGCTGCGGCTGGCGCCCAGCGTCGCCGACGTGACCGATCACTTCAGCACCAACAGCCACTTCGCGCTGTCGCTGCTCCAGTTCGTCGAGTCGCTGGTGCTGGCCCTGTGCCGCGACGGCCTGGCGCTGGATCCCTGGGCCCGCCGCTTCGTCGAGGCCGACGAGCATCTGCTGCGCCACCGCCTGCACCTGGACTTGACCACCGGAGCCCCCGCGTGACCACCACCGACCCGGACTTCGCCGCCCTCGCCGCCCGCGCCGAGGCGCTGCGCGGCCGCCTCGACCGCTTCCGCCGCGCGCTGGGCCGCTTCTTCGTCGACCGCCAGGACGCCATCGATCTGATGGTGGTGTGCGCCGTCGCGCAGGAGCCGCTGTTGCTGGTGGGCGCGCCGGGCACCGCCAAGTCGGCCTTGGTGACGCGCTTCCGCGACGCCCTCGGGCTGAGCGCCGAGGACTACTTCGAGTACATGCTGACGCGCTTCACCGAGCCCAGCGAGGTGTTCGGCCCGGTGGACATCGAGCGGCTGCGCGACGGGCGGTACGTCCGGCGCGTCGAGGGCAAGCTGCCCACGGCGCGCCTGGTGTTCCTCGACGAGGTGTTCAAGGCCAGCTCGGCCATCCTCAACGCGCTGCTGACCGTGATCAACGAGCGCAAGTTCTACCAGGACGGGCGCCCGGTCCCGGTGCCGCTGGCGGTGCTCTTCGCGGCGACGAACGACGTGCCGGCGCACGCCGAGCTCGACGCGCTGAAGGATCGCTTCGCGCTGCGGGTGCTGTGTCCGTCGGTCCACGAGGCGCGGCTGCACGCGCTGCTGGACGCGGGGCTCGATGGCTACGCGGACGAGCAGGCCGGGCGGCGCCCCTGGGCCGAGGGGCTGGCGACGCTGGACGACGTGCTCGACGCGCACCGCTACCTGACGACGTTGATGGGGCAGCGCGCGATCGGCCCGGACGGCGCGACGGTCCGTGATCGGGATCGCTACTTCCCCGCCCCGGTGCTCGACGAGCTGCGCCGGCTGCTGGCCACGCTGGCGCGCGAGGAGGGGCTGCAGGTCAGCGACCGCAAGGTGGTGAAGCTGTACCGGCTGCTGCGCACGCGGGCCTGGCTGCTGCGCGGGGGCACCGTGGAGCGGGACGACCTGCGCCTGCTGGCGCACCTGGGCGACGGCCGCGAGCAGCTCGAGCGGCTGGACGAGCGGGTGCCGCAGCTCCTGGGGTTGTCGGGTTGAGCCGGTGCTGAGCGACGACGAGGCCTGGATCGCGGCCGGGCTCTGCCTGGCGCGGGGCGCCCCCCTCGACGCGGAGGGCGCGACGCGCGCGGCGGCGTGGGTGGCCGCCGCCGCGGCGGAGGATCTGCGCGGGCCGCCCGCCGGCGTGGTCGCCGATCTGGGCGCGGCGCTGACCGATCCGCGGGTGGATCTCGGCGCCGCGTCGCGCGCGCCGCCCGCGCTGATGCGCGCCCTGGCCGAGTACGAGGCGGCGCTCCTGGGTCGACTCCTGACCGATCCGCACCGACCCGCCCTGCGCGACGCCCTGGCCGGGCTGGCCCCGCCGGCCCGCCCCGCGGCGCTCGCCGTGATCACCCACTTCCTCGTCGAGCGGCTGGGCCTCACCGCGCCGGGCCCCCGCGCCGCGAGCGCCCGCGCCCTGGCCCGGCGGCCCGGCGCGGAGATCCTCGCGATGGGCCGCGCCGCGCTCGCCGACGACCCCGGCCTGCGCGCCGATCTCGTGGCCCGGTACGCGGATCTGTCGCGCGCCGCCCGCCGCACCCGACCGCTGCTGTCCGCGGCCGAGGTCGAGACGCTGCGGCACTTCGAGGCGCTGCGCGGCGCCGGGGATCGCCACGCGCTGGCCCAGGTGGCCGCCTGCGCCGAGCGCCTCGAGGTCGCCCTGCCCCGGCGCCCGCCGCCGCGCGCCACGCCCGCCGGGCACGCGCCCGACGCGCTCGCCGACGCCGACACCTTCCCGATGGGTGGGTACGCCGCGCTGAGCACGCGGGGCGGCCTCGAGAGCCTGGTGCCCAGCGAGCTGGCCTACCTCGAGCCGGGCGCGCCCATCGACCCGTTCAAGGTGCGGTGGGCCCAGGGCGAGCTGCTGCACTACAGCCGCGACGAGAGCGTCCACCACCGCCCGCGCCGGCGGCTGGCCCTCGTGCTCGCCGCCGACCTGCACGGCGCGCGCGTGATGGATCCGGGCGGCGCGGCGCAGCGCCTGATCTGGGCGCTGGCCACGGCCGTCGCCGGCGCGCGCGCCTGGGTGCGCTGGCTGGGCGATCACGAGCTCGAGGTGCGGGTGCGCATCGAGCGCCCCGCCGAGGGGGATCCGCTCGCGGGTGAGCGCCGGCTGCTCGCGCTGCTGCTCGACGCGCGCCGCGACGTCGTGCAGGTGGACGACGCCCGGACGCCCTTCGCGGCGGACGTCGTGGTGCGCATCGGCGCGGCGCCGTCCTCAACGCACGCCGGCCCCCAGCTGGCGGTGATCGAGCGCGACGCCGCAGCGTGGATCGACGCGGCGCGCGAGCTCCTCACCGCCGCGATCTGAGCCCGTCAGGTCGCGTAGAACCAGCGGCCGAAGGCGCGGCCGGGCACCAACAGGCCCGCGGCGAGGGCCGCCTGCCAGAAGCCGCCCGCGGCGGCGGCCAGGCAGGCGTTGGTGAGGGCGATGCCGTAGATGCCGGCCATCACGACGCCGCGCACGCTGCCGGCGGTCGGGTGGGCCCAGGCGCGGCGCAGCGGGCCGATCAGCCACCCGAGGGTGACCAGCGGCAGCGCGGCGGCCCAGGTCACCGGCAGGGGGCCGGCCAGGGCCCAGACCGCCGGCGCGATCGCCAGGGCCAGCAGCGCCGCGAAGGGGCCGCGCAGATCGGCGCGCGCCGCCCCGTCGACCTCGTGGCGCGAGACGAAGGTGACCGCCGCGGTATAGGCCAGCGTGCTCAGCGGCACCAGCCAGGGCAGCGTCAGGCTCGGCCAGCCGGCCACCGACAGGCCGATGGCGGCGTTGCCGTAGCGGCAGGCGCCCATGGCCCACGGGCCCAGCGGGCTGTCCTTCAGCAGGGCGTTGTAGGCGTAGGTGCAGGCGACGGTGAGGCCGACGGCCGCGAAGGCGGGCGGGCCGACCGCCGCGGCCAGGCCCAGGCCCAGGCCCTGCAAACCGAGGACGAGCGCAACCGCCGCCCTCAGGGGCACGCGACCGGACGGGATGGGGCGGCCCGGCCGCTCCTGCGCGTCGATCCGTGCGTCGAAGACGTCGTTGGCCGCCATGCCGGCGCAGTAGATGGCGACGCTGGCCAGCAGCAGCAGCGCGACCGCGCCGGGCTCGAGGGCGGCGCCGAAGGCCGCGGCCAGCGCCAGGCCGGCCAGGACATCCGAGGGGGCGCTGAAGACGGCCGGGATGCGCACCAGCTCGAGGTAGGCGCGCGCGCTCACCGCGGGGCCCCGCCAGGCCGCATCACGCCCCCAGCCAGGCCAGCAGCGCCTCGTCCTGGGCCACGAGACGCTGCTCGTCGGTGCCCATGGGATCCTTGAAGAAGGGCGCCAGCGCGGCCAGCACGCCCCTCTCACCGCGGCGGAGCGCCCAATCGGCCAGCCGCGCGAGGTCCAGCACCAAGGGCGCGGCCAGGATGCTGTCGCAGCCGTTCCAGGTGAACTGCAGCGTCATTCGGCCACCGAGGAAGCCCGCGAAGTGTACGTGATCCCAGGCGATCTTCCACTCGCCCAGGCTGCCGACGTAGTCGATGCCGACCTTCGTCTCGGGGGCGTAGCCGAGGATCTTGCCGAGCAGGTGATCCTTGCTGCGCACCTTGGTGGCCTTGTTCTCGGGGTGCTCCAGCACGCGGCCGTCCTCGTTGCCGAGGATGTTCTGGCCGAACCACGACAGCACCGGCAGGTTGCGCCGCGCGAAGAGCTCGGCCAGCACCGACTTCACCAGCGTCTCGCCGGTCTTGCCGTCGGCGCCGGCGTGCACCGCGCCGCGCGCCACGGCCAGGTCGGCCAGGGCGGGCACGCGCGATCCGACGCTGGGCGTGAAGTTCACGTAGGCGTCGGCGCCCTCGAAGGCGGCGAAGGCGTAGAGCGCGCTCGGCGGCAGCACCGAGGCCTCCCCCTCCATCGCGGTCCGCAGGGCCGCCAGATCGGCCCAGGTCGGGTGCGGCGGGAAGGGCGGCTCCGTGCTGGCCAGGTTCACGACCACCAGCCGCGCCAGACCGTGGGCCGCCTTGAAGGCGTCGAGATCGGCCCGCACCTGGTCGACGGCCTCGGCGTCCGTCCGCGCCCCGCAGGCGTCGTCGGCCAGCGCCTCGATCACCCCGCCGCCGCCCCGCGCGACCCCTGGGCGCACCGCCGCCGCGTAGGTGTCGAGCGCGTCGGCCACCTGCGCCGCCAACCCGGGCACGCCACACTCGGCGAGCACGCGCGCCGCCTCGGCCCGCACGTCCACCGCGCGCACGTCGTGCCCGCCGAAAACCAACGCGTCGAGCGGCGCGAGCCCCGCGCCCGCGAAGGCGGGCCGCTCGGTCACCAGCCCTGCCGGGGGCGCGAGGCCCGCGGCCAGGGCGGCGTGACCCGCCACCGTCACCAGCGAGATGCTGCCGCGCGCGCCGATCAGCCAGACGCCCGTTCGCTCCACCACTCCCCCTCGGTCAGCGCGCGCGCCCTCAGCGGGCGCCGCGCGAGCGCTCCTGTACCACGGCGGCCAGTCGCGGCGCGAGGTGCTGATGCGCCCGGCCCGCCGCCTCGGCGTCTCGATGGGCGCAGGTGTAGAGCTCGACGGTGCAGAAGCCGGCGTAATCCGCGGCCGCGAGCGAGCGGAACACCGCCTCGAAGTCGACGTCGCCTTCCCCCGGCACCAGGTGGTGGTGCTTGCGGCCGGCGATGTCCTCGAGGTGCACGTTCCAGATGCGGCCGGCCAGCCGCTCGATGACCTCGCCCGGCGCCTCGAAGGCGCAGATGGCGTGGCCGATGTCCAGGTTGGCCCCCAGCGCCGGGTGGTCGACGCGGTCGATCAGCGCGCGCAGCTCCCGGCTGCTCTCGACCAGCAGGCCCGGCTCCGCCTCGACGCCGACGCGCACGCCGCCCTGCGCCGCGTAGGCGCACAGCTCGGCCAGGCTGTCGGCGAAGTGGCCCATCCCGTCGGCGGGCAGCACCGCGGCCTCGGGCCGACCGCTCGTGACGCTGATCGCCGGGGCGCCCAACCGCGCCGCCAGCTCCACGCAGGCGAAGCTGTAGTCGAGCCGCCGCCGCCGCACCGCGGGATCGTGGTTGCTCAGCGAGGGCTCGAACACCGGCTCCGGCGGCTCGATGGGCCAGAGCGCGGCGGCCGTGTTCGCGTTGACGTTGCTGACCGCCAGGCCGCTGTCGGCCAGGGCCCGCTCGAGGGCGCGCGCGTCGGCGGCGGTCGCGCGGCCGGGCACCCAGTGGGGCGCGTCGGCGAGGATCTCGACGCCGGCGTAGCCGAGCGCCCCGATGGCGCGGACGGCGTCGGGCAGCGGGCGGCGGGTGAAGCCGTTGGTGCTGTAGGCGAGGCGCATCGCGGGATGATAGTGCCGCGCGTCGGCGGACGGGCCCGTAGATCTACCCACCCCCCTGCTCCGCCGCGTGCGCCGCCCGGCGCGCCGCGCGCCCCTCGGCGTCCGTCACCAGCCAGCGGGCCAGGGGCGCGAGATCCTCGGCCTCGCGCCCGCTCTCCGCCGCGACCCGCCGCAGCGCCCGCGCCGCCGGCAAGACGTTGCCCGCCAGGGTCAGCCCGACCCGCGCGGCCCGCGCCCGCCAGCCGGCGTGGGCCGCCGCCAGATCGCGCCGGGTGAGCGCGTCCGCCAGACGCCCGATGGTCTCGCGGTGCGCCCCCATGCGCCGGCCGAGGCGGGTCTGCAGGCTGGACGCCCGCGCCTCGAGCGTCGCGCGATCCTCGACGTCGTCCACCGCGAAGCCGGCCGCCGCGCAGACCGCCTGCAGCAGCGCCCGCAGCGCGCCCGGCGACCAGCGCGTCACCGCGTCCAGCCCGCGCCGCGCCAGCTCCAGGCCGTAGCCCAGCACGAAGGCCTGCTCCGCGCTCGGCTGGACGGCCAGCGCGTCGCTGAACACGACCGCCCGGTCGATTCGGCGCACCTCGCCGCAGGGTCGGTCCTCGAACTGCAGCTCGACCTCGGGCCATCCCAGCCACGCGGCGGCGCGCCCGGCGTGATCCTCCAGCCCCACCGAGCGCGCCCGGTGCCCGCCGCCCGCGCCGAACAGCCCGGGCAGGCCCAGGGCCAACGTCGACACGAGATCGGCCAGCGCCGCGTCGGGATCCTCGCCCCACAGCGCCGCCCGCACCTCCGCCGGCAGGACGCCCGCCGGCGCCCCCCGGTAGGTGCGCGCGTGCGCCCGCAGCAGCGTCGCGTCGGCGTCCTCGCCAGCGTCGAGGGCGACCAACAGGCCCGCCACCTCGACCGCCGACGCCGCGTCCCCGACGGCGACCCACGCCGCGCGCAGGCTGCGCAGGAGCCCCACGTCAAGGGGCGCGTCGAGCAGCAGGGCGCGCAGGTGCGGCACCGCCTCGCCCAGGCGTCCGGGCTGCCGCCCGAGCAGCTCGACCAGCCAGCGGCGCGCGGCCCCGTCGCCCGGCGCCAGCTCCACGACCGCCTGAAGATCCGCCGTCGCGTCCACCAGATCGCCGCCCGCCTCACGGGTCAGCGCGGCCCGGCGCTTCAGCAACCGCACGCGATCCTCGTCGCTGCGCACCCCCTCGAGCGCCCCCTCCAGCACCGCGCGCAGGCGCTTCGGGCGCCGCGCTCGCCCGCACGCGTCGGCCAGCTTCACCAGCAGGCTCGTCGAGGGCGGCGCCGCGGTCAGCGCGCGCTCCAGGGCGGCCATCTCGGCGTCCGCGTGGTGGTCCAGCTTCTCGACGTCGGCCAGGAGCTCGGCGAGGCGGGCCTCGTCGAGGGGCTCGTCCACCACGTCCAACGCGCGCGCCAGCGCGTCGCGGGCGGCGGGCGGATCCCGGCCCTCCAGCGCGCTCGTCGCGAGGCGCTCGAGGGCCGCGACGTCGTCGGGCACCTCGGTGAGGAAGGCCTCGATCACCGCGCGCGCGGCGGCCACGTCCGGCGCCTTCTCGCGGTGAATGGCCCAGAGGCGGAAGGTCACCGCGCGCCGCAGCGTGGGATCCGGCGAGGCGGTGCGCAGGGCGGCGTAGGCCCGCGCGGCGGCCGGCCAGTCCTCGATCTCGGCGTACAGATCCGCCAGGCGCTGCAGCAGCTCGGGATCCGCGTCACGCCCCACCGCGTCGACCGCCCGCTGCAGCACCGCCACCGCCCGGCGGGGATCGTCCAGGCGGCTGACGCACAGCTCGGCGACCTCCTCGAGCAGGGCCGGCCCTTGATCGGGCAGGGCGTCGGCGCGCCGCTCGAGGGCGTCGACCAGGGCGGTCCACCGCCCGGTGCGCTCGCACACGCGCCGCACGCCCGCCGCCGCCTCCTCGTCCTCGGGGTTGCGCTCGAGCGCGGTGAGGTAGTCGTCGAGGGCCTCCTGCCCCGGCCACTTCACCGCCTCTCGGCTGCGCGCCGCCTCGACCAGCAGGGCCGACGCGTTGGCCGGGTGCTGCGACAGCCGGCCCTCGCGCTCGGCCAGCGCCACCACCTCGTCGGCGTCCCCCAGATCGGCGTGGATCTCCCGCAGGGCCCGCAGCGCGACCGGCGAGCCGCCGTCGCTGTCGATGACCGCCCGGTAGCACTCCGAGGCCTCGCGCAGCCGGCCCGCCTCGCGCAGCAGGGCGCCCGCGCGCAGCAGGACCGCGTTCTGCTCGCGGCCATCGCGGCACACCTGCAGCCGCCGCTCGAGGACGCTGGCCAGGCGATCGACGTCGCCGGTCTCGGCGGCCCAGGCCTCCACCCACTCCAGCGCCTCCCGCTGCAGGGGCTGCACCTCCAGGGCCTCCAGGTAGTCGGCGAGGGCGGCGGGGGCGTCGTCGAGGTGGGCCTCGTGGACCCGCGCGCGTTGCAGCAGGGCCTCGACCCGGGCCGCCGGGGCGCGCGTCGCCCGCGCCAGGCCGTCGTAGACGCGCACCAGCTCGGCGGGATCGCGGGCGCCCAGGTACAGCCGCTCGAGCGCCAGCAGCGCCTCGACGTGATCGGGCACCAGGGTCAGCACCGTCTCGTAGGCCTCGATGGCGGCCGCCGGTAGGTTCAGGCTCTCGGTCGCGATGCGCCCCACCTCGAGCCACTGCTCCACCGCTTCGACCGTCGAGCCGGCGGCGTCGGCCAGCCGGCGGTGGGTCGTCGCCAGCGCCTCGTGATCCCCCCGCTCCCGGTACACCTCGAGCAGGGCGGCCAGGGCGGGCCGGAAGGTGGCCTCCGCCGCCAGGGCCCGCTGCCAGGCGTCGACCGCCGCGTCCCCCTCGCCCGCCTCCGCGTAGAGGGCGCCCAGCCGGTGCAGCAGGCGCGCCCGCTCGCGCGGCTCGACCAGCTGCTCCGCCTCGTTGGCCATCAGCTCCGCCGCGCGGGTGCGATCCCCGGTCGCCAGCGCCAGATCGCGCAGCGCGCGCACCGCCGCCAGCTGCCCCTCGTCCAGCTCGAGGCAGGTGCGGAAGGCGCGCTGCGCGGCCGCCGGATCGCCCACCTGATCCCGCAGCACCTCGCCGATGCGGAAGTGCAGCGCCGCGGCCTCGGGGCCGCTGCCGAGCAGCGCGGCCTCGCGCCGGTACATGTCGAGCAGCGCCGGCCAGTCGGCCGCCGCCTGGCACAGCCGCCCCATCGCCTGCAGCGCGGGCAGGAAGCGCGGATCGATGCCCAGCGCGTCGTCCAGATAGCCGCGCGCCCGCGCCGGATCGTCCAGGTGCCGCAGGCTGACCTCGGCCGACCGCACCAGCAGCGCCAGCCGCGCCTGGGGTTGCGCCGTGTGCTCGAGCTCGCGCTCGTTCATCTCGAGCAGCTCGGCCCACCGCCCGCTGCGCGCGCACAGCCGCGCGATGGCCCGCACGGCCTCGACGTGATCCGGCTGCACCGACAGCACCGCCCGCCAGGCGGCCACCGCGCCGTCGACGTCGTCGAGGTGATCCGCGCAGACCTCGGCGATGCGCTCGTACAGCCGCACGCGCTCGCGCCCGTCGAGGCTGCGCTCCACCTCCTGGCGCAGCAGCGCGACGTAGCCCGCGTGATCGCCCTGGGCCAGCAGCATGCGGGCGAGGGCGCGGGCGCCGTGCACGAAGTCGGGGTTCAGGTCGACCGCCGCCCGGTACGCCGCCGCCGCGGCCTCGGCGTCGTGCAGGTGCAGCTCGCACAGCTCGCCGATCTTGAAGAACTGGTTCGCCCGCTGCCGCGGGTCCACCAGGCTGTCGAGCTCCGCCCGGTGCATGGCCACCAGCGCCGCCCAGTCACCGCGCCGGGTCAGCAGGCGCCCGAGCAGCTCGAGGGCCGGCTGCCAGGTCGGCTCCACCTGAAGCAGCCGCTCCAGCGCGGCGATGGCGCCCGCCTCGTCCTCCATCGCCTCGATCCGCAGGGTGGCCAGCGCCCACAGCCCGTCGACCTGACCGGACGCGTCCTCGGTGGCCGCCACCAGGCGCTCGAGCCCGCGCGCGGCCTCGGCGTGGGCCCCCCGCCGGCGCAGACAGTCGACCAGCATCTGCCAGGCCAGGGCGTCGCCGGGATCGGCCTCGACGGCGCTGGCCAGCAGCTCCTCGGCCAGGGACGCGTCGTCCAGCCGGTCCAGCGTGACGCGCGCCAGCTGAGTCAGCAGGTGCGCCCGGCGCTCGGCGTCGCGGATGCCGCTCGCCGACTGATGCGCCGTGGTGACGTAGGCGCGCCACCGGCCCGCCTCCCGGTGGATGCGGGCGAGCTGGGCCAACGCGCCGGTGTCGGCGGGCGCGTCCGCGAGCGCCGCCTCGAGCAGCAACACGGCCGCGTCCGGCTGGCCGGCGCGCAGCCGCGCCGTCGCGGCGTCCACCCGCAGGGCCCGCGCCATCGCCGGATCCGCGCTCGACCGGGCGGCGGCCTCCGCGGCGCGCGCGGCGCCCGCCGCGTCCCCGCCCAGGGCCGCCGCGTGCGCCAGCCCGCGCGCGGCCACCGCGTCGTCCGGCGCCAGCTCGAGCGCCGCCGCGTAGCAGCTGCGCGCCTCTTTCTCCCAGCCGAAGCGGCAGAGGAAGATCTCCGCCTTCTCCACCAGCAGCCGCGCGCGCTCCGTCGCCCCGCTGCGCGCGCGCAGCTCCGCGTCGATCAGGCGCACCACCATCTGCCACTTGCCCGCCCGCCGAAACACGCGGCGCCCGGCGCGCAGGGTGGCCAGGTGGTGCGGATCCGAGCGGGCCGCGCGCTGGTAGAACAGCACCGCGCGGCGGTCGTCGCTCAGCTCCCGCTCGTAGATGCGCCCGACCTCGAAGCAGAGCGCGGCGCGCCGCCGCGGATCGATGGTGGCGTCGATCTCCCGCTCGAAGGCCTTCAGCGTGGCCTGCAGGCGATCCCACTCCGCCGAGCTCTCCGCGTCCGCGCTGGGCGCCGGCGTGCTGAGCTGGCGGTCGAACCACCGGCGGTCGATGTCGTATGCGTCGCGCTCGTCGCTCATTGCACCACGTGCCGCGGCCCCTCCCTCCGCTGCACCGTGGGCATATCACCGCCCCCCGACAGTGACAACACGGGCGCGAGTCAATGGATGGTCGGCGGCCGACCGTCGTAGGGATCGTGCAGGCTGGACGGGGCGTCGAGCCCGTGGGCGATCTCGATGTCGTCCGCCATCTCGACCACCTCGTCCTTGCGCATCGCCTCGATGCGATCCGCCTGCTGGCGGCGCCGGCGACGCCAGCCCCACACCAGGGCGAGCGCCGCCAGACTCCACAGCGTGGTCGAGCCGAAGAGCACCGGGATCCAACCCCAGCGCACCTTCAGCGTGGACTGCCAGTCCGCCTCGATCACGTCCAACGAGCGCCCGTACGTCGTCGCGACGGCGGCGGCGAAGTCCGCCTCCCCGCCCCGCAGCCGCGCCAAGAGCGCGCGGAACTTCGCCATGCCGAACTCGGCCTGCAGGTAGCCGACGAAGTGCACGGCCTGCGCGTAGGCCACGCCGGCGCGCGCCCCCGAGGCCGGGAAGCCCCGCGAGAGATCGCGCAGGGGGTGCAGCGCGCCCATGGTGGCCGCCTCGGTCAGCAGCCACGCGCGCTCCATCGAGAAGCCCTCCGACTGCCGAATCGCGACGCCCTCCGAGAACCAGCGCGGGGCGCCGCGCCCGCTGAGATCACCCAGGGCCACGTGGCTGATCTCGTGCTGCAGCGTCACCTTCAGCGCGTCGGGGCCGCTGCCTACGTGCAAGAAGATGGCGCGCGCCTCGGGATAGGCCAGGCCCTCGGCCCACTCGGGCGGGTGGCCCCGGTGGCGCGCCCGCGCCAGCGCCAGCATGTCCGCCTCGTCGCGCAGCAGGGAGACCCGGGTCCGCCCGTCGGGGGCGACCGCGCCCAGCTCGTCGTAGATGCGATCGTGCTGCTCTTCCACGTCTTCCATCAGCGCGCGGGCGTAGCCGTCGAGGCCCGGCGCCCACTCGAAGGCGTAGCGATCGGTCTCCCCGTGATCGAGCTCGACCTCCTCGGCCCGCGCGACGCCGGCGAGCAGGGCCAGCGCGCACAGCAGGGCGCCGAGCCACCTCACGAGGGGCACCCGAGGCTGGGCGGTGGTGCCCTCAACGGGGGGCCTCGCGTCGCGCCTGCCGTGCCTCCTTGGCCTCGCGATCCAGCTCCTCCTGCGTCTCGAGCAGGCGCCGGTGCCCCTCGAGGATGCCGCGCAGCTCGGCCAGCAGCCGCGCCTTCTGGCGGCGCAGGGCCTGCGTCTCGTCGGCCAGCCGCACCACCTGCTCCTGCGCGTGGGCGACGATCTTCTCGGCCCGCAGCTCGGCCTCGGCGCGGATGAGCTCCGCCTCCTTGCGCGCCCCCTCCTTGATCTCGTCGGTCATGCGCCCGGCCGACACCAGCGCCTCGCGCAGCTGCGCCTCGTTGGCGCGGAACTCGGCGAGCTGCTGGTCGCGGCGGCGCAGATCCTCCTTGAACTGGTTGTTCTCGCGGATCAGCTCCTCCATCTCGCGCGACACCAGATCGAGGAAGGTGTGCACCTGCTCCGGATCGCAGCCCCGGAACACCCGCTGGAACTGCTGCTGATCGACCTCGAGCGGCGTGATCTTCACGACCTCTCCAACTCCTCGGAGCGCGCCGTGGCGGCCCCCACCGCGTCGATGAGCGCGCCGCGGAAGGCGCGCCGCTCGAGGACGCTCAGCCCGGCGATCGTCGTGCCGCCGGGCGAGGTCACCGTGTCCTTCAGCGCCCCTGGGTGCCGCCCCGACTCGAGGGCGTACGCGCCGGCGCCGCGCACCGTGGCCGCGGCCAGCCGCAGGGCCGTGGCGCGGTTCATCCCCCCCGCCACGGCGCCGTCGGCGAGGGCCTCGATCGCCGCGAACAGGAAGGCCGGCGCGCTGCCCACCAGGGCGGTGCCGACGTGGAACAGGCGCTCGTCGCTCACCTCCTCCGCGATGCCGACGGCCTCGAAGAGGGTGCGCGCGACCGCCACGTCGGCGGGATCATCGGCCGGCCCGGCCAGCACGAGGGTGGCGCTGGCGCCGATCGTGGCGGCGACGTTCGGCATCACCCGCACGACCCGCGCCCCGCCGGCCGCCGCGACCAGGCGCGCCCGCGCCACGCCCGCCGCGACCGAGATGACCAGGTGCTCGGCGGTCAGGGGCAGGCTCGCGAGGGCCGCACCCACCAGGTGCGGCTTCACCG
>JAUHXL010000533.1 GCA_030426945.1 bacterium
GGCAGGCCCCGCAGAAGCGCGCCGAGCGCAGGTGGTCGGCGCCCTCGGCGGTGCTGTGGTGGAAGCGGCTGGCCACCGCGTCGCCGAAGGGGCCGCGCTTGGTCGCGCCGGGGCTGACCTCGAAGGCGGCGTTCGCGACGCCGTCGCCGGCGGGCCCGGTGATGCGGTGGCACAGATCGCAGGTCAGCGCGTCGTCGGGGGTCACGGCCTCGGCGAAGGCGTCGGTGCCGTCGAAGCGCAGCCCGCGCGCGGCGGCCACCGGCGCGTGGCAGTCGGCGCAGCGGTTGGCGTCGGGGCCGTCGGCGGTGAAACGCCCATCGCTCACCTCGGCCAACGCCTGCTGCAGCGCCAGGTAGACCGGCGACGTCGCCGCGTAGCGCATGGGCGAGCCGCGCAGCTCCTCGGCCTGGCGCGGGTGGCAGGGCGCGCAGGCGCTCACCGGCAGCAGCGCCGTGTGCGCCGCCTCGTCGACCGCCGGCGACGCCGCGCCCCCGTCGTCGCAGCCCCCGAGCGCGGCCAGCAGCACCCAAGCCAGGCGGCGGCTCACTGGGTCGCCACCAGCGCGGCGTAGGCCGCCTGCAGCCGCGCCGTCACGAGCCCGGGCGCCGGCAGCGCGCGGTGATCCAGCCGCCGCACGGGCACCACCCCGCGGGTGCTGCTGGTCACGAACATCTCGCTCGCCGCGGCCAGATCGGCGTGCGGGATGGGCGCCTCCACCACCGGCGTGTCCGTCGCCCGCGCCACCTGCAGCACCTTCCGTCGCGTGATGCCGTCGAGGATGTCCGCCTCGAGCGGGGGCGTGTGCACCGCCCCACCGAACACCGCGAAGAAGGTGCTGGTGCCGCCCTCGAGCACGAAGCCCTGATCGTCCACGCGCAGCACCTCGTCGGCCCCGCGCCGCTTCGCCTCGGCCACCGCCAGCACCACCGGTAGCTTGTTGCTGCTCTTGGCCTTGGCGTCCAGCGACGCGCGCGCCAGGTGCACCGTGTGCAGCGCGTAGCCCGCCGCCACGGCGGGGTCCGGCGCCAGCGGCTGCCCGATGATCACCCGGTTCGCGTGCCCCGCGTCGGCCGGATCCAGCCGCAGCCCCTCGCCGCGCGTGATGATCACCCGCACGTACACGTCGCCGCCCACCCGCGCGCACACCGCGGCCACCTCGGCGCGCAGCGCCTCGGCGTCGAGCTCCACCGGCAGCGCCAGCCGCGCCGCCGACGCCCACAGCCGCGCGACGTGATCGTCCCAGAACAGGGGCCGCCCACCCGGCGCCGGCATCACCTCGTACACCGCGTCGCCGTGCAGGAAGCCCCGGTCGAACACCGAGATGCGGGCCTCTTCGCCCGGCACCACCTCGCCGTTGATGCACACCCACCGCGCCATACGCACCTGATACCGGACGGCCGCCCCCGATGCACGGGCCGAGGGCGCCCCAGCGCCCCGGCCACGTCGGCGCGCGCGCGACGCCCGTCGCGGTCGCCGCCGCCGAGCAGCCCTCCCCCCGCGTGCCGGCCCTTGACCCCCGCCACCCCGAGCGGCTACGGAGGGCGGTCCAACGCCGCGAGGTATCCGTTGCTGGCCGACGTCCGCCGACTCTATCGCGAGAGCCTCAAGCCCGCGGATTCGTTGTTCAATCTGTACGTGGCGCGCCCGCCCGCCGCCCTCTTCGTCAAGCTGCTCGCGGGCACCCGGACCACGCCCAACCAGGTCACGCTGGTGTCGTTGGTGGTCATGCTGGCGGCCGTCGGCGCCTTCCTCGGCTTCGCCGGTCCGCTCGGCCTCTGGCTGGGGGTCGCCCTCGTCGAGCTCAGCTACGTCTTCGACTGCGTCGACGGCCAGCTCGCCCGCGTCACCGGCCGCACCTCGGTGGTCGGCGCCGAGCTCGACTTCCTGATGGACGAGCTGAAGGCCTACCTGCTGGTGGCCGCCCTCGCTGGCCGCTGGCACCTGCACGACGGCGGCGGCGCGCTCGCCCTGTGGATCGGCGTCGCCGCCTTGGCGGTGGTCGCCGCGGCGATCTCGCTGACCAAGTTCGTCCGCAGCCGCGAGTACGCCGAGGCCACCGGCGTCGAGCGCGTGGGCCATGGTCAGGCCGCTGGCGCCGCGCGCGCCCGCACGTCGCCCCTGTGGCCCGTCGAGATGGCCGCGCGCCTCATCAGCCAGTACCCGCAGACCCTCCCGATCTTCGCGCTGTTCGGGGCGCTGGACGCCTTTCTCTACGCGTACGGCGCGGTGCATTTGTTATACGTCGGGCGCACGGCCCTGGTCGTGACCCTGAAGCTGGGGCGCTTCGCGCCGCCCCCGGCCGCAGACGAAAGGCACGCTGGATGAAGGCGATCGTCATCGCAGCGGGGCAGGGCAGCCGCCTGCGCCCCTACACCGACGACCGACCGAAGTGCATGGTGCCCGTGGGCGGCAAGCCCATCCTGCACCACCAGCTCGAGGCCTTTCGCGCCGCGGGCATCCGCGACATCGTCGTCGTCCGCGGCTACAAGGGTCGCCGCATCCGCCCGCCGGCCGGCATGCGGGGCGTGCGCTTCGTCGACAACCTCGACTATCCCCACAACAACATCCTCGAGAGCCTGTTCTGCGCGGGCGCGGAGCTGGTGGGCGACTGCGTCGTCAGCTACGGCGACATCGTCTACCACCCGGCGGTGGTGACCGGCCTGCTCGAGGCCTTCACGCCGGCCACGCTCATCGTCGATCGCGCCTGGCAGAAGACCTACGCCGGCCGCACCGACCACCCGGTCGAGCAGGCGGAGCTGTGCGAGATCAGCAGCTATGGCCTGGTCAGCCGCGTCGGCAAGCAGGTGGGCCCCGAGAACGCGGTCGGCGAGTTCATCGGCCTCGCGCGCTTCGACTCGGCGGTGATGGCGCGCCTCTGGGCCCGCTACCTGCGCGCCCGCTCCCGCGGCGCCCAGACCGCCTTCGGTCACGCGCCCAGCCTGCGCAAGGCCTACCTGACCGACCTGCTCAACGACGCCATCGACGCGGGCGAGCCGATCGCGCCCCTGGGCATCGACGGGCACTGGCGCGAGATCGACACGGTTCAGGACCTCGAGCGCGCGGCCGACGCCATCACCTGGTGAGGCCCGCCCACACGGAGACATCCATGCAGCAGCTCGAAAGCTACCTCGGCGGCACCTGGCAGCGCGGCGAGGGCGACGGCGCCGCCCTCTATGATCCGACCACCGCGCAGATCGTGGCCCGCGCCTCGACCCGCGGCCTCGATCTGGGGGCGGCCCTGCGCCACGCCCGCGACGTGGGCGGCCCCAACCTGCGCGCCCTCACCTTCGCCCAGCGCGGCGCCCTGCTGGCGGCCATGTCGAAGGCCATCCACGAGCAGCGGGAGGGCCTGATCGAGATGGGCCGCCTCAACGGCGGCAACACCCGCGGCGACGCCAAGTTCGACATCGACGGCGCCACCGGCACGCTGATGTACTACGCCCAGCTGGGCGAGACGCTGGGCGATCGCACGGTGCTGCACGACGGCGAGGCCATCACCATCGGGCGCAGCTCGCGCCTGGTCGGCCAGCACATCCTGACGCCCAAGCCCGGCGTCGCGGTGCACATCAACGCCTTCAACTTCCCCGCCTGGGGCCTGGCCGAGAAGGCCGCCTGCGCGCTGCTCGCCGGCATGCCCGTCGTCAGCAAGCCCGCCACGGCGACGGCGATGATGACCTGGGGGCTGGTCAAGGCCGTCGTCGACGCCGGCGTGCTGCCCGAGGGCGCGCTGGGCCTGCTGTGCGGCAGCGCCGGCGATCTGCTCGACCACCTCGAGTGGGGGGACGTGGTCGCCTTCACCGGCGCCGCGTCGACCGGCGAGACCATCCGCCGGCACCCCCGCGTGCTGTCCGCCGGCGTGGCGGTCAACGTCGAGGCCGACAGCCTCAACGCGACGATCCTCGACGCGGACGCCGAGGACGCCACCTACGACGCCTTCATCCGCGCGGTGCACACCGAGATGACCCAGAAGGCGGGGCAGAAGTGCACCGCCACCCGCCGCATCCTGGTGCCCCGCGAGCGCCTCGACGAGGTCATCGAGGATCTCGGCGAGCGCCTCGGCGCCACGGTCGTCGGTGATCCCGCCCTCGACACCGTGCGCATGGGCCCCCTGGCCAGCGAGGGTCAGCTGAAGAGCGCCCACGAGGGCCTCGCCGCGCTGCGGTCGCAGGCCGAGATCGTCTGGGGCGATCCCGAGCGCCGCGCCTTCGAGGGCGTGCCCGAGGGGCAGGGCTTCTTCCTCTCGCCGCTGCTGCTGAAGGCCACCGCGCCCACCGAGGCCGGGCCGGTGCACGACGTCGAGGTCTTCGGGCCGGTGTCGACCCTGCTGCCCTATGACGGCAGCGCCGCTCAGGCCGCGCAGATCGTCCGCCTGGGGCAGGGCAGCCTGGTCGCCTCGATCTACGGCGACGACAAGGACTTCCTGCGCGACACCATCCTGGGCCTGGCCGGCTGGCACGGGCGCATCGTCGTCACGGACGCCAAGGTGGCCGACAAGGCGCTGGCCCCGGGCATGGTGCTGCCCCACCTGCTGCACGGCGGCCCCGGCCGGGCCGGCGGCGGCGAGGAGCTCGGCGGCACCCGCGGCATGGGGCTGTACCAGCAGCGGACCGCCGTGCAGGGCAACGGGCCGCTGCTGGCCCGCCTGCTCGACGCGTGAACTTCACGATCGATCCGGGCCTGGCCTGGATGGTGCGGTTGATGGAGGAGCTCATCCCCTTCGACCGCTACCTGGGCATGCGCGTCGTGCACGCCGTGCCCGGCGAGGTCGTGCTGCGCATCCCCTGGGCCGACCACCTCATCGGCGATCCGGCCCGCCCGGCGGTGCACGGGGGCGTCATCTCGACGCTGCTCGACACGGTGGGGGGCGCGGCGGTCTTCTCGCGCTTCGACGGGCAGAACGACCGCTGCAGCACGGTCGACCTGCGCGTCGACTACCTGCGGCCCGGCCCGGCCGAGGATCTCTACGGCCACGCCCGCGTCATCCGCCTGGGCAACCGCGTGGGCGTCAGCCGCATGGAGGTCTACGCCGGCGGCGTGCCCGCCGATCCGGCCGAGGCCATCGCCACCGGCACGGGGG
>JAUHXL010000534.1 GCA_030426945.1 bacterium
CGGCGCCCTTCGGGCGCGCCTTCGCGATCCTCGCGTCCTCGCCTCGCCCTTCGGGCTTTGGCTGCGGGCGGCTCGGTCGCTCAGGCACGTACGGCGGATGCCGCACGCCGGCCGGCTTCACCACGCCTGCGCGCCGGCGCCCGGTCGCGGACGGCGGTGCGCTGCAGGAGCCGAGGGGGTCAGGACGATCACATTTCGCATTCGCCAACCTCGGCCCTGGAACCTGCAACCGGCTCGGGCCGGCTCGGCGGGCCGCGGCGAGGGGGGCCCGGGGCGCACCCGTTCGCCGAACCGGCGAGGGCCGATTGCGTTGGCCGAGCGATTTCGTCAGTTGGGCACATGAGCGCGACGATGAAGATCACGGCCCGGCGACAGGCGACGCTTCCCCGCGACCTGTGCGACGAGATGGGCGTCGGGCCCGGTGACCGCCTCGAAGCGCATCGCCGCGTCGTCGACGGCGAGGTGGTGTGGGTCCTGCGTCCCGTCCGGCCGGACTGGTCGGTTCTCGGGCGCCTCGAGCGCTTCGCGCGCGGGAAGTCGCACGACCTGGACGACGTGAGGGCGTCCGTGGCCGTCGGGCGGCGCGCCGAGGTGGAGCGCGAGTGACCCTGGGCCTCGACACCTCGGTCGTTCTCCGACTGCTGACCGGACAACCCCCCGATCAGTTTGGGCACGCCGCCAGCCGGCTGGCCGCGGCGCACGCTGCCGGCGAGCCGGTGGTCGTGAGCGATCTGGTGATCGCCGGGGAGCGGGGGTCAGGACGATCGCGTTTCGCGTTCGGCAGCGCCGGCGTGAAACAAAGGGGAAGCTTCTGCCGGGAGGGTGCTAGGCGCGCAGCACGGTGACCGAGCGTCCGCTCAGCGTGGTGGCGGCCTCGAAGCCCGTGCGTTGGGCCACGGGCAGCGCGGTCGCGCGCCGATCGAAGATCACGAGGACGCCGGTCGCGAGGCCGAGGCCGTCCAGGTAACCGTCGAGCTGGGCCAGCCCCTTGGCGAGCGGATCGGCCTGACCGTCGGCCCACACCTTCAGCTCGATCGCCTCGCGTTGTTCGGCGCGGCGGCCGTCGGCGGCGGTGTACGGCCAGCGGACCAGCAGGTCGATGCGACCGCGCCCCACGCCGTACTCACGGTGGACGTGGCCGCCGCCGTTGACCACGCGCTGCAGAAAGGCCATCAGGACGAGCTGCGGCGCGACTTCGTGGTAGGGCATCTGGCCGGTGATCACCTCGCCGTGCTCGAGCCAGAAGTCGACGAACTCGCGCAGCATGCGCGGCTGATCGAAGCGTCCGTCGGGCAGCACAAAGGAGCGGGGCTCCGCGAGCACCGCCGTCTCGGCGAGGCCGGCGAGCACGCGGACGATGACCTCGCCGTAGATCGGGTTCGCGATGCGCACCGGCAGGTCGGGGGCGATCAGGCCGAGGTCCTGGGTGTAGCGCAGATCGTCGTCGTACGGGTTGTCGGCGAACGTCGTCCCGGCGAGCAGGGGCTCGATGATTCGGCGCACGCGCGGCTGCATCAGGCGCGCGACCAGCGAGTCCAGGTGGGTCTGCCGCGCCAGGATGAGGCGCTCCTTGGCCTGCTCGATGTGCTCGGCCGTGATCGGCTCGGCCGCCGGGACGGCCATGTTGCGGACCACCTCGCGGGCCAGCGAGTTGACGAGCCATGGCTGGCCGCGGGTCAGCTCCCAGGCGCGGGCGAGCGCCTCCTCGGCGAAGGGCTGGCCCGTGTCGGCTGTGTGCTGGCCATACAGCGCCCTGAGCTCGTCTTCAGAGAAGTCGCCGATGCGCAGGGACTCGACCTTGACGTTGAACGGGCTGCTGGTGCCCAACCTCGGCTCGCCGCCACCGCTGGCGACCTTGTAGTCGCGCACGTCGCGGAGCCCGCAGAGGGCGACGGCCCAGGGGAAGCTGTCGGGGCGGTCGTTGTAGCCGGACCGAAGCTGCCGCAGCACCGAGATCAGGGACTCCCCATTCAGGGCGTCGATCTCGTCGAAGAACAGCACGAGCGGTCGCGGGCAGGTCGCGGCCCACGCCGACACGCCGTGACGGACGCGCTCGCCCGCGTCCGCCTCCGGCCACGCGGGGGGCCTGAGATCGGCGGGCAGATCCACCTCGGCCGACCGCGCGATGGCGCCGAGGACGAGCCGATCCGCCAGGCCGAAGTCGTCGCGGGCCACCTCGGCCGTCTCGCAACTGAAGTGCAGCGCTGCGAACCGCCCTTGGGCGGTCAGGCTGCGCGCGAGCGACCGCAACAACGTGGTCTTGCCGGTCTGGCGCGGGGCGTGGACCGCGAAGTAGCCCATCTCCTCGACCAGCCGCCGCGCCTCCGGGGCCCGCTGTTCGGGCGGGATCATGTAGTGGAAACGGGGGTCGCACGGGCCGGCGGTGTTGAAGACACGCTTCATGGCGGCACCCTATCGGTCGCTGCGCGGCGACGCCATTCGCAGGCGCGTCGCGCGCAGGCGTCAGGACGAACGCACCTCGAAGAGAACCGAACGATGGGGCTCACCGCCCCTAGATCGGCCCGCTGAAGATGCGCTTCAGCACGCCGATGCGCTCCTCCTCGCTCAACCCCTGCGCGACCAGCATCTCCTGCACCCGGTCGAGCACCTGCGCCACGCGCTCCTCGTGCTGCTCGGTGTCCTTCCGCGGGCCCTCGTTGCCCGAACGGCTGCGGCCCTCGCGGGCGCGCAGCGCGCCCAGGGACGCGACGTCGGCGGCCTGCGCGGCCTCGGGGGCGGTGACGTCCAGCGGATCGTCCAGCTCGGCGGCGAAGGGCGCGCCGTCGCCCTGCAGCCAGCCGAGGTAGGCCCGCTCGGCGGCGATGGCCTCGGCCTCCTTGAGGCGCGCGTCGCGGTCGTCGGCCTGGCCGGTGTGGGTCAGCTCGTGCGCCAGCAGCGCCTCGCCGCGCGCGGTGTCGGGGCGGAAGTGCTTGGGGTCGAAGAACACCATCTGGCCGTGCGTGAACGCCTCGGCGGCGACGGCGCGGGCGAGGGCGCCGGCCATGGGGCCGGCGAAGACGCGGGCCTGGCCGAAGTCGTGGCCGAAGAAGTTGGCCAGGCGGCCGCGCACGGTGCCGTCGAGGGTGCGGCCTTCGCCGCGCAGGGCCTCGCCGACGGTCTCGGGGTCGCCGGCCTGCAGGGCGCCGAGGAGCTGGGTGGGCGTGCCCTCGTCGCTGGCGCGCAGCTGCAGGCCCAGGTCGAGGGACTCGACTCGGGCGGCGCGGGCGCTCAGCAGCGCGTCGGCGATGCGGTCGGCGATGACGCGGCCCCGGGCCCGGACGTCGCCGTCGGCGACGTCGAGGTCGAGGTCGACGGGCAGGCGGCCCAGGCGGCGGGTGAGCAGGGCGCGGCGGGACGGATCGCTCAGGCGGCCCTCGAGCACGTCGGGCAGCTGGGCGAGGGCGGCGTTCAGCAGCGCGGCGGCGCGGGCGCCGTGGCGGCTCTCGAGGCCCGTGACGTCGACCTTGCCGATGGTGATGGGCGCGCCCGCGGGGACGCTCGGCGCGGCGGGCCCCGCGGCGCCGCGGGCGCGGCGGGGCGCCTTGGCCACCTCGGGCTTCTCGCTGGCCTCGGCGAGCAGCGCGCTGATCGGCCGGCCGGTCTCCCGGGCGACCAGCGCGGCCAGGCGGGCGAGGTCGGCGCTGGGCAGCCCGCCGGCCACCTGGCGCAGCGCGCGCGACAGCGCGCCGGGCGCGCGGCCGGCGGCGGCCACCGCCGCGGAGGCCTCACGCACGTGCGCGGCGTCGATCCAGCCCGGCGCCTTGCGGCCGGGGACCGGCACGCGCACGTGCGCGTCCGTGCGGTCCAGCGCGTCGGTGCGCTCGTCGGCCCGCAGGTAACCCACCACCTGGCGGGCGTCGCCGCGGCTGGACCAGATGGGCACCTCGGGCAGCCCCGCGGCGGGCGCGACGCCGGACGCGGCGGCGGGGCGCGGGGTGCGGGTGGCGCGATCGGCCAGGGCCGCGCGCGCGGCGGCGGTGGTCGGATCGACGCGACCGCCGCTGCGGGCGACCTCCTCGGCGAGCAGGCGGCGCGCGCGCTCCACCGCGGCGCGGCCGGCGGCGCTGTCGGGCGCGTGGCGCAGGGCGGCCGCGGTCGTCTCGGCGATGCGGGCCCGCAGCGCCTCGAGCGCGGCGTCGTCGGTCGGCGCGGGCTCACGGGCGAGGGCGACGTCGACGCTGGCGCGGTAGGGATCCTCGAGCGCGGCCGCCGAGGGGCGCGCCGGGACGGCGTCGGGGATGTCGGGCTCGGCGGGCGTGGCCCGGGCGCGCAGGGCGTCGGGTGCTGTGGGATCGGCGCGGTCCACCTCGCGCAGGGCGGCGTCCAGCCCCGGCGCGAGCCGGCGCTCTCGCGTCAGCCGCCGCCGAAGGTCGAGCCGAAGCGCGGCCACCTGGTCGCGCAGCCCCTCGGGCGCAGACTCCGAGAGCTGAGCCCCCGCGGCGTCCAGCCGCTGCAGCGCCTCGAGCAGGTCGGCGCCGCGGGCCAGCGCGTCGGGATCGTCCTCGGCTTCGGCCGGCGCCTCGTCGTCCTCGAGCAGCCCGCCCAGCAGGCCGCCGCCGATCATGCGCTTCAGCCCATGCTCCGGCGCGGCCAGCCCGCCGGGGTCGCTGACCATCAGGCCCCAGGCGCCGACGCCCATGCCGGCCACGTTGGGCTGGTCGAGCGCGAAGCTGCGCCCCAGCGGCCCATCGAGGTCGAGCAGCGCCTCACCGAACGCGCCCGCCGCCTCGGCGCCGTCGGCCGCCCACCGCGCGGTCGCGCGGCGCAGATCGCCGTAGGGCCCGGCGGGCAGGCCGCCTTCCGGCCCCGGATCGAGGCGCTCGCTGAGACTGAGGGGACGCTCGCCGTCGGCCATGTCGACCTCCCACTGGGCGGGTCCGAGGGTAGCGAATCCGCGGCCGTGACAGAAGCGCGGCGCGCCGGGCGCCGTCGCGCGGGCCCGCGCCCGCGCGAAGAGTCGACGCGCTCGGCGAAGTAGCCTAGCCTTCCGGCATGGCCAGCGGACACAAGAAGATCCTGACGGTCGAGGACAGCGCCAACATCCGTCGGCTGATCGCGTACAACCTGAAGCGC
>JAUHXL010000535.1 GCA_030426945.1 bacterium
TCACGCTGCTCGAGGGCTGCCGGCGGCTGGGCGTGAAGCGCTTCGTCTACGCCGCGTCCTCGAGCGCCTACGGCGATCACGCCGCCGAGGCGAAGTCCGAAGACCTCGAGCCCCGCCCGAAGTCGCCCTACGCGGTGCAGAAGCTGGCCGGGGAGTACTACTGCCGGGTCTTTCACGCGCTCTACGGGCTCGAGACCGTGGCGCTGCGCTACTTCAACGTCTTCGGGGCGCGGCAGAACCCGCGCAGCCAGTACGCGGCCGTGGTGCCGGCGTTCGTCACCCGCATGTTGGCGGGTCAGGCGCCGGTGGTGCACGGCGACGGACTGCAGTCACGGGACTTCACCTACATCGACAACGTGGTCGAGGCCAACCTCGCGGCGCTGCGCGCGCCGGCGGCGGCCTGTGGCCGGGTCTACAACGCGGCCTGCGGTGACAGCATCACATTGCTGCGGCTGGTGGCGGCCATCAACGAGATCCTGGGCACGTCCATCGAACCGCAGCACGTCGAGGCGCGCGCGGGGGACGTTCGGCACTCGCGTGCCGACGTGTCCGCGGCGGCGGAGGCGCTGGGCTTCCGCGCGGCGGTGTCGGTGGACGACGGTTTGCGCGAGACGGTGGCGTGGTACGCCGCCCGACGGGAGGACATCCAGAAGTGAGCGAGCTGATCCAGAAGCTGAAGAGCCGTGAGGCGCGGGTGGGCGTCATCGGGCTGGGCTACGTCGGACTTCCCTTGGCCACCGCCTTCGGCGACGTGGGCTTCGAGGTGCTGGGCTTCGAGGTCGACCAGAACAAGATCGACGCGATCAACCGCGGCGAGTCGTACATCCTCGACGTGACGTCGGACGAGGTGAAGACGCTGGTGGACGCGGGCAAGCTGCGGGCCACCGGGGACTTCGCCGAGCTGACGAGCTGTGACGCGATCAGCGTCTGTGTGCCCACGCCTCTGCGCAAGACGCGCGATCCGGATCTCACCTACATCGTGGCGGCGACGGAGCGCATCAAGGAGTTCCTGCGGCCCGGCCAGGTGGTGATCCTCGAGAGCACGACCTACCCGGGCACGACGGTCGAGGTGGTGGCCCCGGCGCTGGTGGAGGGCGGCCTGGTGTTGGGCCGTGACGTGCACCTCGCCTTCAGCCCCGAGCGCATCGATCCGGGCAACGCGGTGTTCCAGGTCAAGAACACGCCGAAGGTGATCGGCGGCATGACGGCCGGCTGCAACGAGGCCGCCCGTACGCTCTACGAGTCGATCATCGAGAACGTGATCACCGTGTCGAGCCCGACGGCCGCCGAGATGGTGAAGCTGCTCGAGAACACCTTCCGCGCGGTGAACATCGGCCTGGTCAACGAGGTGGCCATCATCGCCAACAAGCTGGACCTGGACGTCTGGGAGATCATCGACGCCGCGGCCAGCAAGCCCTTCGGCTACATGCCCTTCTACCCGGGGCCCGGTCTGGGTGGGCACTGCATCCCGATCGATCCGCATTACCTGAGCTGGAAGCTGCGCACGCTGAACTATCGGACGCGCTTCATCGAGCTGGCCGACGACATCAACAGCCACATGCCGGACTACGTCGTCGACAAGGTCGGGTTCGCGCTCAACGAGGACAGCAAGCCGCTGCGCGGCTCCAAGCTGCTGGTGCTGGGCGTGGCCTACAAGCGCGACATCACGGACTGGCGGGAGTCGCCGGCGGCGCCGGTCATCGAGGGCCTGTTGAAGCGCGGCGCCGAGGTCGACTACCACGATGACTTCGTGCCCACGTTCCGCCTCGGCGGTCACGGCGACGGGGCGACCCTGCAGTCGGTGCCGCTCGACTACGAGGCCATGGGTGGCTACGACTGCGTCCTGATCGTCACCGACCACAAGTACCTGGACGCCGCGCAGATCGTGCGGCACGCGCGGCGGGTGGTCGACACCCGCAACCTGACCGGGCAGCTCGGCCGAGAGGATCCGAAGGTCATCAAGCTCTGAGCGCGGCGGATCGGCGCCGCCCCGGGGCGGCCGACAACCAACGGGGCGCCGCACGTCGCCCGAGGTGAGGCCATGGAACAGCGTCGAGACGGTGAGAGCGGCCTGGCGCTCTGGTTCGACATCGTATGGAAGCACAAGTGGCTCGTCGTGGCGTTCGCTGTCCTGGTCCTGACGGCCACGACGGTCTTCACCCGGCGTCAGACGCGCATCTACGAGGCGACCACCCAGATCGTCATCGACCTCAACGCGCCCCGCTACATGCCCCAGAGCGGCGCCGAGGTGGTGAGCCTGGGCACCGGCAACTCGTGGAACACCACCGAGTTCTTCGAGACGCAGTACCGCATCATCACCAGCCGCATGGTGGCGAAGATGGTGGTCGAGCGCCTCGGTCTGGCCTACGACACCGACTTCCTCGGCGCTGATCGCATCGAGGACGCCGAGGCGCGGGCGCGCTTCCTGGAGCACGTCGATCCGATCAGCGTGCTGACCCGCCGGGTCTCGGTGGAGCCGGTGCCCGATAGCCACGTCGTGCTGATCAAGGCGCGGGACCACGATCCGGCGCGCGCCGCGCGGGTGGCGGACGCGGTGGCGCGCGCCTACGCGGATCAGAACGTCAACCGCAAGGTGTCGGCGGCCACCGAGGCGGTCGGTTGGCTGAAGCAGCAGGCGGAGTCTCTGAAGACCGACGCCGCGCAGGCCGAGAACGAGCTGCTCGAGTTCAAGCGGGAGCACGGCATCCTGAGCGCGTCGCTCGGCGACAAGCAGAACCTGCTGGGGCTCGACCTTCAGGACGCCCGGCGTCAGCTGCGCGAGGCGCGGGCGGAGGCCTCGCGCCTGAAGTCGGAGCTGGATCAGGTCCGGACGCTGAGCGCCGAGGAGGCGCTCACCAGCGTCGAGGCCGTCCTGGGCAACGGCCTCGTGCAGCGGCTCAAGGAGCAGCTGGTCGAGGCCCAGAACCAGAAGTCGGAGCTGCTGAAACGCTACCTCGAGAAGCACCCCGACGTGCAGACCGCCGAGCGCAAGATCGAGCGGGTCCGCAAGGCGCTGCAGGTCGAGGTGGCGGGCATCCGGCGCTCGCTCGAGCGCAAGTACAAGGCCGCGTTGGACACCGAGCGGGCGATGGCGCGGGACGCGGAGCGGCTGGAGGAGCAGGCCCGGGCGATGCACGGGCACGAGCTGGAGTACAAGCGGCTCGAGGCCCTCGTGCAGTCGACCAAGGATCTCTACAACCAGATGTTGTTCCGGCTGAAGGAGGCGCAGCTGCAGGCCGACTCGCGCGCGAACAACGTCCGCGTGCTCGACGACGCCCTGGTGCCCGAGGCGCCGGTGGCGCCGCGCCTGGTGCTGAACCTGGTCGTGGCTGCGGTGCTCGCCCTCGTCGGGGGTCTGGGGCTGGTCTTCCTCGTCGAGCAGCTCGACAGCACGGTCAAGAGCCAGGAGCAGCTCGAGCGGGAGTTCGGGCTGACCTTCCTGGGCATCATCCCGTCGGTGCGCTCAGCCCGATCACGCGCCAAGGGCGGGCGCTTCGAAGGGCCGGTGAAGAACCCCGATCGCTACGTGCTCGAGAACCCCCACAGCACGGCGGCGGAGTGCGTGCGCACCATCCGCACCAACCTGATGTTCATGTCGCCGGAGCGCGAGCTGCGCAGCATCCTGGTGACGAGCGCCGGCCCGCGCGAGGGCAAGACGAGCACCTGCGTCAACGTCGGGGCCACCATGGCCATGTCGGGCAGCCGCATCCTGCTGGTGGACTCGGACATGCGCCGGCCGCGGCTGCACAAGATCTTCGACATGACCAACGACCGGGGGCTGACCAACCTGGTCATGGATCCCGAGCGCACCATCGCCTCGGTGGTGAAGGACAGCGGCATCGAGAACATGGACGTGCTGTGCAGCGGGCCCCTGCCGCCGAACCCGTCGGAGCTGCTGCACACCAAGGGCTTCCGCGCCACGCTCGACCGGCTGCTGGCGGCCTACGACCGCATCATCTTCGACTCGCCGCCGGTCGGCGCGGTGACCGACGCCCAGATCCTGGGGCAGCAGATCGACGGCGCCATCATCGTCGTGCGCGCCGGTGAGACGACGCGCGTGATGCTGCGCAAGGCCGCCCGGCTGCTGAGCGACGTCAACGTGAACATCCTCGGCGCCCTGCTGAACCACGTGGACGTCTCGCGCCGCGGCTACGGCCGCGCCTACTACCAGTACTATCGCCAGCACGGCGTCTACGTGGACGAGACCCCCGGCGACGCGGAGTCGTCGCCCAGCGCCTGACGGCGGGCCTCCGTGGTCGGGCGCCGACGCGCCCGCGCTGCGCCGACCGGCCGGGCGTGGGCCGCGGCGCTCAGGGGGGCGCCGAGCGCTCGGCGCCTTGGGCCCGCAGCGCGCGCAGCGCTTCGACCTCGGGCCACCGGCGCACCGCGTCGTCCAGCAGGGCGCGGGCCTCCTGCGGCCGGCCGAGCCGAAGGGCAGTCTGGGCGGCCGCGAGGGCGTACGCCGGCGCGGGTCGGCGGGCCAGCGCGCGCCGCCAGTCGTGGAGGGCCGCGACGTCGTCCCGCAGCGCCGTCGACACGCGCGCCCGCAGCGCGAAGACGCTGCCGAGCGCCTCGGGCTCGTCGCGCAGGCGCGCGAGCAGCCGGTCGACCAGCGGCCGCGCCGCCTCAGGATCGTCGAGGCGCAGGTAGAGCTCGGCCGCCGCGCGCAGGAAGGCTCGATCGTCGAGGCCGCCCGCACGCTCGCCGTGGTGCAGCAGGGACCGCGCCCCCTCCCGGTCGCCTTCGGAGACCAGCACCCGCGCCAGCAGCGCGTGGCCCGCGAGGTCGCCGTGGGTGTCGACCAGCCACCGGCCCTCGCGCCGCACGCACGCGTGGTCATCGAGGCGGGCGCAGGCTTGGGCCAGCCCTCGCCGCAGCTCCACGTCGACGGGGTGCTCGACCAACATCCACTCGAAGACGGCGCGCGCGTGCCCAGGGTCGCCCTCGCCGAGCAGGGCCGTCACCAACCACCGGTGCCCCTCCGCGGTGGCCGGCACCGCCTGCGCGAGGTGGCGGGGGGCCCGGAAGCGGCCGAGGATCTCGTCGA
>JAUHXL010000536.1 GCA_030426945.1 bacterium
CCGAGCCGGGCGCGTGCGACACCGTCGATGACTGCACCTCGGCCCCCGACGTCTGCGACCAGCGCTGCGTCGATCTGCCCGGCCGCTTCATCTGCGGCTGCGAGCCGGGCTACACGCTCGGCGAGGACGAGCTGAGCTGTGTCGACGTGGACGAGTGCGCGGCCGGCCAGGCGGCGTGCGCGCAGGACTGCCGAAACACGACCGGGGGCTACCTCTGCGCGTGCCGGGCCGGCTACGCGCTGGCGGCCGACGGTCAGGGCTGCGACGACGTCGACGAGTGCGCGGACGCCGCGCTGCACGGCTGCCCCGCCGGCGCGCCCTGCGTCAACACGGCGGGTGGCTTCGTTTGCGGATGCGAGCCGCCCGACTGCTCGATCACCGGCTGCACCGACCCCGCCGCGCCCAACTATCAGCCCGGCGCGCTGAACGACGACGGCTCGTGCTTCCGGTGCGCCGACGGCGCGGTGCTCGTCACCCGCCTGCAGGCCTGCGAGACGGTCGACTGCGCAGACGACTGGGGTGAGTGCGACGTGCGCGCCTCGGACCGCGGGTGCGCGGTCAGTTGGTGCCGGCCCGCCACGACCTGCGACGCCCCCGCGGCCCCGGACGCGTTCGCCGACGCCCGCGACGCGGTGCTCGCCCTCGGCGGACTCACCGACCCGCCCGCCCCGCGCGCGGACCCCGTCGGTGACGCGCCCGGCGAGGTCGTCGCCGGCGAGGTCGAGGCGCTCTACCTCGACGCGCTGCCCTTCCAGGGGGCGCCGACCCGAGCCTTCGCCCTCGTCGGCCTGCCCGCGGGCGCGAGCGCCCAGACGCCCGTGCCCGGCGTCGTGCTCCTCCACGGGGGCGGCGGGACCGCCGACCGCGACTGGGTGGACCGTTGGACCGCCCGGGGCTACGCCGCCATCGCGGTGGCGCTCGAAGGCCAGACCGATCAGCCCGCCGCCGAGGGCGAGGACGCCGTCGGCGCCTGGCGCCGCCACGCGGCAGCCGGTCCCGCGCGGGTCGGCGCCTACGGTGACCGCGCCCGCCCGATCGCCGACCAATGGATGTACCACGCTGTCGCCGACACCGTGTTGGCCCACTCGCTGCTGCGATCACTGCCCGGCGTGGACGCGGGCGCGGTCGGCCTGGTCGGCATCTCGTGGGGCGCGGTCGTGGCCGCGACCGCGGCGGGCGTCGATCCCCGGTTCGCCTTCGTCGTGCCCATCTACGGCGCGGGCCAGAAGCACACGATCCCCAACTTCCTCGGCGCTGCGCTGGCCGACGATCTCTCGTACCAGCAGGTGTGGGATCCGGCGCGCTGGGCGCGTCGCGTGCGCGCGCCGGCCCTCTGGCTCTCCTGGCCCGGCGAAGACACCTTCTCGCTCGACAGTCAGGCCGCCACCTACCTGCGCGCGCCCGGCCCGCGCGTCGTCTCGCTCGTGCCCGGCATGGGGCACGGCCACGCGGCCGCCTGGCGCCGGCCCGAGCCCTACGACTTCGCCGACGCCATCGTCGGCGCCGGCGCGCCGTGGATCGAACAGATCGAGCAGGCCCTCGAGGGCGATCAGGCGCGGGTGGTGTTCCGCGCCGATCGACCCCTCACGGGGGCGACGCTGCTGTACACCGAAGGCAGCGGCCACACCGGCGATCTCACGTGGCTGGAGGTGCCGGTCGAAGCCTTCGTCGAGGCGCCCGCTGGCGTCTTCGCGGCGTCGGCGACGGTCCCCGCCGCCGCGACGGCCTGGTTCGTCAACGTGACCGCGGCCCGCGCGACCTCGGATCCGTTCGGCGAGGGCGCGCCCGAGGTGCTGGCCAGCAGCGACTACCGCGAGCGCATCGCGCTGAGCCTCGCGCCCGAGGACGGGCTCGCGATCGCGCACCTGATCGGGGCGGACCGGACGACCTCGACGCTCAGCGTCGCGTTCACCGGCCCGTCGCCCGTCGAGATCATCGGCGTGGACGTGATCAGCGAGACGCACCCAGGCGCGCTCTGCAGCCCGGCCTCGCTCCCGCGCGCGCTCGAGGCGCCGGCGCCCGCACGCGAGACGCTGCCCCTTCGCTTCGACAACACCGTGGCCGGCCTCGTCGCCGGACAGACCGCCGAGGCCGAGCTGAGCGTCGTCTGGGTCGAGCTCGATGGGTCGACGCGCGCGGCGCGGGTGCCCGTCGAGGTGACCGCCGTGGATCAGCTGACCGTCACCTTCGACGCGGACGCGCCGTGGTCGAGCCGAGCGGTCCCGCCCGGGGCGGACGTCGTCATCGACGGCGGCGCCACGGTGACGCTCGACGAGGAGGCCACGGCCGCGACGGTGACGCTGCTCGACGGCGCGTTGGTCGTGCCTCCGGGCACCCGTCTGGACGTGTCGGACGCGCTCACGGTGGGCGCGGCGGGGGCGCTGCGGGTGACCGGCGGCCAGCTGATCCTCGACGACGCGCCCCTGCTCGTCGACGGCGAGGTGCGGCTCGAGCAAGGCGCCCTGCGACAGGACATGCGCGGCGTACGCGGCTGGATCACCGGCGGCGGACGCATCATCGTGGACGGCGGAACGCTCGACTACGGCGGCGCCCTGCCGCCGGACGTGCTGACCCTGGACGTCGACGTCGAGGTGCTGCGGGGCGACGTGCTGCTGAGCGGGCAGATCTACGCCGGCCAGGGGGCCGACGCCCTCTTCGCGCTGCAGGGCGACGCGGGCACCGTGTCGATGGTGTCGCTCAACAGCGTCGGCGGACGCCGGGGTGTCTTTCGCTTCGAGGTGGGCGCGAACGGCGTCACGAAGGTCGCGGTCGAGCGCTGGATGAACCTGCGCCACGCCAGGGTCGAGGTGAACGGCGCGGGCTATGCGGGCGGCGCCGCCGTCATGCCGCTGTTCACCTCGACGAACCTGGTCGAGCCGCTCACCGAGCCCAACGTCACGCTGTCCGGCTTCGCCGAGAACGGCTATCGGGCCACGCTGGTGCAGGATGGTCCCGATCACCCCGACGACGTCGTGCTGGTCATCGAGCCGGCGCCCTGATCGGCTCAGCCGCGGCGAGCGTCCGCGGCCTCGGCGTACAGGGCCGCATACTCGCGCGCGGCGTCCTCCCAGGTGAAGCGCTCGGCCATCGCCCGGCGCACCATGCCCGCGAAGTTGCGCGGCCGCTGGTAGTAGACGTGCACCGCCCAGCCGACGGTGTCGTAGATGCTGCCGGGGTGCAGGTCGTACAGCTTGAAGCCCGTGCCGTGGTCGGTGCCCTCGACGTGGTTGTGCACCGTGTCGTCCAGCCCGCCCACCGCGTGCACGATGGGCAGCGTCCCGTAGCGCATGCTGTACAGCTGGTTGAGGCCGCAGGGCTCGAAGCGCGAGGGCATCAGGAACAGGTCGGCGCCCGCCTCGATGCGGTGCGCCAGTGGGTCGCTGTAGCCGATGTGCGCCGCGAAGTTGGCCGGCCCGTGCGCCGCCAGCCCGCCGAAGTGGTCGTGCGCCCAGCGCTCCCCGCTGCCCAGCAGCACGACCTGCACGTCCAGCTCGAGGATGCGCGGCAGGCAGGCCGCGACGAGATCGACGCCCTTCTGGTGCACCAGCCGCGTGACGAGGCCGATCAGCGGCACGTCGGGCCGCTCGGGCAGCCCCATCTCACGCTGCAGCGCCGCCTTGCACACCGCCTTGCCGGCCATGTCGTCCACGTCGTAGTTCGCCGGCAGGTGCGGATCCGTCGCTGGGTTCCAGGCGTCGTAGTCGGTGCCGTTCAGGATGCCGCGGAGCTCGGCGGCGCGATCCCGCGCCACCCCCTCGAGCCCGTGCCCGAACTGCGGCGTCTGGATCTCGAGCGCGTAGCGCGGGCTCACCGCGTTCCACCGCGTGCAGTGGTAGATGCCGCCCTTGAGCAGGTTCACCTCGCCGTCGAACTCCAGCTCGAGGTGGTTGAAGTGCTCCCAGCCGATGCCGAGCACGTCCATCAGGCCGCCGTAGAAGCGCCCCTGGTACTGCATGTTGTGGATGGTCAGCACCGACGCCGCGCGGCCCAGTCGGGCGTCGTCGCGGTACACGGTGTTGAGGAACACCGGCGCCGCCGCCGTGTGCCAGTCGTTGGCGTGCACGACGTCCGGCGTGAAGTCGATCAGGTGGCACAGCTCGAGGGCCGCCCGCGACAGGAAGACGAAGCGGTTGTCGTTGTCGAGGTAGCCGCGGCCGTCCGGGTCGTTGTAGGGGTGCGCGCGACCGAAATACTGTTCGAAATCGATGAAGTACACCGGAACGTCGCTGTCGGGGAGCCGCCCCTCGAGCGCCCCCGCCCACAGCGTGCCGATGACGCCCATCGGCACGCCCAGCGGCCCCTGCCCGGCCCGCGTCAGCCCGGCGCGGTCGACGCCGCGGTACAGCGGCATCACCACGCGCACGTCGTGCCCGAGGGCATGGAGGAACTTCGGCAGCACGCCGGCCACGTCGGCCAGCCCACCGGTCTTCGCGAAGGGGACGGCCTCGGCCGCCACCATCAGGATGCGCACGGTTCACCTCCCGGGCCACGCGGGCGGCAGGGTCGCACGGCGGCGCCCGTGGTGCCAGCGTTCGTGCGCGCGGCACCGGCGCGCGGCTGGTGGTGGGCCCAAGCGCCGCGCGCCCGAGCTCGAGCTGCTTTGGCTGGTTGCGCACACAAGGGCCGAGCGGGGTGCGTCACCGAGCGCTCGGTTCACGGCGCGGAAGGGTGACGATCTCCGACGACGTCGCCTCGCCTCGCCTCCGCGACGCCGAGCCGAGCGTTCGGGGGCGCGCACCGCGAAGGGCCCCAGCGTGCGACAGGCTCCTGGGGCTTGACCTCGCCGCCGATCCCAGGCATTTCGCCCACCGCACTGCAACGGATCACCGTGACGAAGGGGAGTCGATGAGGAGGCAGACACTGACCCTGGCCTTGGCGCTCGCTGTGTGCGCCGTTGGCTGTGAGTCCAGCGCGGACGGGGACGCGGACGCGGACGCGGGCGGCGGCGGCGCCCCCGGCATGGGCGGCGCCCCCGGCGCGGGCGGCGCGCCCGGCGCGGGCGGCGCGCCCGGCATGGGCGGCGCGCCCGGCATGGGCGGCGCG
>JAUHXL010000537.1 GCA_030426945.1 bacterium
CAGGACTACGAGTTCTGGAGCCGCCTGGCCGGGCGCGCCACCTTCCACAAGGTGGACGCGATCGTCTACCGCTACCGGAAGCACGACGGGGGCGTCAGCTTCGGGTCGTTCCTCGATCTGTCCCTCGAGTCGAAGATCATCCGGCGGCTGCTGACCCGGCACCCGCTGCGCGCCTTCTTCCCCCGGCTGGAGTGGGAGGTGGCGCCGGGGCTGGCGCAGGCGACGGCGCTGACGCAGGTGGCCCGCAACCTGAAGCTGTACGAGGATCCGCGCAACGCGCTGCGCCTCCTCGCCGGCGCCGGCTCGCCCGGGTGGAGCGACGAGGCCGCCCGCCTGACCGTCGACCTGCACCTGATGGCGGGGGATCTCGACGGCGCGGAGGGGGCCGTCGCCGCCTTCGCCGCGAGCCAGCCCCGCCCCCACACACTCACCGACGTCCTGCGGGCCCGGGTGGCCGGCGCCCGCGAGCGCGCCGCCGCGCTCGAGGCGGCCCTCGAGCGCCACGATCCGCCGGCGGCCGAGCGCGAGGCCCGCGCGCTGCGCGCCGCGCTCGAGGCCTGGAGCTTCCCCGCCGCCTACGGCTTCGCCCGCGCCCTCGAGCAGTCCGGCCAGCCCGCCGACGCCCTGCCCCTGGCCTGCGTCGCCGTCCGCCTCGATCCCACCCACGACGGCGCCTTCGACCTGGCTCAACGGCTGCGCACCGACACCGGGGCCACCGATCACAAGACGGACGCGCTGGCGATGCGGCGGCGCCAGCTCGAGCGCTTCGGCTCGCCCCCGCCGCCGCCGCCCGCGCCCGCCACGGACGGACCGCCGACGACCGTGGTGCTGGTCGACCGCGGCGGTCCCGGCCTGCGGCAGGCGGCGCGCAGCGTGCTCGCCCAGACGCACGCGGCGCTCACCCTGCTGGTGGTCGGCCCCGCCCGCTTCGATCTGGACGATCCGCGCGCGCGGGCGCTGCCCGGCGTCGGCGACGAGGTGGCGGACCGCGCGGCCGGGCTGGCCGCGGCCGAGGACGACTGGATCGCCTGGATCGACGACGACGCGTGCTGGCAGCCCACCCACCTCGCCGCCCTGCACGCCGCCCGCGGCGACGCGCTGATCGTCACCGGCGAGGCCTGGCGCGCAGAGGCCGAGCTCGACGCCGACGGCGCCCCGCGCACGACCGAGCGGGTGATGGTGCAGCCCTCGCCCGTCGACCGCGACACCCTCCTCGCGCACGACCGCGTGCCGCTCTCGGTCGTGCTGCACCACCGCGACGCGGCGCCGGTCTTCGAGGACCATGGCCCGGTGACCACCTGGGACGCCCTGCTGCGCCTGGCCAAAGAGCACCCCTTCGCCCACCTCGGCGAGCCCACGGCCCTCGTCGCCGGCCAGCCCGCGCGCCCCCCCGGCCGCGACGACGTGCTGGCGCTGTACAAGCGCCACGAGAAGACCGCGCTGTTCAACCGCCGCGCGCGCACGGCCCAGGCCCAGCTGATCGCGCGCTTCGGCCTCGCGACCACCGGCGTCGGGCGGAGCAGCGTCGTCCTGCTGGCCGACCCCGACGCCGACATCACGCGGCGCGCGGTGGAGCGGCTGCTCGCGCGCACGCTGATGCCCTTCCACGTGGTGGTGGTCACCGACGCCGGGCCGGAGCCCCTGCGCGCCGCGCTGAAGGCCCTGCGCGACGCCCACGAGGGCCGCGTGAGCGTGGTCCACAACCGCGTGCGCGTCGGCTGGGCGAAGGCGGTCAACCAGGGGCTGGGGGTGGCGGACGGTGATCTGGTGGCGCTCATGCGCGCCGACGTCGAGGTGCCCGAGCGCTGGCTGGGGCGCCTCCAGTGGTGGGCCACGCGGGCGCCGGACACCGGCGTGGTGAGCGCGACGCCCGGCGAGGCGGCTTCGACGGCCGACGCGCCCGGCGGCACGACGACGGTGCGCCGCGTCGATGATCGCTGCCTGGTCTTCACGCGCGGGCTCATCGAGCGCGTCGGGGGCATGGACACCGCGCTCGACGCCGACCGGCTGGCGCTCGACGACTACCTGGTGCGGGCGCACCTGGCTGGCTACCGGGCGCTGCGCGCGGACGACGTCGTGATCGTGGGCGCGCGCCGCGAGACCCCGACCGAGGGCCCGGGCGCCGCGCGCTTCCGCCGCGCGTGGGGGGCCCTGCCGACCGCCGACGCGGTGCCCGAGGCCGAGGGGCCCTATGAGGCCGACCGCCACCGCCTGCCGGTGGGGGCCGAGCACGGCTTCCGGCCCGACCAGCGCCCGGTGACGGTCGAGGAGGCCGCCGCCCGCAACGTGCTGGTGTATCCGCCCTGGGACGACGCCGGCGCGCTGGCCGCGCTGGCGGCGCTGCTGCGCGAGGCCGGCGCCGACGAGAACGTGGGCTTCTGGCTGCGCTGCGCGCCGGGCCAGGGCGAGGCGGCGCGGGCGGCCTTCGTCGCGGCGGCGGGCGAGGGGGCGCTGCCCGACGTGCGGGTGGTGGACGCGCCGCTGGCGCCGGATCGCGAGGCGGGGCTGTACATCGCGGCGCAGGCGGTGCTGGTGGACGAGGGCTGGCCGGAGGCCCCGCAGACCCTGCGCCGCGCGGCGGACACCGGCCGCCCGGCCCTGCGCGACGCCGCCGCGCTGCGCGACTGGCTGCACGGCTGAGGCGCTCCCTCGGCGCTGCTGTCATGAGCCGCGGGGGTCTTCCGACCGGCGGTCAGCGGTCAGCGGTCAGCCGGGCTCCGGCCGATGTGCCGACCTCGAAACGGTTCGGCAAGCTCCAGGCGCCGGTCGACCCGGCAGGAGGGCCGATCGCCGCGGCGAAGCTGAGAGCTGACCGCTGACCGCTGACAGCCCGACGGAGATGGCAGGGCGCGCGGTGAATCACTGGCCATGAAGGGCACCCCCTCAGCCCGTCGGGCCGGCCTCGGGCGGACCGGGATCCTCGGCGGTGAGCTGAAGGAAGACCTCCTCGAGCTTCGCGCCGGCCGCGCCGCTCGCCGCGCGCAGATCCGTCGGGCTGCCCTGCGCCACCAGCCGCCCCCGGTGGATGACCGCCACGCGATCACACACCTCGTCGGCCACCTCGAGGGTGTGCGTCGACAGCATCACCGTCAGCCCGCGGTCGCGCGCCTCGCGGCGCAGCACGTCCTTCAGCAGCCGCGCGCCGCGCGGATCCAGGCCCACCATCGGCTCGTCCACCACCAGCAGCCGCGGGCGGTGCAGCAGCACCGAGGCCATCACCAGCCGCTGCTTCATGCCATGGCTGAAGCTCTCGATCAGCGCGCCCAGCTTCTCGCCGAGCCCGAACAGCACCAGCAGCTCGCGCGTGCGCGCCACCGTCTCGTCGCGCGCCATGCCGTACAGGCCGGCGATGAAGTAGCAGTACTCGACCGGGGTGAGCCGCTCGTACAGGTTGGGGCGATCCGGGACGTAGCCGATGCGCCGCTTCGCCTCGAGGGGGTCGGCGATCACGTCCACGCCGTCCACTCGCACGGCGCCCGCGCTGGGCTTCACGAGGCCGGTGATCATCTTCATCGTCGTCGTCTTGCCTGCGCCGTTCGGCCCCAGAAAGCCGAACACCTGGCCCGCCGGGATGTGCAGGGAGACGTCGTCGACCGCGGTGAACGCGCCGTAGCGCTTGGTGACGTGCTCGAGCAGCAGCATGGGGCGGTTGTAGCAGGTACAGTCCTGCCATGGAGAGTCTGCTGGCCCCCTATCGCGAGCCGCTGTTCCTCTGGTTCCCCATCGGCGCCACGGCGGTCAGCGTCGTGGCGTTCCTGCTGTTCGCCGCCCCGCTCACCTGGATCGCCTGGCGCGATCCCCCGGCGCTGCGCCGCTGGCGCATCCAACCGCGCCGCGCGGGCGGCAAGCCGGTGGTGCTGCCCTCGGTGAAGCTGTGGCTGCTGAACAACGCGCTGCAGCTGGTGCTGGTGGTGGCCGCCTGGCCGCTGCTGCGCCTGACCGGCATCCACCTGGGTCCGTGGCCGGCCTGGTACGTCGTCGTCGGGCAGGTGCTGCTGTTCGTGTACCTCGACGACTTCCTCTACTACTGGATGCACCGCGCGATGCACCGGCCCTGGCTGTACCGCCGGGTACACGGCCTGCACCACCGCGTGCCCGCGCCCTGGGCCATCACCGGCCACTACATGCACCCCGTGGAGTACCTGCTGACCACCGGCCTGATGCTGGTGGGCCCCCTGCTGGTCGGCGCGCACGTCGTCACGCTCTACGTCTGGATCGTGGTGCGCCAGTGGGAGGCGGCCGAGGGGCACTGCGGCTACGACTTCCCGCTGACGCCCTCGAAGCTCATCCCCGGCAGCCACGGCGCGGCGCACCACGACTTCCACCACAGCAAGCGCCACGGCAACTACGGCGGCTTCCTGCCGCTGGCCGACCGGCTGTTCGGCACCTACGCCAAGGGCTACGCCGAGTACCGCGCGGGGCGCCGGTGAGCTGGCGACCGGCCCACACGGTGCTGGTGGCCAACCCGGCGGCCGCCGGCGGGCGGGTGGGACGGCGCTGGGCGCGCATCGAGGCCCGGCTGCTCGAGCGGCTGGGCCCGGTGCGCTGCGTCCTGACCGAGGCGCCGGGCGACGCCACCCGCCTCGCGCGCGAGGCCGCCGCCGAGGGCGCCGACGCGGTGCTGGCCCTGGGCGGCGACGGGACGCTGGGCGCGGTCGCCGCCGGGCTGGCCGGCACCGGGACGGCCCTCGGCGTCCTGCCCGCGGGCAGCGGCGGCGATCTGCGGCGCAGCCTGCCCGCGGCGACCGACCTGTGGACCGCCGCCGCCGCGCTGCCCCGGGCCGAGGCGCGCCCCATCGATCTCGGCCGCTTCACCGGCGTGGACGACGCGGGCGCGCCCGTCGCGGGCACCTTCCTCAACCTGGCGTCCTGCGGCGTCAGCGGCCTCGTCGACCGCCTGGTCAACGCCTCGGCCAAGCCCCTCGGCGGCACCGTGGCCTTCGCGGGGGCGACCCTCCGCGCGCACCACCGCTACCGCCCGGCCCCGGTGCGGTTGACGCTCGACGGCGAAGACCGGGGCGTCCACACGGT
>JAUHXL010000538.1 GCA_030426945.1 bacterium
GGCGACGTGGGCTGGCATCCGGTGCCCGATCCCGACGCGAAGAAGCGGCCCACGCGCCGCCAGGTGGCCCACAGCACGCCCTTCGACGGCGGCGAGGGCGCCTGGTGGCACGACGGCACGCTGTACTTCACCACCAAGGGCGACGACCGGGTGTGGGCGCTCGACTGCCAGCGCAACGTGGTGGCCCCCATCTACGACGACGACGCCTACGACCCGCCGCCCCTGGTCGGCGTCGACAACGTCACGGTCGGCGGGAAGGGCGAGGTGCTGGTGGCCGAGGACAACGGCCACATGCGCATCGTCGCGGTGCCCGCCGACGGCCGCCCGTATCCGGTGGTGCAGATCGAGGGGCACCGCGGCAGTGAGGTGTGCGGCCCGGCCTTCGACCCCAGCGGCCGGCGCCTGTACTTCAGCTCCCAGCGCGGCTCCGACGGGCGCGGCGTCACCTTCGAGGTGACCGGCCCCTTCCGCGGCGCGGGGTGAGCGGTCAGCCCAGCAGGGCGTAGGCCACGATGCCGAGGATGCCCGCGGCCACGACCGCCCAGAACCAGGCCGGCGGCCCGGACTGCTGCATGACGATCGGCGTCTCGTCGGCCGGCTTGTCCACCATGCGCGCCCGCTCGAGCGTGACCGGCCCGACCGGGCCCGGCGCGCTCGACGGGGGCGCCAGCCGCGCGAGGATCTGATCGATCCGGCGGATGACCGAGTCCGCGTCTGCCGGGCGATCCTCGGGCTTCTTCTCCAGCAGCTGCAGCGTCAGCGCCTCGATGTCGGGGTCGACGTCGAGATCCGGCGCGGCCTCACGGATGGGCCGGGGGGGCGTGTGCAGGTGCTCGAGGTACAGCCCGTGGTCGCTGTCGCTCTTGAAGGGCAGGTGCCCGGTCAGCATCTCGTAGAGCATCACCCCGAGCGCGTACAGGTCGGTGCGGCCGTCGACGGCCTTGCCGAAGGCCTGCTCCGGCGGGATGTAGGCCGGCGTGCCCAGCCGCGCGCCCGGCGTCGTGAGCTGGATCGACAGGGGCGCGGCGTCGGGATCGAGCATCGCGGGGTTCAGCTTCGCGATGCCGAAGTCGACCACCCGCACGACGATCTGCTCGCCCTTCACGTCGTCGAGCAGCACGTTCTCGGGCTTCAGGTCGCGGTGGTAGATGCCCTTCGCGTGGGCTTCGGCCAGGGACTGACACACCTGGCGCGCGACCCGCAGCGTCGACACTGGATCCAGCCGGCCGCGCTCGATGAGGTCGCGCAGCTGCCCCCCGCCGAGGAACTCCATGGCGATGAACAGCTGCCCGCTGCCGTCGAGGTGGCCGAAGTCGATGAGCGAGACGGTGTTGGGGTGCTTCAGCTGGCTGATGATGCGCGCCTCGTTGAGGAAGCGCTTGGCGATGTGCTCGTCGTTGGCGAACTCCCCGAGCAGCACCTTCAGCGCGACCATGCGCCCGATGGGCTCCTGCCGGGCCTTGTACACCCAGCCCATGCCCCCCTCACCGATGCGGGCGAGCACCTCGTAGCGGCCGTTGACCATCTGGCCGATGAGCGGATCTGCGGGGAGTACGTCGTCCATGAACCCCGTTTTGGCACACGCGGCGCGGCTTGGCGAGGGGGCTTCGTCGGACGTCGGTCTTCGGGCGTGGGTCTTCGGGCGTCGGTGGTTGGGCGTCAGTCGTCGGGCGGCAGGGCGCGGGGTGGTGAGCGCCGCTTTCCGGACGGGCGGCGCACCGCGACGACCGGCCAGGTGCAGCGCCAGGGGCCGGTGACGGGCGCCGGGTCGCGCGGCCGCGGGGGCCGCGGGGGTGCGGTCTCGGGGGGCTCGGTGTCGGACATCATGGGTCCACCTCTCTGCTGATCGCCCAGTCCCACCGGCCCGTGAAGCCTCGCCCACCCGGCGGCTTCACGGGCCGGTGGTTCGCCCTGTGTTCGTGCGTACCCTCAATGGGATGCGCTGTGTGTCCGGTGACTGCCTCGTTGACCAAGCTTAGTGCCCTGTTGACCATTCGTCGAGGGCCAAGCGGGCTGAACAATCCGTTAGTTTTTCCCGTGGTCAACCGGGCGAATCGGTTACCGTGCCGAGTTCGACGGCCGGGGCGATGGGAGCGATGGCGAGCGAAGAGGACTGGGCAGGGCAGGGTGACGATGGGGGGGGCGGCGATCACTCAGGGCCCCGCCTCGTCGACTTCGGCGAGGACTATCGCGGCTTCGCGCGGGCGCTCATCGCGTACCGGCAGGCGACGCATGGCGGCCCGCATCGCTACCCGCAGTATCGCGTCGCCGAGCGCGCAGGCATGACCGCCGCGATGCTCTCGCGTTGCCTGCGCGCCCCGCTGGCGCGGGATCCCGGCACCCGGCTGACGCGGAGGCTGACCCCCGACGCGGCGCGCCGCCTGGCGTCGGCCCTCGAGCTCGGCGCAGCGGACGCCGATCTGTTCGTCGATCTGGTCATCCTCGAGCACCTCGAGGACGGGCCCGAGCGCGTCGCGCTGCGCCACCGGCTGGCCCACGAGCGGCTGGGGCGCGAGGACGACCGCGCGCGGGAGCTTCTGTTCAGCTACATCTCGCACTGGCATCAGGTGGCCATCCGGGAGCTGGTTGCGCTGCCCGGCTTCCGACCGGACGTCGACTGGATCGCCGAGCGCCTGGTGTTCCCGGTGGCGTCCGCCGACATCGAGGCGGCGCTGCGGGATCTGCCCCGGCTGGGGGTGTGCGCGGTCGACGAGGACGGGCGGTGGCGGATGGGGCCGGAGCCGGTCATCACCCTGGGACACGAGGCGGGCAGCCTGGCGGCGGGCAACTTTCATCGGCAAATCCTCGCGCTGGTGGCGGACTCGATCGGATCGGTGCGGCGCGAGCAGCGCATGCTGAACACGAAGACCGTGCGCATCGCGCGCTCGCGGCTGCCGGCGCTGCGGCTGCGCCTGATCGAGCTGATCAACAGCTTCGTCGACGAGACCGCGGACGACGCGCCCGCGGACTGCGTGTATCAGGTCCACGCGTCGTTGATTCCGCTGGCCACGGCGGAGGGGGAGGGAGAGGCAGATGGAGGCTGAGCGACCGCGGCGGTGGGGCCTTCGCGTGGCGTGGCTGCTGGGCGCGATGGGAGGGACGGCGGGCTGCAACAGCACGCACGTGGGCAACCCCCAGGACGAGCCGCCGGCGACGTACCGGTGCGACGGGGCGGACGCGGGCGTGCCCCTGGCGTGCGACGGGCCGCCGATCGAGAAGCCGGTCGCCGCCGAGGAGGACCTGCTGCCCGCGCTGGCCTCGGCGTGCCCCGGCGACACCGTGCGGCTGGCGGCGGCGACCTACACCGTCGACGTGGACGTGCCGCCGGGCGTGACGCTGTCGGGGGCGGGCGCGACGGTGGTGGGCACGACGCGGGCCTGCTTGCAGGCCGGGGGACCGCGGACGGCGATCATCGGCGTGACGCTGCGGGGGGCGCTGAGCGCGCGGGGCGGGCCGCTGAAGCTGGCCGAGGTGACCGTCGAGGCGGCGCGCGGGGTGGGCGTGACGCTGACCGACACCGAGGCCGAGGTCGAGACGCTGACGGTGCTGGGGCTGCCGCTCGAGGCGGCGGCGCCGCAGGCGATCGATCCGGCGCGCACGCCGGTGGCCGGGGTGCTGGTCGAGGGGGGCACCTTCGCCGCGGACGGACTGCGCGTCGAGGGGACGGTCGGCTTCGGCGTCGTGCTGCGCGGCGCCGAGAGCACGCTCGCCGACGCGGCCATCGAGCGCTTCTGGGGCACGGGCCTGCTGGTCGAGGGCGGGCAGGCGACGCTGACCGAGGTGCAGGTGGACGACGGGCGGACGGGCAGCGACGTGAGCCTGGTGCGGGCCTTCGGCGTCGTGGCCTCCGCCGGCGCCGCGCTGACGACGCAGACGCTGCAGGTGCAGGGCGTCGACGGCGTCGGCGTGCTGCAGGTGGGCGCCACCGGCGCGCACCGCCAGCCCACGGTGCGGGACAACGGCGGCCCCGGCTTCTGGGTGCAGGACGCCGCCGATCTGGAGGTCGCCGGCCTGTCGGTCACGGGCGGCACCGTGGTCGCGAACGCGGGCGCCGGCATCGCCCTGCGCGCCGCCGGCAATGTGGTGATCGCGGACACGACGGTCGAAGCCACCGGCGCGCTGCTGGCGCTGGACGGCATCGACCCCACGCCGGTGGCCGACGGCCTGCAGGTGACCGCGCCGTCCGGGCTGCTGACCCTGCGCGGCCTGCAGCTTCTCGACAACCCGCGCGCCGGCCTGCTGATCGACGGCGAGGGCGCCGACGCGCCGGACTTCGACGTGGCGCAGGTGACGGTGCGCTCCGGCGTCGAGGACGCGCTCGGCGCCTACGTGCAGCGGCTGGAGGCGCTGGAGCTGGACGGGGTGACGGTCGAGCCCGATCTGGCGGCCAACGACGCGGCCGCCGAGGCCGAGGGGCGGGTGCTGAAGGTGCTCGATCCGACGGCCGCGCCGGCGGTGGACGCGGTGGAGTGACGCCGCGGTGGGCGACTCGATGTCGAGGCGCCGAGTTTTCCCTACTCGAACAGGTCACCCGAGAGCGCGGGGGCGGTGACGGCCTGCGAAGCCACGTCGACCGTGTTGCTGTCGAAGCACACGGCGGTGAGGCCGTCGGCGGCGTCGCAGGCGCCCGGGGCCGCGGCGCCCACGGTGCTCCGGGTGATGGCGGCGTCGGTGAGCGTCATCGTCGCCAGGCACTCGCGCCAGGCACCGACGCCGCTGTTGTCGTCGAGGGCGACGCGCTCGAGCGTCGCTTGCGCCCCGTCGTGAAGGATGAGGCCGTGGCCGGCCTCGTCGTCGCAGATGACCGCCTCGCAGCGGCCGGGGCGCGTGCCGGTCACCCGCAGGTCACGCGCGGTCAGCAGCGCGATGGGCGCGCGCAGCGAGGCGACCTGCACGCCGGCCGCGTGACTGTCCCGCACGAGCGCGCGCGTCAGCGTCGCTTGTCCGGCCAGCACGGTGACACCCACCGCGCCGCCGTCCTCGTCCGGGGTGGTCGAGTAAGGGGCCGATCCCTCCTG
>JAUHXL010000539.1 GCA_030426945.1 bacterium
ACGCCGCGGTCGCGGATGATCGACACCGAGTAGTGGGGCGCCTCGACGCCCAGCCGCCGCAGCGCCCGGCGCAACAGCACGCCCACCGGCGTCCCGGCCCGCGCCAGGCTGACCAACACCGCCGGCGGCGCGGCGGCCAGCGCTCGGGCCAACCCCGCGACGTCCCGCGCCACCCGCTCGCCGTTGTGCGCGACGCTGGCCTCGAAGAGCGCCAGGTAGCGGGCGTCGGGGGCCGCCTCGGGCGCCAGCACCTCGGAGTAATGCGCCGCCCCCGACTGAATCAGGCGCTCCTTGGTCTCGACGTCCGTGGGCGGCAGGTCGATGGGGGTGAGCAGGAAGCGCACGTCGTCCGCGTCGTAGCTGCCGCTCAGGCCCCGCTGCATCACCGCCCCCTCCCCAGACAGTCGAACAGATGCGATCCCACCGGCAGCAGCGCGTAATCGCAGGCCGCCATGAAGTCGGCGTCGCCGTGCCGGTCCCCCGCCCCCAGCAGCAGCGCCGGTCGCAGGTCGTGATGGTCGACGAACCAGCGCACCGCCGCGGCCTTGTCGACGCTGGCCGGGTGCAGCAGCGCGCGATCCCGGCCGCTCTCGAGCAGCCAGCCCGGCGGCAGCGCCGCGCGCATGTGCGCGGCCCATGCGGTGATCGGCGCGTGCCGGCGCTTGGGCTCGCGCACGCTGACGAAGAGCGGGTTGCCCTCCACCGCCATGGACTCGATGCGCAGGGCGTCGCCCCCCGGCTGCCGGCGCGCGCGCCGCATCACCGCCGCGGCGTCCACCTTCAGGGCCGCCACCCGGGCGCGCACCTCGGCCCGCCACACCGGGCAGATCGCGCCGTCGGGCTGCAGCACCACCGCCCCGTGGCTGCAGATGGCGTAGTCGTCGAAGGGCAGGTGCACCCGCGCCAGCTCGGCCGGGCTGCGCGCCGTCGTCGGGATGACCCGGCCGGCCGCGCGCAGCAGCGCGAACAGCTGCTGCTGCGCCGGCGACATGTAGCTGTAGGGCTCCCCGGCGCGGGTCACCGTCACCGGCCGGCCGTGTCCCCCGCGCGCCGGCGAGCGGAACAGGGTGTCGTCGAGATCGACGAACGACACCACCGGCAAGGGCGGATCCGGCGGACGCCAGCCGAGCGCGGTCATCGGGCGGGGGAGGGGCGCGTCATCGCAGCTCCGTCCAAGCGAGGGCGCGGCATCTTGGGTGGCCCCCCGGCGCGCTGTCAACGGCCCCCCGCGCGGGCTCGCGTCGCGGTTGACCCCCCACCCGCAGCCACATACCATCCACCCGCCGGCGGCCGACCCCCTGTCTTCGGAGCCTGGGCCGCGCGCCCCGGCCCCGCCTCACGACCCACCGCGCGGGGCCGCCGACCCCCGCGGCTCGCTGTGGAGCTCTGGATGCTGCTGCTCGCCTCCCTCGCCGTCATCGCGCTGATGTCGATCGTCATCATGTACGCCTGCAACTCGTTCGAGGACGCCGCGGACTACCTGGGTCGCAACATGCGCCCCGGCGTGAAGGGCGCCACCATCAACGCCATCGGCAGCTCGCTGCCGGAGCTCTTCACGACCGCCCTGCTGCTCTTCGGGCCCCTCTTCGCGCCCGACTTCTTCGGCGACCGCGCCGACGGCTTCTCGGCCGGCATCGCCACCTGCGCCGGCAGCGCCGTCTTCAACGCCGTCATCATCCCCGGCCTGTGCGTGCTGGCCGTCCTCTTCTGGGGCGTGAAGGGCCCCGGCAACACGCGCACCAAGGTCGACCGCATCACGCTCGACAAGAAGGTCGTCATCAAGGACGGCATCTTCTTCGTCGGCGCCGAGCTGGCCCTCATCTACTTCCTGGGCGACTCGACGGTGGTCTGGTGGATGGGCGGCGGGCTGGTGGTCATCTACCTCGTGTACTTCTTCGTCACCTTGCGCACGGGCTTCGGGGTCGACGAGGAGGAGGACGACGACGACGACGACGAGGACGAGGAAGAGGATGGCCCCGGCGTGCTCGGGCTCGGCTGGCTGCTCGACGTCAACGGCCGCTTCTTCGGCGGCAAGGACTACACGCAGAACCACGCCTGGATCGTGCTCACCATCTCGGTCGTCTACATCGCGGGCGCCTGCGCGCTCATCGCCTGGGCGGTCGAGCACTCCGCGCAGGCCCTCGGCGTGCAGCCCTACTTCACCGCCGTCATCCTCGCCGCGGCCGCCACCAGCGTCCCCGACACCGTCCTCTCGGTGAAGGACGCGCTGAAGGGCAACTACGACGACGCGGTGGCCAACGCCGTGGGCAGCAACATCTTCGACATCTGCATCTGCCTCGGCCTGCCCCTGATGCTCTACGGCCTGACGGTGGGCGCCGTCGAGCTGACCGCGAGCGGCGCGGCCGCCGACGTGCAGATCCTGCGCTGGGCGCTGCTGGCCGTGACCGGCGTGGTGCTGACGCTGTTCCTCGTCGGCACCGGCGTCGGGCGCATCAAGGCCGTCGTCCTGTTCGGCATGTACTTCGTCTGGACGGCCTTCGTGGTCGGCCGCGGCATGGGCGCCGAGTGGACCGACATCGACCACTGGTTCGCCGCCCACGACGCGCCCCTCGAGGCGCCGGCCGATCCCCCCGCGCCCCCGACGCCCGCCTTCGCCGAGGCCCGCACCGTCCGCGATTGACGCACCGCCCGGCGGCGGCCTCCGGTTGCGCGCCCCGAGCGCCGCGTTTACTATCCGCGGCGCCCCCCAACCCCTTCACGAGGAGGCTCCGATGGGTGTCAGCCTGTCCAAAGGCGGCAACGTCTCGCTCAGCAAGTCCGCGCCCGGCCTGAACAAGATCAGCATCGGCCTCGGCTGGGACGCCCGCGTCACGGATGGCGCCGCCTTCGATCTCGACGCCAGCGTCTTCCTGCTGAACGCCGACGGCAAGGTGCGCAGCGACGCGGACTTCATCTTCTACAACAACCTCAGCTCGGCCGACGGCTCGGTGCGCCACCAGGGCGACAACCGCAGCGGCGAGGGCGAGGGCGACGACGAGGCGGTCGACGTCGAGCTGTCCCGCGTGCCCGCCGACGTGACGCGCATCCAGGTGGCCGTCACCATCGACGAGGCCGACACCCGCCGGCAGAACTTCGGCATGGTGCAGAACGCCTACATGCGCGTGGTGAACGCCGGCGACGGCAAGGAGATCGCGCGCTACGACCTGTCCGAGGACGCCAGCATGGAGACCGCCATGGTCTTCGGGGAGGTGTACCGCCACGGCAACGAGTGGAAGTTCAAGGCCATCGGACAGGGCTACGCCGGCGGCCTCGGGCCGCTCGCCAGGGCGCTCGGCGTCAACGTCTGAACCGCGCCTTGCCCCGCCCCCAGCGACCCCAGCCGCCGGTCGAGCGGCCCGCCCCCGCGCGCAGCCCCGGCATCGAGCTCGACGCCCTGCTCACCGTCGAGCGCGACGGCAACCCGCGGCGCCGCCACGGCATGGCCTCGCCCGTGCTGGGCAAGCTGGCCGACGCCCACTTCGACGCCCTCGACACGCTGGCCCGCTGGGTCGTGGCCGCGGTGCCGCCGGTCGGGGGTCCGACGCTGATCGTCGGCCTGGCCGAGTCGTCGCTGATCCTGGCCTGGATGGCGCACCGGCACCTGGCCGACGCGGATCTGTGCCTCAGCAGCCGCACCCCGACCGGGCATCGCCTCGAGCGCCGCTTCCGCGAGCCCCACTCACACGCCCCGCACCATCACCTGGTGGTGCCCGACCGCGCCTACGCGCGGATCGTGATCATCGAAGACGAGATCACCACCGGGCGCACGCTGACCAACCTGATCGAGCAGCTGACCGATCTCACCCCACGCTTCGACGTGGTCACCTTGGCCGACCTGCGCCCGCTGCCCGCGCGGCGGGCGATGCGCGAGGCCTTCGCCCGGCAGGGCCTGCAGGTGGCCGTGCGCGCGCCGGCGCCGCCCCCGCGCGCCCTCCGCCCCCGGCCGGCGCGCGCCGCGAGCGTGCCGCAGCCGCCACCGGACGTCGTGTACGCCATCGGCGAGCGCGTCGCGCTGCCCCTTCGCCTGATGGCCGCCGCGGCGCCCGATCGACGCCCACGGCTGCGCCACGTCACGCGCAGCCCGTGGCGGGTGGACGGGGCGGCCGTGCGCGCGCGCCTCGACCTGGGGCCCGCCACCGACGGCGCCCCGTACTTCCTGTACAACCCCGACCAGGGCCCGGACACGACGGCGTGGATCGTGGGGGACCCGATCACCCGGCCGGTCGCCGAGACGCTCGGTGACGCGCTGCGCGCCCGGGGCGTGCGGGCGACCACGTTCCTCGATCCGCCGGACTGACACGGTGCCCGCCGCCGTGCCAGAGTAAGTCGGCAGCTCAGCGGAGAGTCGACCCGTGCCGATGGACGCCAAGCTCAGCGAAGCGCTCGCCAAGGCCGCCGCGGCGGAGCGGCAGGCCGAAGAGCAGAAGCGGGCCCAGAAGCGACCCCAGAACCGGTGGTGGACCGAGCCGGCGGCCGAGCGGCGCGCCGCCGTCGCCAAGAACTGGCGGTCGATGCTCGAGTGGATCGTGACGGGCAAGGCCTCGCGCGACGGCGCGCTCGAGGCCTTCCTCAGCGTCTACGGCACCGAGGCGTACGGCACCCTGAGCTTCGAGGGGCGCACCCGCAAGATCATGTTCCTGCACGTGGAGCTGGCGCGCGCGCTGCTGGCCAAGGTGCCCGTGCCGCGCCCCCTCGCCGACGCCTACCGCGTCTGGGCGCGGGGCCACGCGGACGCCTCGGGCACGCGCCTGGCGGCCGAGGCCGCGCGCCGGGTGGCCCGGGCGGAGCCTGCCCTGCGCGAGGCCTCGGCCGTCGCGCGCCGCGCGCAGGCGCTGGCCGAGAAGGCCGCCGCGGACCTGGCGAGGCTGCGGGCCGAGCAGGCCGCCGAGCTGGAGACCTTCAACGCCGACAACACCTGGCTGAAGCGCCGCCTGACGCCGCAGGGGCGCGAGGAGCACGCGGCCCTGCTCGCCCGCCACGAGGCCGCCACGCAGCCGCTGGCGCTCGAGGCGGCGGAG
>JAUHXL010000540.1 GCA_030426945.1 bacterium
CGGCGACGACGACGACGATCCGCTGGCTGCCCGGCAGCGTGAACCTGCCGCTGAAGGTGACGACGAAGAACGGCGTGGATCGCGCGCTCGCCGCGGTCAGCGCGGAGCTCGACGCGCTGCCCCCGGCCCTGCGGCGCTTCGTCGAGAAGCCGGCGGGCACCTTCGTGTGGCGGACCGTGAAAGGGACGCCCCGGCTGAGCATGCACAGCTTCGCGCTGGCCATCGACGTGGGGGTGCAGTTCAGCGACTACTGGAAGTGGGTGAAGCCGGACGCGGACGGCAAGCGCGCGTATCGCAACCGCTTTCCGTTCGAGGTCGTGGCGGTCTTCGAACGCCATGGCTTCATCTGGGGCGGGAAGTGGGCCCACTTCGACACGATGCACTTCGAGTACCGACCGGAGCTGCTGCACGAGGATTGTCGGGCGGCGGCCGGCGAGTGAACCCGACGCTGTTGGCGGTGTTCGAGTGGTACGGGGCGCTGAGCGCGGCGATCGCGGCGCTGTTGGTGGCCCTGAACCTCGGGCGCCGGGTGACCGGGTGGGCCTTCGTGCTGTTCGTCACGTCGTCGATCGCGCTGATCGTCTACGGGTTCGCCGATCCGGAGCAGGAGACGGCCATCGCGGTGCAGAACATCGTGCTGCTGCTGATCAACCTGACCGGGGTGTACCGGTACCTCGTCGCGCGGACCGTCGACGGCTGACCGGCTACTTCTGCTCGAGCAGATCCGTGGTGTCGAGGTGGAAGACCGGGGCCGACTCCGCCGGCTTCGGGGTCGCGCGCGGCCCGCGGGGCGGGCGCTTCGTCACCGGCTTCCGCGTGGGCGCCGGCTTCGCGACCGCAGGCGTGATCGGCGGGGGCGTGGCCTCGGCGACGGCCGGCTGCGGCGCGGCGTGCAGCACGGCGGGCACCACCGGCTGCACGCGCGGGGTCCAGGTCAGCGGCGCGGCGTCGAAGATCGGCAGCTGCTGCGGCGGCTGCGGGCGGTTGACGTACAGCCAGGTGCAGGCGATGGCGGTCAGGCAGGCGACCGGCAGGCCGACCACCGAGAACCAGAAGCCGAAGCCGCGGCCCGGGGGCGGGGCCAGATCCAGCGGGGATGGTGCGGGCGGCGCGGGGGCCGCGACCGGCGCCGGCGCCGTGGGGGCGGGCGCGGGCGGTGGCGGGGGGTTCAGCAGCGCCTCGCGGTGCGCGGCGGCCTCGGCCCGTCGGCGTGCCTCGGCCTCGAGGCGGGCCTCGACCTGGGCGCGGGCGGCGGCCTCGGCCTCGGCGGCGGCGCGCGCGGCGGCCTCGGCCTCGGCCTGCTTCGCCGCCTCGGCGGCGGCGCGCTCGGCGGCGGCCTCGGCCTCGAGCTCCGCCTTCAGGGTGCCCAGGGTCATCTCGAACAGGTCGTCGGGTCGCGGCATGAGGAACCTCCCGGAGAGAGCGTGCCGGAGCTCTGCACGCATGTCACGGACGCAGGATCTACGTTTCGTCGACAGCCGGGCGTCCGCTAGAGATTGGTGCACATGGAGGGGTCGAGCGGGGTGCGTCACCGAAAGCTCGGATCAAGGCGCGGAAGCATGACGAGACCCGGCGGTCTCGCCTTGCTTTCGCAACGCCGAGCCGAGCATTCGGGGGCGTGCACCGCGAAGTGCCCCGTATGTGCAACAGTCTCAGAGGTTCCCGGCCGTGACGTTTCTGCTCGCCCTCGCCCTGCTCTCGCCCCCCGCCGTCCGTGGGGTCGCGCTCGCGCCGCACTACGAAGGCACGCGGTCGCCCGCCCAGGTGACGCAGATGGTGGACGAGATCGCCGAGCTGGGCGCCAACACGCTGCAGGTGGTGGTGCAGTGGGGGCAGGAGACGGTCGCCAGCACCGCCATCGCGCCCTATCAGTGGGGCACCGACGACGACGAGGTGCGGCGGGTGCTGCGCCACGCGAAGGCGCGCGGGCTGAAGGCGCTGGTGTTCCCCATCGTGCGGCTGAAGGTGCAGGGGCCGGGGCTGTGGCGGGGCAAGCTGAAGCCGGCTGATCGGGCCGCGTGGTGGGCGGCCTACCGGGCGTTCATCCTGCACTACGCGAAGCTGGCCGCCGACGAGGGCGCGGCGATGCTGTCGGTGGGCAGCGAGCTGGGCACGATGGAGGGCGACGAGGCCGAGTGGCGCCGGCTGGTGCGCGACGTGCGGGCCGTCTTCGACGGCGAGCTGACCTACTCGGCCAACTGGGATCACTTCACGCACGTCGGCTTCTGGGACGCGCTCGACTATGTGGGGCTGAACGCCTACCACCCGATCACGACGCGCAACGACGCCACCGAGGCGGAGCTGCGGCAGTCGTGGACGATCATCCGCCAGCACCTCGAGCGCTGGCTCGACTTCGTGGACCGCCCGCTGCTGTTCACCGAGGTGGGCTATCCCAGCGTCGACGGCGGCGCCGTGCGCCCCTACGCGCACGCCGCGAAGGGCCCCGTCGACCTCGAAGAGCAGCGGCGCGCCTGGCAGGCCTTCGTGGACGCCTGGCGCGGCCACCCGCGGCTGGCGGGCGTGTTCGTGTGGATCTGGAGCGGCGCGGGTGGCGCGGAGGACATCGGCTACATGCCCAAGGGCAAGCCGGCCGAGGGCGTGCTGCGCCGCTACTTCGGCGGCGGGTGAGCAGACCGGCGGCGTGGTCGGCGCGCACCCCCGACGGGCGCCGAACTTGTGTCGTCGGGCCGCGCGACCGATGATCCGCCCATGAGCGACGCGTCCGGTGACCGCGCCACGTTGGTGGCCTTCCTCGCCCATCACTTCGGGCTGCTGAACGATGACGACCTCGCCGCGCTGTGCGGCGGCGGCGCGCCGAGCGGCGCCGCGCTGGCCGCGCGGGGGGTCAGCGAGGACGTGCAGCACGAGCTCGCGCCGCTGGCCGATCTGCTGCTCTTGCGGCACGCCGACCGCGAGGTGGCCGGCTGGGTGATCGAGTCGGGGCACGCCTCGGAGGACGAGATCGACTTCGCCTTCGGGGGGCAGGAGCAGGCCTGGCGGCGCGATCGCAGCCTGCGCGCCGTGGGCGACCTGCTGGTCGAGTTCGGATCGATCGACGACGCCATGCGTGACAGCCTCCATCAACGCCAGGGGCGATGACAGCCCGCGCCGCCCTTCGCCCGCGGCGAGTTTCACGCCGCCCCGGCCATGGGGTAAGTTCCCGCTGATGTGGTACGCCCTCGTCCAGAACGAACAGCTCGGCCCGATGCCCTTGGGCGAGCTGCTGCAGCTGCTCTCGCAAGAGGTGGTCAACGCCGAGACGCTGGTGTGGCAGGAGGGCATGGGCAGCTGGATGCCCCTCGCCGACAACGACGAGTTCGCTCACCTCTTCGAGGGCGTCGAGCGCACCGTCGCGCTGACGCCCGAGCAGGTCGTGGCGCAGGCGGGCTTCGGCGGCGACGACGACTTCGACGACGACGATGATGACGATGACGGCGCGACGGTGATGCTGATGCCGGCGGAGCTGCGCCGGCAGGCCGAGGCCGCGGCAGCCGATGCGCGCGCCGCCCGGGCGGCGCCGCCCGCGGACGATGTGCTCGAGATCGACGACCTGGAGCTGATCGAGGAGCCCTCGGGGGTGGGCGCGTCCACCCCCGCGCCCCCCCGCAGCCCGTTCGGCGCGCCGGCGGCTCGGTCGGCGCCGCCGGCGTCGATGCGGGGCGCGGCCCCGCTCGGGCCGCCGCCGCCGCGGACATCGCGACCTCCAGGGCCGCTCGGGTCGCCCTCGTCGCGCGGGCCGGCGCCGCCGGGGCCGCTCCTGTCGCGTGGATCGGCCCCGCCCGGGCCGCCCGCGCCGCGGGGCCCGGCGCCGCCGGGTCCGCCCGCGCCGCGCGCCCCCGCGCCGCCGGGGCCTACCGTGTCCCGGGGCCCGGCGCCGCCTGGGCCGCCCGCGCCGCGCGCCTCGGCGCCGCCGCCCGCGGTCGAGGGCTTCGGGGCGGTCGGGCCACCTGGCGGCGACGCGCCTGGCCCCTCGAGGGGGTTCGGCGCGCCGGACGCCAGCCGCGGCGTGCGCCCGGCGTCACCTTCGCCCGCCGCGGCGCCGCTGCCCGCGTCGGCCGTGGGGCCCTCGCCGGCGGCGGCGCCGGCGCCGGCCCTGGCGTCTGCGCCGACCGGACCCGGCCTCTCGTCCGCCGCCACGCCGGTCGGGGCGCCCCCCGGCTTCGCCTCGGCCGCGGCGCCCGCCGCCGAGGGGGCGGGGCGCAAGGGGCCGATCCTCGCTGTCCTGTTCGTCCTGCTCGCCGCGGGCGGGGGGGCGGCGTGGTGGTTCCTCGGCCGCGCGCCGGCGGGATCGGGCGAGGGCGGGGCGGGGACGACCGCGCCCGTCGCGCAGGTGCCGATCGAGGCGCCCGACGCCGCGCCGCCGCCCGACGCCGCGCCGCCGCCCGACGCCGCGTCGCCGCCGGTGGTGGCGGCGACGGCGGACGGGGGGGGCAGCGATGGCGGCGCGAGGGACGGCGGCGTCACCGACGGCGGCGCGCCGGACGCGGCGAGGGACGCCGCGCCCGACGCCGCGCCACCGCCACCCGACGCGGCGCCGCCCAAGGTGGCGGCGAGGGTGCCCGTGAACCGGACCCCGCGGCCGCCGGTGAAGCGCACGCCGCGGCCCCCGAAGCCGACGCCCAAGCCGGACGCCGAGGAGCTCCCGCGCACGCTGTCGCGCGCCGACATGCTGGCCGTGCTGAACGCCAACGCGGGGCGCCTGAAGGCCTGCTCGGCGGACCAGCCCGACGCCAAGGGCACCATCACGGTGCAGGTGGTGATCAACCGCGACGGCTCGGTGGGGCGGGCCAAGGTAGCCACCGCCAAGCTGCGCAACACACCCGCGGCGGCCTGCGTCGAGCAGCAGGTGAAGGGCTACAAGTTCAAGGCGTTCAGCGGCGATCCGATGCGACTGAACCTGCCGCTGACGCTGTGAGCACCGTCCGCGTCGAGCGCGCCGGGCCGGTCACGACGGTGATCATCGACCGACCGGCCGTGCGCAACGCCGTCGACCGCGACACCGCCGA
>JAUHXL010000039.1 GCA_030426945.1 bacterium
CGCGACTCCGAGGCCGCCGCCAGCGCGCGCAGGTCGACGGTGTAATCGACGCAGGCGCCGGGGGGCAGGCCGCGGAGGTCGAGCCCCTGAGGCCCCAGGGGCACGGGCCGGCCCGCCGCGACCGCGCGGTCCAGCAGATCGCGGCCCGCGCGGAGGCCGGGGACCAGGAAGGAAGACGGGGCGCCCTCGAAGCACACGCGGACGCTCAGCGTGCGCAGGTCCGGATCGACCCGCACCCGATAGGCGGGCAGGTCGTCTCCGGGCGCCGCGGGCACGGCGCCGCCGCAGCCCAGCAGCAGGGCGAAGAGGGGCGAGAGGCGGGTCACCGGAGATCGATGCCACGACCGCGCGGTCGATGCACGCGCCCTCTTCCCGCGCGCGGCGCGGCGTGGCAGGTTGGCCGTATGCGCGCACGCAGTCACTGGGGCTGGGGCTTCGCCGATCGCTTCCCGGACGCGGACGGCCAGGCCGCGTTGGCGGCGCAGGTGGGCCAGGTGCTCGGCCTGCCCGCGGGCGCGCCGGCGCGACCGGTGCCGCTCGACGCCGTCACCTTGCGCCGGCCGCGCGTCGAGGTGCCGCCCGGCCTGGGCGTGCCCTGCGCGCGCGATCCGGCCACCCGCGCCCGCCACACCTACGGCCGCGGCTTCCCCGACCAGGTGCGCGCCTTCGGGGGCGACTTCGCGTCGGCGCCGGACGCGGTGGCGCGGCCGCGCGACGAGCGCGAGATCGAGGCCCTGCTCGAGTGGGCCAGCGGCGCCGGCGTCGCCGTCGTGCCCTTCGGGGGCGGCACCAGCGTCGTCGGCGGCGTCGAGTGCGCCGGCGACGCCCACGCCGGCGTCGTCACCCTCGACCTCGGCGCCCTCGACGCGGTGCTCGAGGTCGACGACGTGTCCCGCCTGGCGCGCATCCAGGCGGGCGCCTTCGGGCCGGCCATCGAGGCCGGGCTGGCGGCCCACGGCCTGACGCTGCGCCACTTCCCCCAGTCCTTCGAGTTCTCGACGCTGGGCGGCTGGCTCGCCACGCGCGCGGGCGGCCACTTCGCGACGCTGTACACCCACATCGACGATCTGTGCGCCGGCCTGCGGATGATCACCCCCGGCGCCGGCGTCTACGCCACGCGGCGCCTGCCCGGCAGCGGCGCGGGCCCCAGCCCGGACCGCCTGGCGCTGGGCAGCGAGGGCGCGCTGGGGGTCATCACCGAGGCCTGGATGCGCGTCCGGCCCCGGCCCGGCTGGCGGGCCAGCGCCGCGGCGCACTTCACCGACTTCGAGGCCGCCGTGGGCGCCACGCGCGCGCTGGCGCAGTCGGGCCTGTACCCCAGCAACTGCCGCCTGCTCGACCGACGCGAGGCCGCGCTGAACCAGCTCGCCGTCGACGGCACCGACGTGCTGCTGGTGGGCTTCGAGAGCGCCGACCACCCGCTCGACGCGCCGATGGCGCGCGCCGTGGAGCTGCTGCGCGATCACGGCGGCGTGTTGCCCCGGCCCCCCACCCTGCGCGACGCCGGCGCCGCCGGTCGGGACGCGACCGCCGGCCAGTGGCGATCGGCCTTCATCGACGCGCCCTACCTGCAGTCGACGCTGCTCAGCCTGGGCTACGTCGTCGACACCTTCGAGACCGCCTGCACCTGGCAGGACTTCCCGGCGCTGCACGCCGAGATCGTCGACCGGGTGCGCGGCGCCATGAAGGCGCACTGCGGCGGCGGCCGGCTGAGCCTGCGCTTCACCCACGTCTACCCCGACGGCCCGGCCCCCTATTACACCTTCATCGCGCCGGGCGCCGATCTGCCGGCCGGGCCCGACCGCCAGCGCGCGCAGCTGGAGCGTTGGGCCGCCATCAAGCGGGCGGCGAGCGACGCGCTGCTGACCCACGGGGCCACCATCACGCACCACCACGCGGTCGGGCGGGTGCATCGACCCTGGTACGATCGCCAACGCTCCGGAGCGTTCACGGCGGCCCTGCGCGGGGTCAAGGGGGCCTTGGATCCCGCCGGGATCATGAACCCCGGCGTCTTGCTGGATCCTGCCTGAGCCGCGGCGGCGCAGCGTTCAGCTGCGACCGATGCAGCGGTGCACCTCTTCCAGCGTGGTCAGCCCCTGCATCACCAGGTCGAGGCCCGAGTCGAGCAGCGTCACCATGCCGTTCTCGCGCGCGGCGTCCCCCAGCGTCTCGACCGGCGTGCGCGCGCGGATCAGGCGACGGATCGGATCGTCGACGAAGAGCACCTCGTAGGCGGCGATGCGGCCCTTGAAGCCGCTGTTCATGCAGTGATTGCAGCCGGCGCCGCGGAAGTACCGTCCGCCGGCGATGCGCTCGGGCGCGACGCCCATCTCGGCCAGCGCCAGCGTGTCCGGCCGGTGGGGCTGCTTGCACTGGGGGCACACCCGGCGGATCAACCGCTGGGCCAGCACCGCCTTCAGCGTGCCGGCCACCAGGAACATCTCGACCGCCATGTCGTCGAGGCGGGTCAGCGACTCGATGGCGCTGTTGGTGTGCAGCGTCGAGAACACGAGGTGGCCGGTCATCGCCGCCTCCATCGCGGTCGAGGCCACCTCGCGATCGCGGATCTCACCGATGAACACGACGTCCGGATCCTGCCGCAGGATGGCGCGCAGGCCCTCCATGAAGGTCACCCCGCCGCGCCGGTGGATCTGCACGTGGTTGATGCCCGCGATGCTCGCCTCGACCGGATCCTCCAGGGTCACCACGTTCTTCTCGATGCGGTTGATGGCGTTGAGCGCGGCGTGCACCGTCGTCGTCTTGCCGCTGCCGGTGGGCCCCGTCACCAGCACCATGCCCTGGGGCAGCTCGATCACCTCGCGCAGACGGTCCAGCGTCTCGGGCGGGATGCCCAGGCGGCCCAGATCGGCCAGCTGCTGCTCCTTCTTCAGCAGGCGCACCACGCACTTCTCGCCGTAGACGGTGGGCAGCGTGTTCACGCGGTAGTGCAGCACCTCGCCGGTGTACTCGAGCGCGATGTGGCCGTCCTGCGGCACGCGCGTCTTGCTGATGTCCATGCCGGCCATGATCTTGATGCGGCTCACCAGCGCCCGCTGCAGGTTCTGCGGCGGGGTCAGCACCGCGTGCAGCATGCCGTCGATGCGCATGCGCACCCGCAGGAACTCCTGGTAGGGCTCGATGTGGATGTCGCTGGCGCGGCGCCGCACGGCCTCGATGAGCAAGTAGTTCACCAGCGCGATGATCGGCTGGGCCTCGCTCTCGGCCTGCAGGCGGTAGATGTCCGTCTCGCTCTCGGCGTCCTCACGCCGCGGCGCCGCCTGCTGCAGCGCCTTGTCGTACAGGCCGCCCGAGTTGATGACCTCCTCGAGCAGGGCGTGGGTGCTGTAGTGCTGCTCGATCACCCGGCGGATGGCCATTTCGGTGGCGACCAGCGCGCGCACCTTGTGGACGCCGGTGACGAAGCGCACCTCGTCGAGCAGGGACAGGTTGTTCGGCGTGGCCGTGGCGACCGTCAGCACCCCCCGGTCCATGCGCACCGGCACCACCTCGAAGCGCTTGACGAAGTCGTCGGGCAGCAGCTTGACCAGCTCGGGGTCGATGTCCAGGTCGTCGACGCTGGCGGCCTCGACCCCCAGCTGGCCGGACAGCGCGCGCACCAGGTCGTCCTCGGTGAGATAGCCCGCGCGCACCAGCGCGCTGCCCAGGCGCTCGCCCGTGCGCTTCTGCAGCGACAGGGCGTCGTCGAGCTGCGCCTGCGTGATGCGGCCCGCGCTGACCAGCAGGTCGCCGAGGCGGACGGGGCGGCGGGCGGCGAGGGGAACGTGCTGGAAGGCCATGACCACCTCTGTCGGGGGCGTGTATTCCCCCTATCGGTGGCCGCTGCCTGCTACTTCAGTCCTCGCGCTCTTCTCCGGCGGCGGCGAGGTAGGTGTACTGGTGCAGGCTGCTCTCGTAGTGCCGCATCAGCAGGCGCAGGTTGTCCAGGCTGATGCGCCCGTTGCGCAGGGCGCGCTCGGCCTGCTGCCGCACCCGCTCGACCATGTCGTCGGGCACGTACTGCACGTACTTCAGCACCTTGCTGACCGAGTCGCCCTTCACCACGTGGGCGACGTGGTAACCGTGCCGGACCAGCTCGACGTGCACCGCGTTGGTGTCGCCGAACAGGTTGTGCATGTCGCCGAGGATCTCCTGATACGCGCCGGCGAGGAACATGCCCATGTAGTAGGGCTCGCCCGGCCGCATCGGGTGCACCTCGATGACCTTCTTGGGGCCGTCGATGTCGATGAACTGATCGATGGTGCCGTCGCTGTCACAGGTCAGATCGACCAGCGTCGCGCGGACGGTGGGCTCCTCGTCCAGGCGCTGCAGCGGCACGATCGGGAACAGCTGATCGATGGCCCAGGCGTCGGGGGCCGACTGGAAGATCGAGAAGTTGCAGTAGTAGATCGCCGCCAGGCGCTCCTCGAGGTCGGAGAGCTCCTCGGGCACGTGGTCGAGCTTGGCCATCGCCCGCAGGATGCGGCCGCAGCACGCCCAGTAGAGGCGCTCGAGCCGCGCGCGCGTGCGCAGGTCGAGGTAGCCCAGCTTGAAGAGCGTCTGCCCCTCGTTGTGCGCCTGCTGGATGTCGTGCCAGGCCTCCTGCAGGGCGCCCGGCTCGACCGCGTCGAGGGCCTCCTGCGCGCGCTGAAGCACCTCGTGCGCGTCGGCCTCGACCGGCGGCAGCTCCGCGTCGAGCGGGAACTCGCTGGTGCTGACCACCTCGAACACCAGCACGGACTGATGCGCCACGAGCGCCCGGCCGCTCTCGCTCACGATGGTCGGGTGCGCCACGCCGGCCTTGTCGCAGGCCTCCTGCACGGTGCCCACCACGTCGTAGGCGTACTCTTGGACGTCGTAGTTGCGCGACGAGTGGGCCGACGTCTTCGAGCCGTCGTAATCCACCGCCAGCCCGCCGCCCACGTCCAGGTAGCGCATCGAGCAGCCCATGTTGCACAGCTCGACGAACAGGTGGCTGGCCTCGCGCAGCGCGTTCTTGATCGGCAAGATGCTCGAGATCTGGCTGCCGATGTGGAAGTGCAGCAGCACCAGGCTGTCGAGCAGCTGCTCGGCGGCCAGCCGATCGACCACCTCGACGATCTCGGCGGCGGTCAGCCCGAACTTGGCGCGCTGCCCCGTGCTGGTCGACCACCGCCCGACGCCCTTGGTCATCAGCTTCGCGCGCACGCCGAGCATGGGCTTGATGCCCAGCTTCTTCGACGCCGCGATGACCATCTCGAGCTCCTCGATGCGCTCGAGCACGACGATGACCGTCTTGTCGAAGCGCTGCGCGATCAGCGCGGTCTCGATGTAGCCGTCGTCCTTGTAGCCGTTGCAGATGATCAGGCCGCTCGGATCGCTGCTGGCCGCCAAGGCGATCAGCAGCTCCGGCTTCGACCCCGCCTCGAGCCCGAAGGCCCACGGCCGCCCGTAGTCGGCAATCTCGTCGACGAGGTGCTTCTGCTGGTTGACCTTGACCGGGTACACACCCTGGTAGCGGTTGCCGTAGCTGTACTCGTCGATGGCCTTCGCGAAGCACTCGTTGATCAGGCGCAGCCGGTCGCGCAGCACGTCCGAGAAGCGGATCAGCAGCGGCAGCTCCAGCCCCCGCGCGGCGAGATCCTGCACCAGCGCGAACAGGTCGAGCTGGCGATCCGCCTGCCGCGGATCCGGGCGCACCACCATGTTGCCCGTCTGCTCGTCCACGCCGAAGTAGGGCTGGCCCCAGCCCTCGATGCGGTACAGCTCGACGCTGTCCTCCACCCGCCAGCCCTCACCCTCGCTCATGCGCGCTCCTCGCCTCGATCAAAGCCCCGAGAGGCGCCGCAGCCTACTCCGCGGGCGTCCCTCGCCCAAGCCCAAACGCAAACGGCCCGACGCGCGCGCCGGGCCGTTCGGGGACGCACCGTCACCCGTCACAGGTTCTTGGCGGCGTGCTCCCAGTTGACCAGGTTCCACCAGGCCTCGATGTAGCTGGGGCGGGCGTTCTGGTAGTCGAGGTAGTAGGCGTGCTCCCACACGTCGCAGGTGAGGATGGGCGTCTGCCCCTCGGTCAGCGGCGTGCCGGCGTTGCCGGTGGTGGTGATCGCCAGCTGGCCCGCGGCGTCCTTCACCAGCCACGCCCAGCCCGAGCCGAACTGGCCGGCCGCCGCCGTGCTGAACTTCTCCTTGAAGTCGGCGAAGCTGCCGAAGGCCTTGTCGATGGCGTGGGCGATGTCGCCGGTGGGGGCGCCGCCGCCGTTGGGGCTCATGCTGTGCCAGTAGAAGGTGTGGTTCCACACCTGCGCCGCGTTGTTGAACACCCCGCCCTTGGTGGTGCGGATGATGTCCTCGAGGCTCTTGCCGGCCAGCGAGCTGTCGCCCTCGACGGCCGCGTTCAGCTTGGTGACGTAGCCCTGGTGGTGCTTGCCGTAGTGGAACTCGAGCGTGCGCGCCGAGATGTGGGGGCTGAGGGCGTCCTTCGAGTACGGAAGCTCCGGGAGTTTGAAGGCCATGTCGTCGTTCTCCTGCTGTTTTCTGGGGTGACGTTCGAGGCGGGCCCCGTGGGTCCCCGCCGCAAGGTGCATCACCGATGCGCGACCCCGGCCAGAGGTCGCGGCACACTGGTTCCACAGGTGTAGAACGGTGTCAACCGCGGCGGCGACCGGCGGCGAGCAGCAGCAGCAGCAGGGGCCAGGGCGCGGGGCCCGAGGTGGCGGCGCAGCCCGCGGCGGCGCTCGGGGCCGCGGGCGCGTCGAGGGCGGCGTCGGGCCCGGCGTCGGCCGGGGCGACCTCGCCGGCGTCGCCCAGCAGCCCCGACTCACCGGCCTCGTGCAGCCACTGCAGCTCGCAGGTGGCCCGCAGGCCGGGCGGCGTGCAGGCCAGCGGCGCGCCGATCAGATCCTCCACCCGGAAGACGGGCGCCGCGGCGCCGTCGGGCGCCAGCCGATCGAGCCCGCGCTCGACGCACGCGAAGACCGCCCCGCCGGTGGCCTGCAGGCAGGTGCGCAGGGGCGCCGCCACCTCGGCGAACTCGGCCTCGCCGTCGGCGCGGCGGCGCGTGACCCCGTCGACGATCATCAGCCAGGCGTCGCCCATCCGCACCGGGCCGTGCAGCGCGCGCTCGGCGGCCGCGACCACCTGCCACGCCCCGTCGACGCGCTCGAGCAGGCGCGGGCCGGCGCCGGTCGCGGCCCACAGGAAGCGCGGGCCGTCGGCCTCGACGCCCCGCGGATCGAGGTAGTCGGCCGGGACGGGCAGGTCGAGCCCCTCGACCGCGACCTCGGCGCCGGCCACCCGCGCGAGCACTGGCGCCGGGCGCGCCGCGGCGATCCACGCGACGCCGTCGCCGGCCACGAGCCCGTCCGGCTGTACCTCGCCCAGCGCGACCGGCGGCGAGGCCCCCTCGCCGGTGACCACCCAGACGTGCCCGCCGCCGCCCGCGCGCGCCGCGACCCAGGCCCGCTCGCCGTCGGCGACCAGCCCGGTGAGCGTGACGCCGTCGGCCAGCCCGTGCCGCACCAGGCCGCAGCCGCCCGCGACGCCCAGGTGCACCGCGCCGTCCCAAGCGACCACCAGCGTCCCGTCGCTCAGCCTCACCGCCGGCGCGCCGCCCTCGTCGGCGCCCCACAGCGCAGGGCAGCCGAAGGTCCAGCCCCCCTCGGCGTCGCGAAGGGCCAGCCCCAGGTTGCCGCGGACGCCGTCCAGCTGGGCGTCGAGCGCGCCCAGGGCCGCCGGCGCCGGGCCATGCGCGGCGGCCGTCCCCGCGCTCAGCGCGAGCGCCAGCGCGAGGCCGACGCGCCTCACTCGACGGCGCAGCCCGCGATGGCGGCGTCGCACCCGCCGGCGGCCAGCACCGGGGTCATGCACGCCTGCAGCGCGGCCGCCGGCTCGGGGCAGGTGTTCGCCATGCACGCGCCCAGCCCGCCGCCCGAGATGGCCTCGACCAGACACCCGCGCACGCAGTCACCGGCCGCGGCGAGCTCGGGCAGGCAGTCGTCGCGCACGCAGCCCCCCTCGCCCACGATGCCGGGCAGCGCGCACTGCGCGCAGGCGGTGTCGGCGCCGAGGCAGTCGGCCAGGCAGAGGAAGTCGTTCGGATCGCCGCACGCCGCGCGGCACGTCGTGAACGCGCCGCAGCCCTCGACCGGCGCGTCGAGGGGCTCGACCACGGTGATGTAGTTCAGGCACATCTCGTCCAGGGTGCCCTCGCCCCAGGTGACGTCGCGCGCGGTCAGCTGCTCGCCGTTGACCACCGGCTGGTTCGCGGCCGAGTTGTCGTAGGCGCAGGTCAGCCGGAACGCCTCCCCCGGCTGCACGACCAGCGGCTCGGCGAGGTGGTAGCTCTGCTGCCAGTTGAAGTCCCACGCGGGGATGTCGACGACGCACTCGGTCGAGTCGTCGGCGCGCACCACGTCCACCCGGATGCGCTCGCCCAGCACGTGCATGTGGGGGGCGACCGCCACCACCGTGAGGGGGGTCTGCCGGCGGTTCACGAAGTCCCGGGTATAGACGACGTCGGCGTCGCCGGCGGGGATGTGCAGATCCAGGCCGGCCTGGGGCTGGGTGGTCAGCACGTAGGGCTGGGGCTCGTCGTAGGTGTGCAGCTCGAGGGTCGTCAGATCGGGCGACGGATCGGCCGCCAGCACGTTGTAGTGCACCTGCATCACCAGGCGGCTGCCCGCCACGATGCGGGTGGCGCGACCGTCCTCGGCGACGTTCGCCACCGCGCCGGGCACCCACGCGGCCATGGGCCCCGCGGTGCCCAGGCCCGAGCCGCCGAAGCAGGTGTAGCCGGGGCCCGCCTCGCCGGCGTCGAGGGCCTCGAGGTCGGCCACCCGCTCGGGCGGCACGACGAACACCAGCACGTGGTGCACGACGGCCGCGTCCCCCGGCACCACGTGCGTGGCGCGCACATAGGTGTCGGCGTCGAAGGTGAGATCGAGGGGCAGGCAGCGGTAGTCGTCGGGGCGGTCGGTCGACGCCACGTAGGGCTCGAAGGGCTGGCCCATCAGGTCGGGGGGCCCCAGATCGACGGTCTGCGCCTCGACGCGCGGCGCGTCGGCCGCGTCGCCCTCGGGCGCGCCGGCCTCGACCCAGGCCGCGAAGCGCGCGACGTCGGCCGGTGGCATGACGCGCGGATCGCGCAGGGGCCGGCAGTCGTCGGCCGGCTGCCACGGCGGCATGCGGCCCGCCTCGATGGCGTTGCGCGCCGGGTTCGCCATGCGCTTGACCGCGTCGTAGGTGTCGAGGGCGAAGGGGCCCGCGCCGCCCTCGGTGTGGCAGCCCGCGCAGTGCTGCGCCATCAGCGGCGCGATGTCGCGGTGCCAGGTGGGCGCCCCGGTGTCGCCGCCGGGGCCACCGCCATCCGCCGAGATCCCGCCATCGGCCGCGCCGCCCTCGCCGGCCTCCGACGACTCCCCGCAGCCCCACGCGAGCAACACGCCCACGGCCAGCGTCGTCCACCGCACGCAACTCAATCCCATGCCCACGCTCCGTCTCTCGGGTGTACCGGCGTGAACCCGCGCCGTCTGGCGTGGTTGCGGTGAGCCGGCAAAAAAATCAACCATGCCGTCGATGCGACGCACGTGGCCCGCGCTGCTGCTGATCGGGTGGAGCGCGGCGACCGCAGCGCCCCGCCTCGAGATCGATCCGTGGGCGTTCGGCACGCTCATCGGGCGCGTGCAGCGCGATCGACCCGACGAGATCGTCCGCGTGCAGCCGGACGGCACCTTCGACACCGCCGGCTTCCTGACCCCGCGCCTCGACGACGACGACCTGCTGCTGTACGCCGCGACCGGCGTGGAGCTGCGCTGGGGCGCGCACCTCGAGGGGGCGCTGAGCGCCGCGACCGGCGCGCTGGCCTGGCACGAGGGCGAGGTGTTCGCCGACGGCCGACCGATCGCCGACGAGGCCGAAGAGACCGGCTTCCTGCGCGACGCCTGGCTGCGCGGCGCGCTGGGCGACGCCGCGGTCGAGGCCGGCCGCCGCCGGCTGCGCCTCGCCGGCGGCCTGCTGATCGACGAGGTCGCGACCGGCGCGGCCGCGCGCTACGACGCCGATCCGCTGGGGGCCGAGATCGGGGCCTGGTGGGTGGGCCGCGCCCTCGCACCCGAGGGGCAGCCGATGGCGCTCGTCCGCGCGCGCTGGGCACCTGATTTCTTGAGCGAAGTCAGCATCTTCGGGGCGGCCACCCGGTACACGGACCAGCTCGCCCGGGCCCTGGCGCAGCCTGCCATCGACCGCCTCCTGGTGGGGCTGGGCCCATTGGTCGGCGCCGTCGCCGATCTGGCGCTGGCCGAGTGCGCGCGCGTCGAGGCCGACTTCACGCTGGGCTGGGTGGGCGCGGGGGCCGAGCTGATCCTCGACGGCGGCAGCGTGCGCGCGCACGGCGCGGTGGGCCTGGGCGAGGGCAGCCTGCGCGGCACGCCGCGCGCCGAGGCGCCCCTGCCCTGCCGCGCGCTGGTCGGAGGCGGGGTGCTCCAGCGCCGCGTCGACCGCGACCTGGTCGTGCGCAGCGTCGGCCTGACCGTCGAGGCGCGCCTCCACCGCTGGTCGACGCTGTATCCCGGCGCCTTCGCCACCTGGCTCACCGGACAGGACGGCGACTTCGAGGACACGCTCGGGACCTTTCTGGCGCCGGCGCCCTTCCTCGCGCGCCCGCGCCTGTTCTTCGGCGCCGGCCTGGGCAGCAGCCTGCAGGGCCGCGCGCCGGCCGCCGCCGGGGTCAGCGGGCGCGGCGTGCGGCTCTTCGGCGCCAGCCTGCTGTGGGCGCCGACCCAGACGATCGAGATCAACCTCGACGCCGCCACCCTGTGGGCCGACACGGACGACGCGCTGGCCGACGGCCGCCACTACGGGGAAGAGGTCGACCTGTGGGGGCGCTGGCGCGTGACCGACGCCGTGGCCTTGCGCGCCGAGGTCGACGCGCTGTGGTTGGGCGCGTTCTACCCCGAGGACGGCGTGTGGTGGCAGGCGGTGGCCGGCGTCGAGGCCGAGTGGGCGCCGTGAACTTTCTGCGTCGCGGCGCGCAACCCGAGGCGGCCTCCCGGGTTTGGGGGATCGCATGATGTGGTGGCTCCTGCTGCAGGTCGCGCCGCCCGACGCCGGGCCGCCGCCCCCCCCGCCGCCGCCGGCCGAGACGCGCCCCGCGCCCCCGGCCGACCCCGACGCGGAGCTGCTGCGCGCGCTGGACTTCGTCGAGCAGCTCGAGCTGGTCGAGGACCTGGATCTGTTGATGGACGACGCGCCGTGAGCATCGACGACGAGGACGCTCAGCTGATGTGCCGGGCGCGCGGGGGTGACGACGCGGCCTTCCAGGCCCTGTTCGCCCGCTGGCGCGTGCCGATGGTGCGCTTCTGCGTGCGCTTCGTCGGCAGCCAGGCGCGCGGCGAGGAGCTGGCGCAGGACGTCTTCCTCAAGCTGTACCGGGCGCGCGGGCGCTACGAGCCGCGGGAGCGTTTCCGCGCCTACATCTTCCGCGTGGCGACCAACCACTGCCTCAACGAGGTGCGCCGCCACGAGTACAAGCGGCCGACGGTGGGCGTCGACGACCTGCCGAGCGAGCCGACCGACGCGCACCGCCCGGCCGCCGACGCGCTGCTGCACGCCGACCGCCTGCAGCAGGCCGTGCGCGCCGCGGTCGCCGGGCTGCCGCCGAACCAGCGGGCGGCCCTGCTGCTGCAGCGCGAGGATGGCCTGGCGCACCAGGACATCGCCGAGACGCTCGAGACGACCGTGGGCGCGGTGAAGTCGCTGCTGAACCGGGCGCGCAAGACGCTGATGGCCGAGCTCGCGCCGCTGATGGGCGACGACGAGGTGGTGGAGGGAGCAGGCTGATGGCCGATCACGACGATCCCTGCGCGGGCGCGGCGCTCGACGCGCTGCTCGACCTCGACGCGCCGACGCCGAGCGAGGGCTTCGACGCGGCCTTCGCGGCGCGGTTCGCGCTGGAGCGGGCGCTGGACGCGGACCAGCCGGCGCCCGGCGCCGGCTTCGATGACACCTTCGCGGCGCGGCTGACGCTGGAGCGTCTGTTGGACGCGGACGAGCCCACGCCGCGCGAGGGCTTCGACGCGGTGGTGGCGGAGCGGCTGGCGCGGGAGCGGGGTGCGGTCGTCCACGCCGACGACCACGGTCCTTCCACCCGAGGGCGGTCGGGCGGCGGACGCCTGCTCACGTTCCCGCGTCGTGGGTGGGTCGCGGCGGCGGCGCTGGCGGCCGCGGCGGCCCTGTCGATCGTCGCGTTGCGGCCCTCCGCCCCGCCGGCGCCGCCGCCGGCCGAGCTGGGCCTGCTGGCCCACCTCGACCTGCTCGCCGACTACGACACCCTGACGCTGCTCGACGCCGTCGAGGACGAAGAGACCTTCCTCCTCGTGGCGCAGCTCGACGCGCTCGACGACGAGGAGGGACGGCCATGAGACGCCTCGCTCCCCTGGCCCTGTGCCTGCCCCTGCTGATCACCGCCGCGCACGCGCAGGACGAGACCGCCGCGCAGGCGCCGGACGAAGCCGCGGCGGCCCCCACCGATCACCCCGCGACCAACGCCGAGCGTTGGGCGAAGATGAGCCCGGACGAGCGCGCGGCGCTGCGCGCCCGCTACGAGCGTTTCAAGAAGCTCGACCCCGAGACGCGGGCCAGGCTCCGCGCTCGCTGGGAGCGTTTCCGCGCGCTGCCCCCCAGCGAGCGACGGGCCCTGCGCAGCCAGTGGGAGCGTTTCCGCCAGCTCCCCCCGCGCGAGCGCCGCGCCCTGCGCACCACCTTCCAGCGCTTCCAGCAGATGGACCCCGCGCGCCGTGACCGCGCGCGCGCCCTCGCCCGCCGCGTGCTCGACATGCCCCCGAGCGAGCGCAGCCGCTTCCTGCGCAACCTGGAGCGTTTCCGCGAGCTGAGCCCCGCGCGCCGCCAGGTCCTGCTCGAGCGGCTGCGGGAGCGCTTGGGGGGCGACTGAGCCGAAGGCGGACGCCCAACGCGCGCAGGGTGTGCTGACGACCCGGTGGTGATCGCTCCGACCGGCGGTCAGCGGTCAGCCGGGCTCCGTACGCCGCGCCGAGGTCGGACTCGACCGGCGAGCGCGTGGCGCCGGCCGGGCACGCAGAAGATACGCTCGTCGCGACAGCGCTGACAGGATCAGCTGATGGCCCGCCGGCCTCGGCGGGCGGAGGGGTGATCAGCGGGTTCGAATCACACCCACCCGCGCACCGGGCGCGCTTGGCACGGTTCTTCCGCGGACCGTCACGGAGCCGTTGTAAACGGCCGCGGCCTCGCTATCTTCAGCGGTCGGCAAGGAGACTGATTGCTCACCGTCACCGTCCTGCACAACGCCGACTTTGCGACCGACGACGACGCCCTCGACGACCCCGAGGATCCCCCTGACGTGTACGGGCACGCGGCCCGCGCCGAGGTCCGCGAGGTGGCCCACGCGGTCGGCGCGGCCCTCGCCCCCCGCGCCCGCGTCTACGTCGTGCCCATCCGCAGCTCCGCCGATCTCGCCCGCGCCCTCCGGCTGACGTCGCCCGACGTGGTCTTCAACCTCTGCGAGTCCCTGGCCGGGGACGCACGCTACGAGCCGCAGGTGGCGCTGCAGCTCGCGCGCGCCGGGGTCCCGTTCACCGGGAACCCGGCGTCGGTGCTGCGGCTCTGCCTCGACAAGCTGACGACGAGCTGGGCGCTGGCGCGCGCGGGCATCCCGGTGCCGGCGTCGGCGGCGCTCGGCGGCGACGCCCTGCCGGACGGGCTCGCCTACCCGGTCATCGTGAAGCCGCGCTGCGAGGACGGATCCGTCGGCATCAGCGCGCGCTCGGTGGCCCGAGATCCCGCCGCCCTCCGCGCGGCGGTCGCCGACCTCCGCCGCGCCGTGCGCGGCCCGCTCATGGCCCAGCGCTATGTCGAGGGGCGCGAGCTCAACGTGTCCCTGCTCGGCGGGGGCGCGGGCCTGCAGGTGCTGCCGCTGGGCGAGATCGACTTCGGCGAGATGCCCCCGGACCACCCGCGCATCGTGACCTACGACGCGAAGTGGACGCCGGGGCACCCGGCGTGGAGAGGGACGACCGCGGTCGACGCCATCGTCGAGCCGGCGCTCGCCCGGCGCGTCGAGCAGCTCGCCCGGGGCGCCGCGAGCCTGGGCTTGCGCGGCTACGCCCGGCTCGACCTGCGGATCGACGCGGCCGGCGTCCCCTTCGTCGTCGACGTCAACCCCAACTGCGACCTGGCGCCCGATGCAGGGCTGGCGCGCGCCGCCGCGCGGGCGGGGATCGACTTCCCCACCCTGTGCTGGCGGGTGGTGCGCGCGGCCCTCGTGGGCGCCAACACGCCCCTGTCCTGCGCGCTCGTCCGGCGACGCCCCCCCAACCGCTCCATCGCCCCCCTGGAGATCCCGGCATGAGGATCCGCGGCCTCGACCCCGACAGCCGGCCCGCCCTGGCCGCGCTGCTCGAGTCCATCGACAGCTTCGACGCGGCCGAGGTGGCGGTGGCGCTCGAGCTGGCCGACGCAGCCCTCGAGGATCCCCGCCAGCCCGACTACCGCTTCCTGCTCGCCTGGGAGGGAGAGGCCCTCGCTGGGTACATCTGCTTCGGGCCGACCCCCATGACCGAGGGGACCGTCGACCTCTACTGGCTCGCCACGTCCCCGGCCTTCACCCGGCGCGGCGTCGCGCGGCGGTTGGTCGAGGCGATGGAGGCGCAGCTTCGAGTGGACGGCGCGCGCATGGTGCGGGTCGAGACGGCCAGCCGGGACGGCTACGGCGCCGCCGCGGCCTTCTACCTGGCGGCGGGCTACGAGGAGGCCGCGCGGCTGAGGGACTTCTACTCCGAGGGCGACGACCTGATCACCTTCACCCGCCGGTTCACCCCGGAGCGGGCCCTCGACGACGAGGTCGAGGCCTATCGGCTGGCGTTCGAGTATCGGGACTTCGCGGCCGAGCGGGACTTCCTGATCGCGTGCAGCGCGCGCTTCGGCCTCGGCGATCCGGGGCGGGTGGTCGAGTGGGCGTGCGGCCCGGCCCAGCACCTCGAGCACTTCGGCCGCGACCGCGCGCGCGCCCTCGTGGGCGTGGATCCGTCGGAGGAGATGCTCCAGGCGGCGCGCCAGCGCCTCGGCGCGCGCGCCGAGCTGATCCTCGCGGACCTGTGCGAGTGGGTGGTGCGACCGGGGGCCGACCTGGGCTTCGTCCCGCTCTCCGCGGTGCACCAGCTCGCCCGCGCCGAGCGCATCCGCGCGTTCCTCGAGGTCGCGCGGCGCTCGTTGGTGCCCGGCGGGGTGCTGGTGGTCGAGGCCACGCACCCCCGCGACCTGACGCCCGAGGGCGCGTGGGCGACGCACTGGCGGATCCACGACCGGGGGGTCGAGATCGAGGCGCGGACCCGCTTCGACCTCGCCCGGCGGGTCGGGCCGCAGGTACCGGTCACCCTGTCCATCCGCAGCCGCCGCGACGGCGCCGTCCGCGACCACGTGCGCGAGATGACCTGGTACGTGCCCGACCTCGCCGAGTGGGAGGCGCTGGCCCAGGCGGCGGGCCTCGAGGTCGCCGCCACCCTCGGCGACCTCGACGTGGGCACGCCGTTCACCCACCCGAGCGCCTGGCGGCTCGTGCTCGTGCTGCGCGCCCCGCGCTGACGGAGGGGATCAGCGGAGCCCTCGCGGGCCCCGCCAAGGTGACCGCTGCTCGCCCTGACCGTCCCGACGCTCCCAGTCACCCGGTCGGCGACGACCTGGGCGGAAGCCCACCCGGACATCGTCAGCGCTTCGTTCCACCGGCATCGGACGCCGTCTCGTGGTGGCGTCGATCCTCGGGATGCCGCGCGAGGTACGCGTCCAGTCGCGACCGCCAGTAGGCGGCGCGCTCGGGGTCGACCGCCACGCCGAACTTCCCGACGCCGAAGCAATCCGCCAGCACACGCATCGGCTCCGCGTACCCGTGCGCGGCGGCGTCGGCCATCAGCTGCACGCCGAGCGACGGCCGGTGGGGGATCCCCCCACCGAGGAGCAGCTTGAAGCCCAACTCGTACTGGGCGTCCCGGTCGCCCCGCCGGGCCGCCCGGCGATACCACCGCGCGGCGCCCACCTTGTCCACGGCCACACGCCGGCCCCGAACCTCGCCGGTGCAGAACGCCTCGCCCAGCTCGTAGTACACGTGAGGATCCCGCGTCGTGAGCGCCCGCAGGTACAGGAGGAGGAGTCGACCGCTCACTGCGGCCGCCCCGACCCGTGGTGCCACCGAGGAAAGCAAAAGGCGATCGTCCTGACCCCTTCCTCTCCCGCGATGCTGAACCCTTCGTGCCTCGCGCAGTTCTACTGGCCAAAAGCCTCGATCGACACCGCGACCTCCGGACAGCGCTTGACCAGCGCGCCGTCGCCGGTCACCAGCGTCACCTGGTGACGCTGGGCGAGGACGACGAACTGGGCGTCGTAGGCCGAGATGCGCGCGCGACACGCGGTCGCCAGAACCTCCCCGCCCTCCGGCTGTTCCTCACACCGGCCAAACAGCGCCAGGGCCGCGCGCCACGTTGCGTGCGCGGCCGCCTCGTCCAAGACATCTGCGCGCACCGTCGTGGTCAGCACGTTGAGGAACTCACTGCGCCACAACGGCGGCAGGCGCCACTCCGAATCGCGCGCGCGGACCCTCCGCGCAGCCTCGGTGCGCTCACCCTCGATCAGCAGGTACGCGACAAGGTTCCCGTCGGCGATGATCACGGTCGGCCTTCGCGGCGCGCCGCGTCGATGAGTTCCTGGGTGAGCGGCACACGGCCGCGCACGCGCATCGCGTCGATCTCGGCCAAGGTCGGCGGGCCGGCACGGTCCTCGAGCGCCTCCTCGAGGATCGTGAGCGCCTCGGCGCTCAGGCTTCGCCGATGCGCTGCAGCGCGCGCCCGCAGGCGTTCGTGGAGCGTCGGAGGGATGTCCTTCAGCAGTAGACCGGCCATGGGTGCCTCCAGCTCGATACCGAGACGATAGTGATTCGATATCGCGCTGACAACGGCGCGAAGGGCGGAGCTTCACGCTCAGTCCACCCGACGCTCCACCACCACCCGCACGCCCTCCACCTCGACGACCACCACGGGCTCGCCCGCCTCGATGTAGTCGGTCACGCTGACCACGTCCTCGGTACGGCCGTCGATGCGGGCCTTGCCGGCCGGCCGGAGGTCCGTGACCGCCACGCCCTGCCTGCCCACCAGGCCGGCGCGCTCGGGGGCGGACTGGAAGTCGTCGTCGGGGGCCGCCCGGCCGACCTCGCCCAGGGTGGTGCGGAGCACGAAGCCGTCGTCGGGTCCGCGGTCGCCGCGCAGCGCCACCACCAGCATCATCAGCAGCTTGAAGCCGACGCCGGCGAGCAGCACGCCGCCGACCACCAACGCCACGAGCAACCCGGTGCTCATCGTCGGGCTCTCCCGCCGGACCGCGCCGGCATGAAGGGGTCATAGCAGTTCGTGGGCGCGGGCGCAGCCGATGCGGTGGTTCGGCGCGCGGGGCGCGGTCTTGGTTGGGCTCGGCCACCGCCGCCGGATTGAGTCCTTGGGCTGGCCCGATCTCTCCGCGGTGGGCGGGATCCGGGGCCTGACCCTCTGTGGGCGTCGCGGCGCGCCCGGCGCGATGAGGGCGGTCACGAACGCTGGAGGGAGGGTCTTCGTCTTCCTAGTCTCGGGGGGCGCTGCAGACGCCGACGCCCGGCTGGAACGCGACGCACAGGAGACCCTCGGCGCAGATGCTCTGCTGGCCGAGCTCGGGGCAGTAGAGCAAGCACACGCGCCGCCCGCCGTCGATGGGGATCTCGAGGTCACAGCGCACCTCACCCCCGGCGAACGCGGGGCAATCACCGTCGTCCGCGCAGAAGGGCGCGCAGACGCCGCCGCCGGCGGGTCCGGAGGCGAGGCAGGCGCCCCCGAGGCAGGGCGCTTGCGCGTCGCAGTACGCGTACGGTCGGTCGGGGTCGGGCGGGTCGCGGCAGACGCGCCGGTCGCAGACCTGGTCGGCGGCGCAGTCGGCGTCGACGCGGCACTCGCAGGCCGCGTCGTCGCGCACGCACATCCGGGCCTCGCAGGTGTCGACCGTGCAGGCGACGCCGTCCTCGCAGTCGCCGTCCCCCTCGCACTGGCAGGGCCGGTCGTCGTGCGCACACACGCCGCCGGCGCAGATGTCGATTGTGCAGTCCAAGCCGTCGTCGCAGTCGGCGCCCACCTGGCACTGCGGCCCGCAGACCGGGAGGCAGTCGGCGTCGTCGCAGTCGATCCGCCCGTCGCCGTCGTTGTCGACCGCGTCGGCGCAGAACCACTCCCCGCTGCAGTCGAGGCTGCCGGGGAAGCAGGCCAGATCGGCGCTCCAGGAGCCCTCGCCGACGGCGCCCACCACCGCCTCGGGGACCGTCGCGCCCGTCCACGGGCCGCCGAGCCGGTCCCCCCGCTCGGGGGCCAGATCGCCGTCGAGGGTGCCCGTCACCCCGAAGCGCCCCCACACCGGGGCGGTCACGAAGCCGTCGAGGTCGGTTCGGAGCGCGTGCACGTCGACGACGTCCTCGGCGTCCGGGTCGTAGACCCCGTCGACGGTGAGCTCGACGGTGCCGACGCCGAACCCCGGGACGGCGGCCTCCCCGAGCAGCGTGCCGGCGACCACGCGGTCGGCCAGGCAGTGGATCTCCAACAGCAGCCGCGCGTCCCGCAGCGGCATGACCAGCCCGACGAACGGGGCCGGGCGCTGCACCGTGAGCGCGCCCTCGGCGGGCCCTCGCCACTCGGCCACGTCGAGATCCACCGAGTCGCACTGGCCGGCGTCGTCGCACACGTCCCAGGTGCAGGCGTTGCGGTCGTCGCAGGTCCCGCAGCTCACCCCGCAGCGCGGATCGGGCCCGCACACCCGCCCCTCGCAGTCGGGCACGCACACCGCCTCGCAGTCCTGCGGGCAGCTGCACGGATTCTCGCCGGGGCCGCACTCGCCGTCGCCGCAGCGGGCGCAGACGAAGGCGCCGACGCAGCCGCCGGGGCAGACGCCCTCGTCGTCGGGCGCGTCGCAGCCGATGGGCGCCAGGCCGGGGCAGCAGGGCGGGGCGTCGGGTGCGTCGGGGACCGTCGCGCCCTCCTCGGCGCAGGGCGCCTCGCAGGCTTCGTCCGGGCGCTCGGCGCCGGGCGCGCACGCGTCGCGGCGCACGAAGCGGAGCCCCTCGGCGGTGGCGCAGCAGACCAGCTCGCAGGCCGGGTCGGGGGTGTTGCGGCAGGCGTTGGCCACGCAGGCGTCCACCGTGCAGGGGTCGGCGTCGTCACAGTCGAGGTCCGACTCGCAGCAGGCGGGGATGGGCTCGTGCACGCAGCCCTGCGCGGGGTCGCAGCGGTCGGCGGTGCAGACGCTGGCGTCGTGGCACAAGTTGTCCTGCGGCTCGAACCGGCAGCCGGTCACGCGCTCGCAGAAGCCGAGGGTGCAGTCGACGCCGTCGTCGCAGCGCCCGTTGATCGGCGTGTTCACGCAGCCGGTGATCGGGTTGCAGCCGTCGTCGGTGCACTCGACCCCGTCGTCGCAGGGGTTGGGGTCGCCGCCGCAGGTGCCCTCGTCGGTGCACACGTCGTCGACGGTGCAGAGGTCGCCGTCGTCGCAGCGCGCGCCCAGGCAGTCCGAGTCGGCGCAGTCGGCGCGGCCGTCGCGGTCTTCGTCGCGGCCGTCGCCGCAGTCGATCTCGCCGAGCTCGCAGATCGAGGCGGGCCGCAGGCGCACCGGGACGTCGGCGGTGGCGCCGGCGACGACCTGGGCGAAGGCGCGCCCGCACAGCAGCGTGGCGCCGCGGCGGTCGCGGCCCTCGAGCAGCACCAGCCACTCGCCCGGCGCCACGCCCCAGAGCAGGAAGCTCGCCGCGCCCCCGACCAGGTCGCGGGTCTGCTCGATCGTCGCGCCCTCGGCGTCGACCGGGTCGAGGCGCAGGTAGGCGGTGGTGAGCCCCGGCGGAGGCGCGTCGAGGGCGAGGCGCAGCTGCACCGCGCCCGGCGCGGGCGCGTCGGGCGGCGCGGCGGGCGGCGCGCAGGCCGCCAGCAGGGCCAGCAGCGGCGGGAGGCCTCGCCTCACGGGCAGGCGCCCGGCGTCGCGGCGAGCTGGTAGGCGCCCGACCGGTCAGCAAAGCCGTCGACGAAGACGAAGTACGTGGCGGCCGCCTCGACCGCCAGCGTCACCTCCGAGGTCCCCCTGGGGCCGTCGTCGTCGTCGCAGGCGAGCTCGGCCTCGGGATCCGCGCACGTCGCGCGGACGTAGAGGATCGTGTCATAGGCCGAGCCGGCGGTGGTGATGCACACCTCGCCGGTCCCCTGGGCCTCGAATGCGTAGACCGCCTCGGGCCCGCCTCCCAAGCCGCAGCTCCCCCCAAAGTCTGAGCGTCCGCTGGTGACACCGGCGACGACCTGTCCCAGCTCGAGCCGCAGAGGCGCGAGGCAAGCCTGGCCGGGTCGGACACACTCGCCACCCACGCAGCGCTCGCCCGCGGCGCAGTCGTCGTCAGCCGCGCACAGCCGAACCGAGCCGCACGCGCCGTCGACGCAGACGTCGAAGACGTAGGGCAGGAGAGGCGCCTGGTCACCCGCGGTGGACACCGCGATCTCGTAGTCCCCCGCCTCGAGCTCGACCTCGATTCGGGCGCAGGTCCCCGGCCCCCCGTCGTCGTCGTGGGCCACCCGCTCGCCGTCGCGCAGCACCTCGATGAACGGGTCGCCGACGCCGTCGCAGCCGCCCTCGCCGTCGTGCACGCCGATGGTGACCCGGCCGCCCCGGGTGAGCCGCCAGGGGACGCGCTCGGCCTCGCCCTCGAACAGCCCTGGGCGGCGCAGCCGCGCGCCGTCCACCAGGGGGAGGCCGGCGCACAGCGTGGCGGCGCGGTCGTTGGCCCCGGCGAGCATGGTCCAGCGGCCGTCGAGGTCGCGGAAGACCACCGGGTGGTGGACCGGCGCGGGGGCGAAGGCGGGGCCGCTCGGGCCGCGGATGGGACGCAGAGTCTGGACGTCGCCCGTTCGATCGCGCCAATGACCCGTGCGCCAGAGGCTGCCGTCTCGAGAGACGGCTTGGGTCCCCTGGTACCTGCAGGAGAGCGAGGCCCAGCGGGTGTCGGGCGGCCCCGAGAACGGCGCCGGCGCGTCGCGGTCGACGCCCGTCCCGTCACCCAGCTGCCCATCGGAGTTGTCTCCCCAGCACCACGGCGAGCCGTCGATCCGCACGCCGCAGGTGTGGGTTCGGTGCCCGTCGATCAGACTCCACGAGCCCTCGACCCGCAGCGGGGACGCCACGCCCCCGCGACCGGGTACGCCCAGCTGCCCCCAGTCGTTGTCTCCCCAACACCACAGCTCGCCGCTGCGCGTCAGGGCGCACGAGTTAAAACTGAACGCCCCGAGGGAAGCCCAGTCGGACCCGGTGCCCACCTGACGCGGCTGGTCCGCGTCAGGGCCTTCGCCGATGCCGAGTTGGCCGTGATGGTTGTCGCCCCAACACCAGAGGGTACCGTCTCGCTTGATCGCACAGGTATGGTCCCCACCGACCGAGACGGAGGCCCACTCCCCGGCCACCCGGCCCGGCCGATTGGCCTGCCCGAGGCGCCCGAGCCTCCCTTGAGCCTCGTGCCCCCAGCACCACAGTTCGTCTCGCTCATCGAGGGCACAGGCGTGGTGGTCGAATAGGTCGACGAAACGCCATCGGCGTCCTTCGGGGTGCGCGACCCGAGTCGGCTGCAGGCGCTCGAGATCGTCGCCGACCCCGAGCCGGCCGTACAGATTCCAGCCCCAGCACCAGACGCCGCCGCGGTCGTCGAGCCCGCAGTAGGCGTCTTCACTCTCGTCTGTATGCGCCACGGATCGCCACCGGTCAGGCCGGGTCGTCGCCGCGCGCTCGGGGGGATCCCATCCACACCACAGCCGACCCGTCGCGCTCGTCCAGCACCCGTTTCGAAGTTTGTTCAAGTCGTTCGACTTCGGCGTCTTCAGCTCAGTCACGTTCTCCGGCCCGGCGAAGCGCCAGCTCACCCGGTCGGTCGACCGCGCGTGCACCGCGACCCGCTCGCCGTCGTCGCGCCACCACGTGCCCCAGAGCAGGTAGACGCCGGCCTGGTAGATCACCCGCACGTCGAGCAGCCCGTGCCCCGGCGTGAGCGCGTCCGCCTCCAGACCGGTGAAGGCCACGTCGTGCCCGTCGGGGTTCGCGTCGGGGTAGTACGGGGGCAGCGCGGTCCAGGTGGCCCCGTCGGGGGAGGCCGCGTGGACCAGCCCGGTGCGGGCGTGCCCGCGCACGTCGCGGTCCATGGCCGCACAGAACAGGTTGAGCTGGTCGTCGACCACCAGCGAGCAGGACCGGATCGCGTCGCCTTCTCGCGGTTCGTAGTCGAGGTGCCCGAACGAGGTCCACGCGCGCCCGTCTTCGCTGCGCAGCAGTCGAAGCGTCTGCCGCTCGGCGTCGTGGCAGACGGCGAGCAGCCCGCCGAGCCCCACCGCGACGTCGTCCAGCCGCCCGGCGCCGCAGCTGAGGTCGGTGGGCTGCCAGTCGAGCCAGGGGCCGTCGGGCCGGTCGCTGGTGGCGATCTGCACGCGCGCACCTTCGTCGGCGAACAGGTGGAAGCGCATCGCGCCGTCGGCGTCGAGCCGCTGGGCGCCGTGCAGCCCGACCAGCGTGTCGTGCGCGGGCCACAGCAGCGGCGCGCCGCAGAGGAAGCGCTCGCCGCCCAGGTCGATCTCGCCGCTGATCTGGATGCCGCCCGCCGCCGGCGTCAGCCCGATGCGCACGCTGGTGACGAAGGAGGGCCGCACCTCGACCTCGGCGGCGCTGCCCACGTAGAGCAGCACGTCGGCGGCGCCGCGCACCTCGAGTTCCAGGCGCCAGCGGCCCGGGGGCACGAAGACCAGGTCCTGGGCCAGGTCGGCGTGGAACCGCAGCTCCGCGATGACCGGCTCGCACTCGCCCTCGCAGTCTTGTTGCGTGGCGGTGAGGCGGCCCACCCACTCGGCCGAGATCGGGTCGGTGGAGGTCAGGCCGATCTGCAGCGCGCCGTAGCCGGGCGGGTAGTCGACCGGCGGCTGGCCGCGGGCGGCGTCGTCGCAGGAGAGGGTCGAGACGGCGAAGATCAGGAGGAGGAGGCGCTTCATCGGGACCTCCGGTAGGCGAGCAGGAGTAACAGGAGGAGCGCGGCCGGCAGGGGGCGACCGCCGTTGGCGTCGCAACCGCAGCCGTCGTCATGGCTGTGCGGGGGCAGGACGAAGGCGTCCTGCTCGGGGGCGGCGTCGGCCGCCGGGCCGGCGTCGGGCATCGGGCCGGCGTCGGGCATCGGGCCGGCGTCGAGCACGGGACCGGCGTCGAGCGCGGGCTCTGCGTCCGGCCCGGGTTCGGGCTCCGCGTCGAGCTCGGCGGCGGCGTCGGGCTCGGGGCCGGCGTCGGGCGCCGGGCCGGCGTCGGGCTCGGCGGCGGCGTCGGGCTCCGGGCCGGCGTCCGGCGCCGGGCCGGCGTCGGGGGCCTGGGGAGAGAGGTCCACCACGACGTCGGCCACGTCCTCGTCGCCGACCACCACCGGGTTCTCGGCCCAGCCGACGTAGCGCGGCGCCTCGCCCTCGACGTCGCGCCAGCCGAAGAGCCAGACCCGACCCAGCCCGGCGCTCAGCTCGAGCTCGAAGGGGCCCGGCGCCGCCAACCGCTGCGTGACGATCCGGCCGGCGGGGACCGGCTCGGCCGCGTCGAAGGCGGCCACGGCGACGGCCTCGCAGTCCGAGCAGAGGACCGCGCCGCTCACCCGGACCTGCAGGGGCGGCAGCGGCGCGTCGCCGAAGTCGATCTCGAGCCCGTCGACGTCCTCGACCCCCACCTGGATCGGGTTCTGTGCACAGGGGACGCCCGCGGCCGGCGCCTCGCCGGCGCGCCAGGCCCAGAGCATCCGTTGCCCCTGGTCGGGCGGGGTCGCCAGCGCGAAGGGGCCGGGCGCGTCGAGCTCGATCCGGCCGGAGAGCCGCCCCTCTTCGGGGCCGCCCGGCCCGAACAGGCCGACGGTGAGGCCCCGCGGGCAGACACCGCAGCGCACCTCGCCGGACAACGTGACCCAGTCGTCGGGCGGCGTCGGCTGCAGCGCGAAGTCGAGCCCGTCCACGTCAGCCTGGCCCACCTCGAGCGGGTTGTCGGGCCACGCCTCGCGCACCTCTTCGCCAAAGGCGAACCCGGTGGCGTAGAGCCACACCTCGCCGGTCTCGGCCGGCAGCTCGATCGACCAGGCGTCGCCCTCGAGAGGCTCGTCGCCGGCGAGCAGCGGCCCGTCCTCGAACCCCTCCGGTCCGTAGAGCTCGACGCGGACCGGGCCCTGGCAGCCCGCGCAGGTCGCCGTGCCCGACAGCGTCACCCGCGGCGGGCTCAGATCGACGACCAGGCCCTCGAGGTCCTCGTCTTCGATGACCAGCGGGTTGTCGGCGTACGGCGCGCCCGCGCCCGGGGCCTCTCCCGTGCGCCAGGCCCAGAGCTCTTGCCGGCCCGAGCCCGGCGGCACGTGCAGCCGGAACGGCCCCGGGCCCGCCAGCTCCCGGCGGGCCCGCACGACGCCGACCTCGGGCCCGCCGAGGCCGAAGATCGCCACGTGGACGCCGCCTTCGCAGTCGCGGCAGCGCACCTCGCCGGCCACCGCGATCCAGCCTTCGGGCGGCGGCAGCTCGGGGATCTCGATGACCCCCACGTCGATCGGGTCGAGGCCGACGCGGAGCGGGTTGCCGGCCGCGCCGCGCGCCTCGGGCTCTTCGACGTCGGCCCGCCGCGCGAAGACGTGGACCTCGCCCGCCTCGTCGGCGACCCGCAGCCGGAAGGGACCCCGACCCAGCACGCGAGCCTCGTCCAGGACGGGCCCGTCGGCCGCGCCTCCGCGGACCTCGACGACCACCTCGTCGCAGTCTGCGCACTCGACTTGACCGGTGAGGGCGACGGTCGCGCCCGCGGTGGACGCCCAGAGGAGCAGGCCGCACTGCAGCGCCGCACGCGCGCGGTGAGAAGGTGCCATGCCACCACCTCCGCGCGGACCGACTGCATACGACGCGCCGCGCGCGCGGCGGCCGATCTCCGGGGCGTCTGTTACGGTCCGGGTACAGGCCGACGCCGCCGGACCACAGACAGTGGTCATGGCAGCGGTCATGGCAGCGGTCACGGGGCGCGGCCTCCCGACCGGCGCTCGGCGTCCGCTCCCGATTGACGCGCCGCGTCGAACCCGGCATGTTTCCCCGCGCCCGGTGCGCGCCGCCCCTCGGAGGTCCCCATGGCACTGCCCCTTCAGCACGTCCGCCACCAGGGCCGCGTGGTGGCCGCCCTCGGCCGCGGCGCCCTGACCATGCTCGAGCAGCGCGTGCGCGGCCCCGCCGCCGCCGATCCGGTGGCGCCGGGGCCGCTGTTGACCGAGACGGTGCCGCCGCGCGACCCCGCGATGGTGCGCGACTACGTGCGCTGGGCGGGCGGCGATCCCGGCGCGTACAAGGGGCGCGTGCCGCCGCACCTGTTCCCGCAGTGGACCTTCCCCCTGCAAGGCCGCACGCTCGAGGGCCTGCCCTACCCGCTCGCGCGCGTGCTCAACGGCGGCTGCAACCTCGAGATCAAGGGCGACGTGCCGCTGGGGCGCCCGCTCGAGGTCAGCGGGCGGCTCGAGAGCATCGACGACGACGGGCGCCGCGCCGTGCTGCGCCAGCGCGTGACCACCAAGGTGGACGGCGTCGAGGTGCTGGCGGTCGAGTTCTTCCCCATCGTGCCGCTGAAGCGCCAGAAGGGCGCGAAGAAGAAGGCCCCGGCGCTGGTGCCTCGCGACGCGCGCGAGATCGGCTGGTGGCGCCTGCCCGCCGACGCGGGGCTGGCCTTCGCTTGCCTGACCGGCGACTTCAACCCGGTGCACTGGGTGCCGGCGTACGCGCGCGCCGCGGGCTTCCGCAACACCATCCTGCACGGCTTCGCGACGATGGCCCGCGCCATCGAGAGCCTGAACCGCGTGC
>JAUHXL010000040.1 GCA_030426945.1 bacterium
TCGACGACGCCGCGGTCCTCGACGACGCCGAGGTGCCCGACGTGGGCGACGGCGGGCAGCCAGCGGACGCCGGCGACGCGGGCTGCGTCCCAGGCGTCGAGGCGTGCAACGGCGCCGACGACGACTGCGATGGCCTGATCGACGAGGACTTCCCGGCCCTGGGTGCCGCGTGCGAGGACGGCGAGGGCCCCTGCCAGGTAGCGGGCACCCGCGTGTGCGCGCCCGACGGTGTGGGCACCGTGTGCGACGCCACCGCCGGCACGGGTGAGGTCGAGACCTGCAACGGCGTGGACGACGACTGCGATGGGCAGACCGACGAGGACTTCCCCGGCGTCGGCGACGCCTGCACCGCCGGCGAGAACGAGTGCCTGGTGAACGGCACGATCATCTGCGCCGAAGACGGTGCGTCGGCCGCCTGCGACGCCGTCGCCCGCGAGGCCGCCCCCGAGACCTGCAACGGCGTCGACGACGACTGCGATGGCGCCGTCGACGAGGACTTCCCCGGCGTGGGGGCGCCGTGCACCGCGGGCGTCGACGCCTGCGCGGTCGAAGGCACCATCGTCTGCGCCGACGACGGCGCGTCGGCCGCCTGCGACGCCGTCGCGCGCGAGGCCGGCGACGAGGTGTGCAACGGCGCGGACGACGACTGTGACGGCACCGCCGACGAGGACTTCCCCACCCTGGGCGACGCCTGCTCCGCGGGCGCCGGCGCCTGCGCCGTGGCCGGCACGGTGGTGTGCGCCGAGGACGGCGCGGCGGCGATCTGCGACGCCGTGGCCCTCGAGGCCACCGACGAGATCTGCAACGGCGTCGACGACGACTGCGACGAGGCCACCGACGAGGACTTCCCCACCCTGGGCGACGCCTGCAGCGTCGGCGTGGGCGTCTGCGCGGCCGAGGGCACCGTCGTCTGCACGGAGGACGCCGCGGCGGCCGCCTGCGACGCCGTCGAGGGCCAGCCGAGCGACGAGGTGTGCAACGGCCTCGACGACGACTGCAGCGGCGAGGCCGACGACTTCGTGCCCCAGCTGCCCGAGCACTGCGGCGCCTGCGACCGCGCCTGCGAGCTGCCGCAGGCGGTGCCCGGCTGCGTCGAGTCGGCCTGCGTCATCGAGCGCTGCGCGCCCGGCTTCGTCGACCTCGACGACGACGTGGCCAACGGCTGCGAGTCCGCCTGCGCCCCCACCGATCCGCCGGTCGAGCTGTGCGACGGCGTCGACAACGACTGCGACGGGACGGTGGACGGGCCGGCGACCTGCGTGGGCGACGCCTTCGCGTTCTGCACCCTGCGCGCCCGGGCGGGCTACACCGACGCGCTGTGCGAGCAGTTCACCGCGGGCGTGCTCGAGTCGCGCTACCTGCCCACGTCGCCCGCCCTGCCCGGCGACGCGCTGCCCGCCATCGTGGCGAACCGATACCAGCCGGCCGTCGGCGATCCGGCCACCGGCGGGGGTCACGCCACCCGCGTCCCGTTGTTCGGTCCCGGACTGCGGCTGAGCTTCGCCGTGCGGTGGGCGGGCGGCCGGCTGGGCGCGGGCGTCTTCGCCACCAACGCCCGCCTCGACGACGATCCCGCCAACCCCGGCTTCGGCTACGGCGTCGAGGTCACCGGCGCGGTCGAGGCGCCGGTTGTGCGCGTGGTGCGCTTCCCCGACGGCGCGACGGTGGCCGAGGCGCCGGCGCCCGCCCTCACCGACGGCGCGGCCCACCGCGTCGAGGCCACCCGCGCGGTCGACGGCGCCTGGACGCTGCGCCTGGACGGCCGCCCCCTGGCGCTCGACGTCGACGCGCCGGATCTCGAGGTCGCCGACTTCGACCGCGTGTCCGTCTACGCCGCCGCGACCGACGGCGACGCATCGACCCTGGACGACCTGGTGCTCGAGATCGACGCCGACGCCGACGACCACTACGCGCCCTACGACAACTGCCCCGAAGACCCCAACCCCGACCAGGCCGACGCCAACGCCGACGGCGTGGGCAGCGCCTGCGACGACCTCGACGGCGACGGCCTGGACGCGCCCGACGACGGCTGCCCGATGGCGCACGACCCCGACCAGCCCGACGCCGACGGCGACGGCGTCACCGACGCCTGCGACGCGGACGGCCGCATGCTGCTGGTCGACAGCAGCGCCGTCTGGTGGCACTCGCCCTGGCTGGTCGATCCGGTCAGCGGCGTGCGGCATCAGCTCTTCGAAGGTGAGTTCACGCTGGGCGGCTTCGCGGGCGATCCGGCCACGGGTCGCGTGGCCGCCGTGCGCGACGACGTGCTCGAGGTGATGGGGCAGGACGGCGCGGATCCGGTCCAGGTCGCCCTGTCGGCGCGCCGACCGGCCTGGCTGGACGACGGCACCGTGCTGTACCAGGACGGCGCCGGGGTGGTCTGGACGGTCAACGCCGACGGCACCGACGCCTTCGTCTTCGCCGAGCCCGAGCCCGGCGAGGCGCTGGCCGCCTACGTCGACCGGGACGGCAGCCGGGTGGTGCTGGTGCGCGCCGCCGGCGGCATCGCGACGGCCGAGGTGGTCGACAGCGTCGGGCGGCCGGTGCTCGAGCCGGCGCTCGTGCCCGCCGGCGCGAACGATGTGCCGCCGGTCGTGCGCCTGCACCCCACGGACGACCGCCTGCTGATCGCGGCGCCGGACGGGGCTGCGGTGGGCGTCGGCGTCCTCGACCCCGCGCTGTTCCAGTTCCGACCCCTGAGCCCCACGCCGGCGACCGCCGCGCTGTGGGCGCCCGACGGCGAGGGCGCGTATGTCATCGAGGCGACCGACGACGGCGCGCGCCTGGTGCACCGCCCCTTCGCCGACCCCGACGCGGTGACCGTGCTGGTGCGCCCGACGCCCAACCTGGAGGCCGCGACCCTGGGCTGGCTGACCCCCGACGCCGCGCCCGCGCCCGCCGACCGCGACCACGACGGCCTGCACGACCGCGACGACCTGTGCCCCGACTGGCGCGCCCGGGGCTGGGTGCGCAGCCCGCGCCGCGAGGCCTCGACGACGCACAACGACTTCCTGCACATCGAGATGGACTGGCACGGCCACGAGTGGACGCTCGGCTACATTCAGCAGAACAGCACCCGCTGGGCGGTGCGCATCCTGCCGTTCGACGCCGCGGGGCAGCGCCGTGGACGGATCGACGTGGCCACCGAGCTGGGTGAACGCCAGGCGTGGGGACCGGTCACCGCGTGGAGCGGGCGGGCCTACCTGACCGCCATCGGCTCCACGCAGTCGCAGCGCGGCGTCAGCGCCTGGCGTATCGAGGAGGACGTCGTCGGCCCCCGGCGCGACACGACGAACTACATCGCCGGGCGGGTGCCGTGGATGCGCTGGAACGGCGCGACGTTCGACGTGCTGGCGCCCATCGGCGCGCACCTCGACCACTACGTGCTCGACGAGCAAGGCGTGCTGCAAGCCGAGACCACGGCGGTGTTCGGCGACCCCAACGCCGAGTTCGTCTCGGCGTCCCCGGTGGCTGACGGGCGGCTCGTGGTCACCGGCGAGAACAGCACCGGCGCGTGGCGCACCTGGGTGGGCAAGCTGAACCTCGACTTCACCGTCGCCGAACCGATGGCGCTCGGGCCCCGCTGGAGCTATCCGACGCTCGTACCCACCCCGACCGGCGCGCTGCTCCTGGGCTACGACCAGGGGGTCGGCCGCGCGCGCGGCCAGCAGGTCAACACCAACGCGGTACCCTTCGGCCCGACGGCCACCTACAGCGGCGGCGGCTATCCCCGCGGCGTGACGCTGCCCACCGGGCCGGCGATCGTGTACATCGCCGGGGGGCAGGTGCGGCTGGAACACCTCGCCGACGACGGCACCGCGCGCTCGCGCCCCCTGCCGCTGAGCCCCGACTTCGGCAACGCGCGCCGGCCCGGCGTGGGCGTCCGCGGCCACGTGCTCGGTGTGTCGTGGACCACGCAGCAGGACGACGAGCTGTGGTCCGCCATCGGCGACGCCCACTGCAGTGACTGAGGCTTCACCGCGCGAGAGGACGAACCGCATGCGCACCGCACCCTTCGCTCTTGCCCTGCTGCTGCTGTGCTTCGCGTGCGACGACGGCGGCGGAGACGACACACCGGCGCCCTGCGACGGCGTCAGCTGCGCTGCGGGCGAGGCCTGCCAGGCCGGCGCGTGCGTGCCCCAGCGACGGCTGGACGGCGGGCCGACCACCGACGCCGCGCCGGTGGTGGACGTCGGCGCGCGACCCGACGCTGCACCAGCGGCCGAGGACGCCGACGTGCCGACCGCGGACGCCGCGCGGGTGGACGCGGACGTCGGTCAGCCGGCCGACGCCGCGGACATCGGCGAGCCAGCGGACGCCGGAGACGTCGGCGAGCCGGTGGACGTCGGCGAGCCGGCCGACGCCGCGGACGTCGGCGAGCCGGCCGACGCCGCGGACGTCGGCCAGCCGGCCGACGCCGCGGACGTCGGCCAGCCGGTCGACGCCGCGGACGCCGGCTGCGTGCCCGGCGTCGAGGCCTGCAACGGCCTCGACGACGACTGCGACGGCCAGACCGACGAGGACTTCCCCGCCCTCGGCGCGGCCTGCGCGGACGGCGAGGGCCCTTGCCAGGTATCGGGCACGCGCGTCTGCGCGGCCGACGGCGTGGGCACCGTCTGCGACGTGGTGGCCGGCGCGGGGGACGTCGAGACCTGCAACGGCGTCGACGACGACTGCGACGGTCAGACCGACGAGGACTTCCCCGGCGTAGGTGAGCCCTGCACCGCCGGCGTGGAGGCCTGCGCGGTCGAGGGCACCATCGTGTGCGCCGCGGACGGCGAGTCCGCGGCCTGCGACGCCGTCGCGCGCGAGGCGGCCCCCGAGACCTGCAACGGCCTCGACGACGACTGCGATGGGGCCACCGACGAGGACTTCCCCACCCTGGGCGACGCCTGCACCGCCGGCGCCGGCGCCTGCGCGGTGGACGGCGCCGTCGTCTGCGCCGAGGACGGCGCGGCGGCGGTCTGCGACGCGGTCGCCCGCGAGGCCACCGACGAGACCTGCAACGGCCTCGACGACGACTGCGATCAGGCCACCGACGAGGGCTTCCCCACCCTGGGCGACGCCTGCAGCGCGGGCGTCGGCGCCTGCGCCGCGGACGGCACCGTGGTCTGCACCGAGGACGGCGCCGGCACCCGCTGCGACGCGATCGAGGGCGACCCCACCGACGAGGTGTGCAACGGCCTCGACGACGACTGTTCGGGCGAGGCCGACGACTTCGTGCCCCAGCTGCCCGAGCACTGCGGCGTGTGCGACCGCGCCTGCGACCTGCCCCACGCGGTGCCCGGCTGCGTCGAGTCGGCCTGCGTCATCGAGCGCTGCGCCCCCGGCTTCGTCGACCTCGACGGCGATCCGGACAACGGCTGCGAGGCCGCCTGCCGCCCCAGCGAGCCCGCCGACGAGCTGTGCGACGGCGTCGACAACGACTGCGACGGGATCGTGGACGGGCCCGACGTGTGCCTCGGCGACGCGTTCTCGTTCTGCAGCCGCCGCGCCCGCCTGGGGCATCGCGACGCCCTCTGCGAGGACTTCGCGCCCGGCGCGCTGGAGGCGCGATCGGTCCCCAAGTCGCCCGCGCTGCCCGGCGACGCGCCGCCCTCCGTGGGACAGCGCGCCTACCGCCCGGCCGTCGGCGATCCGGCGACCGGCGGCGGTCACGCGATCCGGGTGCCCACCTTCGGCCCCACCCTGCGGCTCAGCTACGCCGTCCGCTGGTTCGGCGGCCGCCTGGGCGCCGGCGTCTTCCGCGACGACGACCGGCTGGACGGCGATCCTGCCCAGCCGGGCTTCGGCTACGCGGTCGAGGTGGCGGGCCCCGCCGACGCGGCCACCGTGCGCGTGCTGCGCTTCCCCGAGGGCGATCCGCTGGCCGAGGCCACCGCACCCGACCTGGCCGATGGCGGGGCCCACCGCGTCGAGGCCACCCGCCACGCCGACGGCACCTGGGCCCTGCGCCTGGACGGGCGGACCCTCGCGCTCGACGTCGATCTGCCCGATCTGCGGTTCGACCACTTCGACCGCGTGACCCTGCACGCGGCCGCCACCGACGCCGCCGCCTCGTCGCTCGACGATCTGGTGCTCGAGCTCGACGCCGACGACGACGGACACTACGCCCCCAACGACAACTGCCCGCAGGATCCCAACCCGGCTCAGATCGACACCAACGCCGACGGGGTGGGCAGCGCGTGCGACGATCTCGACGCGGACGGGCTCGACGCGCCCGACGACGGCTGCCCCCTGGCCTACGACCCCGACCAGCCCGACACCGACGGCGACGGGGTCACCGACGCCTGCGACACCGACGGTCGCATGCTGCTGATCGACAGCAGCACGGTGTGGTGGCACAGCCCCTGGCTGGTCGATCCGGTCAGCGGCGTGCGCCATCAGGTCTTTCGGGGCAGTGAGGCGCTGGGTGACTTCGCCGGCGACCCGATCAGCGGCCGCCTCGTGGCGGTGCGCGACGACGTGCTCGAGGTCGTGGGGCAGGACGGCGAGGCGCCCACGGCCATCGCGCTGTCGGCCGACCGGCCTGCCTGGCTGGACGACGGGACGGTGCTGTACCAGGACGGCGATGGCGTGTTGTGGACGGTCCAGCCCGACGGCACCGACCCCTTCGTCTTCGAGACGCCGGCCGCGGACGAAGCGCTCACCGCCTACGTCGACCGCGACGGTGGCCGCGTCGTGCTGGTGCGCGCCGCCGGCGGCGCGGCCACCGCCGAGGTGGTCGACGCGCTCGGCCGGCCGGTGCTCGCCGCCGTCGAGGTGCCGACCGACGGGGGCGGACCCCCGGTCGTGCGACTGCACCCCAGCGCCGACCTGCTGCTGGTCGCCGGCGCGCGCGGCGACGCCACCGGCGCCGGGGTGCTCGATCCGGCCCGCGGCGTCTTCCTGCCGCTCAGCGACGCGCCCGTCACGGCCGCGCTGTGGACCGCCACGGGCGCCGGGGTCTACCTGATGGAGTCGACGCCCGCCGGCGCGCGCCTGATGTACCGCCCCCTGGACGCGGCGCAGCCCGGCACACCCTTGGCCGGTCCGTCGCCCAACCTCGCGCCCGGCGTGCTCGGTTGGCTGACGCCCTCCGCGGCGCCCCCACCGGCCGACCGCGACGGCGACGGCCTGCACGACCGCGACGATCGCTGCCCCGACCGCCGCGCCGCCGGCTGGGTGCGCGCGCCCAGCGTGGTGTCGCACCAGGGCGGCATCGGGGGCTTCCTGAGCGCCGGCTGGACCGGCGTCGACTGGAGCGTCGGTTATCCCTTCACCCCCTCGGGTATCTATGGGTCGGCCGGGCTGCGCCTGGTGGACGCTCAAGGGCGCCTGGGGCCCGTCGTCTCGGTCATCGATCGCGCCTGCCAGTGCAGCGGGCCCAACGTCGCGTGGAGCGGGCAGGGCTACCTGGCGGCCTCGAACGCCGTGAACGTGCCCAACAACCCGCTGGTGCTCGCCCGCCTCGACGACGACGGCGATCTGGTGGGTCGCAGCCAGGGCCCCGCGAACAACGCCTACGCGGATCATTGGATCGTCTGGAACACCGCCGCCTACGACGTGCTGTTCGCCGCCCGCAACGTCGAGCACGCGCGGGTAGACCCGCGGGGCGTGGTCACCGAGACGCTGACCAACGTGATGGGGCACTACGCAGACTCCAACGACCTCGCGGTCGCCTGGGCGCCCGATCGCGCCTTCATCGCGACCCTCTCCGGCTGGCTGGCCCGCGCCGACGGCGACCTCGTGCCGGTCGAGCCTCCGAACCAGCTCGGCGGCGCCGCCGCGCTGCGCGAGGTCGAGCTGGCGCTCACCGCCGAGGGCGCCGTGCTGGCCATCGCGCGGGACGTCGGCGCGGCCCGCGTGCTCCAGACGCAAGCGCTGGGCGACCACGCGATCCCGGTCGGCGCCGCGCAGACGATCGGCGCCACCACGGCCGGCATCCGAGCCGGATCGACCCTCCAGCTGGTGCGCACCGAGGCCGGCCTGCTCGCCCTGTTCCGCGCCGAACTCGGGGGAGGCGCCGCCGCCTTCGCCGTCCACCTCGGCGAGGACGGTCGGCCCCTGAGCCGTCCGCTGCAGATCACGCCCGCGGTCCCCGTGACCAACGCGCGGGACGAAAATCGCCTGCGCCTGCGTGCCGCCAGCGACGGCGTCCGGTTGGGGCTCGTGTGGTACCACGGCGAGGCGGCGTGGATGGCGATCGGCGATCCCCACTGCGCCCCGTAGCCGGGCGCGCTGTCGAGCCGGGCGGTCCGAGGCAGCCGGGCGAGGTCGAGCAGGGGTGATGCGGTCGCGCTGGTTGCGTCCCGCGTTCCGCTGACCGATCCTTCGAACGCAAAGCTGTACGGAGGCGTCCGATGACCGCCCTGACCGCCTACCAGGTCGCGACCGCGGTGCTCGGCGTGACGGTCGCCGCCTTCGGGGCCAACGCCCTCACCCGCCTCACCCGGCGCCGCCTGGCGCGCGTGCGGGGCCGCGGCGACGTCGCGCCGGTGCCGACCGAGTCGCCCCTCGACGACGCCGAGTCCGCCCAGCGCAAGGTGGCGCGCGAGAGCATCCAGGGGCAGACGCGCGCCCTGCGGCGCTTGCTGGGGCCCACGCTGCTGGGCGTGACCGGCGTGCTCGTCGCCCTGCCCTACCTCGAGGGCGCGCCCGCCGCCGTCGTGTCGCTCACCGTCGGCGCCCTGACCGTCGTGGTCGGCGTCGCCGCGCGCCCGGTGGTCGAGAACCTGATCGCCGGCGTGGTGATCGCCTTCAGCAAGGTGCTCAACATCGGGGACACGGTCATCGTCGGCGAGCACTACGGCACGGTCGAGGCCCTGGGCCCCACGCACACGACGATCAAGGTGTGGGACTGGCGCCGCTTCGTCGTGCCCAACAGCCGGCTGCTGGGTCAGGAGTTCCAGAACCTGTCGCTGCACGACAACTTCCTGTGGGCGTACATCGAGTTCACGGTGCCCTACGAGGCCGATCTCGAGCAGGTGGAAGCCATCGCCCGCAAGGCCATGGCCGACTCGCCCTTCCTGGCCACCTACGAGCCCCCGGCCTTCTGGGTCTATCAGATGAAGCCCGAGGGCGCCGTCTGCTGGCTGGCCGGCTGGGCCAACAGCCCCAGCGACGCCTGGTCGCTGCGCCACAGCGCCCGTATGAACCTGATCGCCGCGTGCCGCGAGGCAGGCATCGCCCTGCGCTTCACCCAGCGGGTGGCCATGGACGGTCCCAGCGCGCCGCCGACGCCGATCCGGACGACAGCGCCGAGCGGATAGACCCGCCATCCAGGAACCCACCCTCGGGGCCGTCCCGAACCGACCGAGGTGCCCTGGAAGCACCCGGGCCGAGGTGCTACACCTTGGGGGCCGCTTTGGGCGACAGGTGGACGACCTGCGGGGAGCACACCGCCGCGACGCCGCATCACTCGAGGGACACGGCGCCAGTTGGCCGCGGGCAAGGTCGGGTCCGCGCAGCCGAGTCTCTCCGGTCGGTAGGGGGACTCATGTTCGATGGACGTCGAGCCGCGCTCTGCTTGCTCGTGGCGCTGGGCGCCGCGTGCAGCGAGGTGCCGGCCAGCAACCCGTACGATCCGAGGACGTCGGCGAGTCAGCGGGCGCCCGCTCGCGTCCAAGGCACCCTCGCGCTGCCCGATGGGTTCGAGCCCGGTCGCCTGCTCGAGGCGACGGTCGAGCTCGTCTCGGCCACGGATCCCGAAGACCGCCGGACGGCGTCGATCGAGACGCCCGACGCCGAGACCGGGGCGGCGGCGTTCGGGTTCGTCGACGTCCCCTCCGGTCTGTACGTGTTGAGCGCCTCGCTCAGCGGCTTCGGCCGCGTGGAGCGCGTGCTCGACCTCCCGATCGGCGGCGCGATCGACGTCGGCCGCGTCGACCTGGTCGCCGCCGAGGAGGATCTCGGCGCGGTGCGCGTTCGCGCGACCCGCGCGGGCCAGGCGGACGGGCGCCACGCCGGCATCCTGGTGCAGGCGGTGGACACCCCCGAGAGCGCGGTCACCGATCCGGATGGCGTCGCGCGCCTCGTGCTGCCGCCCGGCCGCTACACCCTGACGGCCCGGTACGAGGGCTACGCGGACGGACGCCTCGAGGACGTCGACGTTCGCGCGGGCGACGAGGTCGACGCGGGCGCGATGGTCCTCGAGGGGGAGCCGGGCGCGATCGCGGGGGCCCTCCGCATGCCCGCGGGCTTCGCGGCGGACCGCCTCGCCGACGCGCGGGTCGAGCTGCACCTGGTCGACGCCGACGAGGCCCCCGCGGTGGCCAGCCCCGGCCCCGACGGGCGCTTCCGCTTCGAGGCGGTCGACGCGGCGGACTACGAGGTCGTGCCGGTGCTCGAGGGGTTCCTGGCCCCGACGACCCGCGTGCGCGTGCCGGTGGGCGAGCGCATCGAGGTGGGCACGTTGAGCTTCGAGCGCGACCGCGCCCTGCCCGCGTTCGTGGCCGGGTTGGCCCGCTTCGACGGGGCCGAGCGCCACGACGGCATCCGCATCGAGTCGCGCGGGACGCCCTACTGGACCGAGACCACCGCCGACGGGGCCTTCCTGCTCGAGGTCGGCCCCGGCATGCACACCCTCGAGTTCACCGCCGACGGCTACGGGGTCGTGTCGCGCGAGGTCGGACCGCTCGAGCCCCTCGACGCGATGGAGCTGCAAGAGGCCGTCCTCTTGATGGGCGAGCCGGCCAGCGTCGCCGGCGCGGTCGGCCTGCCCCCGGATTACGCGGATCGCGGCGCCGTCGAGCGGGTCGTGGCTACCCTCACCCCCGCGGGGGCGCAGGACGACCCAGAGGCCACCCGCATCGCGGCCGTCGCGCTCGATCCGCTGGAGCCGATCGTCCGCTATCGCTTCGACGCGGTGCCGCCGGGCCCGTGGATCCTCCGGCTGCGCCTCGAGGGCTTCGAAGATCACGCGGCCCCGGTGCAAGTTCGGGTGGGCCGCCACACCGAGGTTCCCTATGTCCAGCTCGCCCCGCTGCCCCCGGTGGCCTGGATCGAAGGGGTGGCGCAGCTGCTGGGCAGCGTCGACCACGCGGGCATCGCGGTCGAGCTCGAGGGCACGCCGCTGACCGAGGTGACCAACTCCGCGGGTGCGTTCGAGATCCAGGTCCCGGCCAACCCGCTCGGCTATCGGCTGGTGTTCCGGCGCCCCGGCTACTCGGTGGGCGCGGTGGAGGTCGGGCCGTTGGCCGCCGAGGCGCGGATCGAGCTGGACGAGCCGGTGGTGCTGGTCGGCCAGCCGGGCAGCATCGAGGGGCTGATCCGGCTCGACGAGGGCTTCGACCCGCGGCGCCTGTTCCCCGACGTGGTCGTCCGGCTGCTCGTCGTCGAGGACGGCGCGGTCCGCCAGGTCGATCAGCAGGTCCCGCTGTTGGGCGCAGATCCCGCCGACGGCGCGACCTTCCTGTTCCGCGACGTCGCGCCCGGCAACTACGTCGTGGACGTCCAGCTCGACGGCTTCTCCACGGCGCCGCGCTCGCCCTCGGTGTTGCCCGGCGCGGCGGTCAGCCTCGGCATCCTGCGCCTCTCGCCGACCGGGCCGCGCGAGTCGTTCCTGCGGGGCGAGGCGCGCGTCCCCTGCCCGGCGCCGCCCTGCGATCACGGCGGCATTCGGGTCGAGGCCGCTGGCCACGCGTACGTGACGCAGACCAACAGCGAGGGCGACTACGAGCTGCAGGTCCCGGCCGGCGAGTACTTCCTGTTGTTCACGCGCGCCGGCTACGACGGCGCCGATCGGGGCCCGATCTCGGTCGAGCGTCAGGAGTCGACCGACGTCGAGCCGGTCACGCTCACGGTGGCCGAGGCCTTCGTCAGCGGCCGGGTGCGCCGCCCGGATCCCCTCGGCGGCTTCGAGGACGTGCCGAACGCGGACGTCGCGCTCTTCCCCCTCGTGGGCGACTTGGAGGGCGAAGACGCGGTGGAGCCGGTCGCGCGGGCGCGCGCCGGAGACGACGGGCGCTTCTCGGTCGGCGGCGTCGTCGCGGGCACCTACCGGCTCCGGGTCTCGCTGGAGTCGCACACCCCGGCCGTGCGCGTCGTGCAGTTGGTCCCCGACGACACGGTCGAGGTCGGATCGATCAACATCGACGTGCACCGCGGCGCGGTGGCAGGGACGGTGCGCCGAGACGGCGCGCCCCCCGGGGCGGTGACGGTGCAGGCGGTGCGCGCCGGCGGCCCGCCCGAGCTGTCGCCGCGGCGCCGCACGCTGGTCACCGAGCCGGGATCCGACGCGTTCCGGATGGACGGCCTGGCGGTGGGGCGGTGGTCGATCATGGCCGCGGCGGAGGGCTACGTGCCGACGGCGGCTCGGGAGCTCGACGTGGGCGTGGGCGAGGTGGTCGACTTCGACGCGGACCTGCGCCCCCGCGTCGCGACGTTGGCGGCGCCGGCGCTGGTGGCCGAGCCCGAGATCACGGTGACGCTCCAGGGGGACTACCAGCACTACCGGGTGTGGGTCGGTGGGGCGCCGGAGCCCGACGGCTGGACGCTGCTCCCCGGCGATGGGCGCGTCGCGGACGTCGTGCTGCCCGCGGAGGGCACGCACGAGATCCGTGCGCGCCTGGCCACCGACGCCTTCGTGCAGGGCCGCGATCCGCTGCTGCAGGCCACCTCGGCCCCGCTCGTCGGCCGCGTCACCTACGACGCCACCGCGCCGGAGGTGATCGGGCTCCGCGCCGGCGACGGGTTTCACACCGACGCCGGGCCGATCGACCTCGAGGTGGTCTGCGCGGACGCGCTGCACCCCAGCGAGGCGCTGACCCTGGCGATCGACGTCGACGGGGTCGCCCGACCCCCGGTGCGGTGGCGCGCGCGGGTCGAGGTGCCCCTCGGCGGCGCGCCCGCGAGGCGGACGGTCGGCGTGCGCTGCGTCGATCCGGCGGGCAACGAGAGCGAGCGCGCGACGGTCGACGTGATCCACGACACCGAGCCGCCGACGGTTCGCGCCTTCGCGATCCGCGGCGAAGACGAGGGCGACTCGATCCGCGATCCGGTCCTGACGGTCACGCTGGAGGTCGACGACGATCTCGCTGGGGCCGTCGCCAGCGCGCTGGCGGACGCGCCCCAGGACTGCGCCGACGCGCGCTACGACGATCCGGCGGAGGGCGAGTTCCCGTTCGTGCTCGGGCCCGGCGACGGGGCCCGCAGCCTCTTCGTGTGCGTGCAGGACGCGGCCGGCAACCGCACCGCCGCGGCGATCGAGTCCAACGCGCTCCAGCTCGACACCCAGGCCCCGAACGAGCCGGTCGTCCGACCGGCGCCCGACGCCGATCGCTCACGCGGCGCCCCCGAGGTGCGCGCCCGTCAGGTCGAGCTGGAGGTCGACCTGCCCGAGCCGGGCTTGACCCTGCTCATCGAGGGCGACCTCGAGGCGGCCGGCGCCTTCGAGCCGCCCCCCGCCGACGTGACGCTGACCGACGGGGATGGAGCGAAGACCCTGCGCTTCGTCGTCCGCGACGCGGCGGGCAACACGTCCGAGCCGATCCTGCGCACCGTCGTCCTCGACCGCGAGGCGCCGGACGATGGCGTCGTGACGCTGGCCGAGGGGCGCGTCACGGTGAACGACCGCCAGGTCGGCGTGACCATCCGCGACACCGCCCCCGACTCGATGCGGTTCTGGGAGGTCGCGGCGGGCGCCGAGTGCGGCGCGGCGAGCTGCGGCGACGCCGGCTTCGCGCCCTTCTCGCCGATCACCGCGATCACCCTCAGCGAGGCGCTCGGCGCCAAGCGCGTGTGCTGGGCCTTCTGCGACCTCGCCGGCAACCGCAGCGCGGTGGGCAGCGCCGTGATCGACCTGGGCACCTTCCTCCCCCGGCCGCGCCCGACGCTGTCCTCGATCGCGCCGCGCCAGATCCAGGCCCTGTCGTCGCGCGACGTGCCGCCCTCCTATCCGATCATCGTCGAGGGGGTCGGCCTGCCGGCGGACGCGCTGCTCCAGGTGGGCGACTTCACCGTGACCTGCGTCGCCGCGGGCGCCGCGGCGTGCCGCGCCGACGCGGACGGCGGCTGCCGAGCCGACGGGGCCTGCGCGCAGAGCTGCGCCACCACCTGCGTGGCCGACCTGGCCGACCTGGGTGAGCTCGTCGTGGGCCGCGCCGGCAGCTACCCGGTGCGCCTTGTGACCCCGCTCCCGGTGGTCGGCGGAGACGGCGCATCGGAGCGCGCGCTCATCCTCGACGTGGTGGCGCCCATCCCGTCGATCGACCACGTGTCAGCCCGCGGCTTCGTGCAGTCCCTCGTCGACGGGCAGCCCGATCCCGAAGGCTTCGTCGAGCTCGACGTCGAGGCCTCGGGCGTGCTCGACAACACGACCTGGCGCCTCGGCCCCAACCAGGCCACGGTGCTGACCGAAGCGCGGGATCCAGGCGATCCGGGGCGCCGCGCGCTTCGGCTGCGCGTGCCCACGCTCGGCCTGTTCCCGGATGACCCGGCGTTGACCGTCTTCGCCGCCGAGAACCCGTCGCCCGGCGGGGGCGCCGCCCAGATCGCGTTCGGCATCAACCGGGCGACGACGCCGTGTCCGGTCGGGCAGCCCTGCCTCTCGGCGCTGCCCCGCACGCGCGCGCCGCGCACCGGAGACGGCGTCCTGCAGGCCTTCGAGCGGCCCGCGCTGCAGGGCTTCGCCGGTCGCCTGATCGAGGGCGCCACCGCGGTCGCCACGCGAGGCGTGGGCGGCGCGCTCAGGGGCCGCGTCGAGGCCTCGTCGCCTACGCTGGTGGTGCCGCCAGCGCTGTCGGACACCCAGTCGTTGGTCCTCGAGGACGCCCGCGGGACCGGTCCGAACGTGCGCATGCGCGAGGTGTACGCGACCGGCACCCGGGCCTTCGACCTCGACGGGGCGACCCGGGTCGAGCTCGGGCGGGTCGCGCGCGTGGGCGAGCTGCGGATGACCCGCGCGCGGGTGCTGGACGTGAACGGCGACGGACACCTCGACGTGGTGGCGCCGAACCCCGAGTCGAACACGATCACGATCGCGCGGGGGGACGGCGCGGGCGCCTTCGCGCGCGAGACCCTGGCCGCCGAGACGTCCCCCGTGGGCGTCGCTGTGGCCGACCTCGACGGCGACGGGCACCTCGACCTGGCGTCGGTGGGCGGCGCCGATTTCGGTGATCCGCAGCTCTCGATCCGCCTGGGCCGGGGCGGCGGGGCCTTCGGGCTGCGATCCGCGCAGGTCGCCGAGAACCAGAGCTACGCCGGCGCGCAGGCCGCCGACCTCGACGGCGACGGCGCCGCCGACCTGGTGCTGACCTGGTTCTCGCGAGGGGACGTCTTGGTGACGATCCGGTGGTCGGACGGCCGGAGCGAGACCTTCGTGATGCCCGGCGCGAACCGCTACCACCTGGGCATCGCCGACCTCGACGCCGACGGCCACCTCGACCTGTACTCGGGTCTGTCGGTGGCGCTCGGCGACGGGCGGGGCGGGTTCACGATCCTCGAGGGCGCCTTCGAAGGGGACGACTGGCCCTCCACCACCCGACCGCCCGAGGACTCGGCGGTGGGCGATCTCGACGGCGACGGCGCGCCGGACGTGGTGGTCGTCGGTGGTGTCGCCCCCAACCGGACCGGCGGCGAGGTGCGCGTCTACTTCGGTCGGGGGGACGGGACCTTCCGCGCCCCGCGGGTGCTGGGGCGGACGGGCGCCAACGGGGTGGAGCTGGCCGATCTCGACGGGGACGCGTGGCTGGACATCGTCGTCTCGACGGGCCAGGCGCTCGAGCTCGTAGTCTACTGGGGCGACGGCGACGCCGCCTACGCGACGGCGCAGACGCTCGACCTGAGTCCGCCCCTGCGCCCGGAGATCGACGAAGAGGAGCGCCTGGTGGGCGTGCGGGTCGCCGACTTCGACGAGGACGGCGCGCTCGACCTGTTCGCCGTGCTGGAGCGCGACGGCTACCTGATTCGGGGCGTGCCGACGCCTCGCTACGGTGGGCCCCAGCGCGACCTGGGCCCCGTCGAGCTGGACCGCCTCTTCCCCGCCGACCTCGACGGCGACGGCGACCTCGACGTGCTGGTGCTCAGCGGCACCACGGACGTCGGCAGCTACCTCAACGAGGGCGACGCGTTCGTCTTCGGACCGCACCGACTGTATGCGTTCGGCAGCGGGGGCTTCGGCGACGTGACCGGCAGCGGGCGACCCGACCTGGTGGTGGAGCGGCGTGACCAGGGCAACCAGGCGCTCCCGGAGATCCGGGTGTTCACCCTGAACGTCAACGACGCGCTGGTGGACGCCGGCGAGCTCGACGTGGGGTTCCGGCCCGACGGGGTCGGGGTGGCCGACGTGGACGAGGACGGCGCGGCCGACCTGATCACCCGCGACGTCGACACCGGCGAGGGCGTCGTCCTGTTCGGCGACGGCGCGGGCGCCTTCCCCCAGGCGGTCCGGATCCCCGGCTCACCCGGCGGGCTGGTGACGGCCCACGACGTCGACGGAGACGGGCGTCTCGACCTCGTCCTGGCCGGGGCGCGTGAGTGGGGGGTCGCGTTCCAGACCGCCCCCCGGCAGTTCGCGCCCCTCGCGCTCGGTCCGTTGCTGGCCAACGCGACGGTGGCCGTCGCCGACTTCGACGGCGACGGTCGTGCCGAGGCGGTGGCCATGCGCGCGGTCCAGCGACGCGTCGAGCACTACGAGTTCGGCGACGACGGCGCGCCCCTGCGGACCTACGCCGGGGACGCGCCGTCCGAGATCCGGGGACTGCTCGCCGCCGATCTCGACCGCGACGGCGACGTGGATCTCGTCGCCGCCTCGAGCGGCGAGGACGCGGCGCTCGTGTTCGCCAACCGAGGTGACTTCACGTTCGCCGAGCCGCTCCGCCTCTCGGTCCCGGGCGCGTCGGCCCCGGCGCTGTTCGACATCGACGGCGACGGCGTCGACGAGCTGGTGGTGGGGGGCGAGCGGCTGCGGGCCTTCGAGCTGCCCACCGACGCCGCCTGGATGCAGACGCTGCGCGAACCGGCGCTCGCCACCGTCCCGCTCCCGGCGGGCGCGTCGGCGCACACCGTCTCGCAGGCCGGGCAGATGATCGATCACTTGGCGGTTCGGGTCCGGATCGCCGGCGAGGGGCTGGACGGCCTCTCGCTGCGTCTCCGCGCGCCGAGCGGCGACGAGGTGGACCTGGGCCAAGGCCCCGACGCCGACCGCTGGCCCGGCCACTTCGTGGTAGACGCCGCGGGCCTGATGGGCCCCCAACCAAGCGGCGACTGGACCCTGCTGGTCCACAACGACGGCGCGGCGGCCGCCCTCGAAGACTTCGCCGTCATCACCCACGGCTGGACGTTCGTCCCCCGCCCCTGACACCCGCGGGGCCTCCACGGGGTCGTGCCACACAAACGGACGAACTGGACTACTTTTACACTATTCGACCCAAGGGCCGCGCGGCGCTCTCACCGGGCGCCGCGGCGCACCTGCACCAGCCAGTCGGACAGGGCCTCCGCGTTCGGCGGCGCGTCGGGCAGTGTCGTGCCGTCGCGCGCCTCGACCAGCAGCGCCTCGAGGCGCGGCAGGTTGGCGCGGTGCCGTGCGTCGGTCGCGGCGTCCAACGCCGACTTCTCGCCCTGTTCGCGCTTGAAGGCCACCAGCTCCGCCACCTCGGCGAAGCCGTAGGTCGGCGCGAGCACGTTCACGTCCGTCTCGAGCTCGCCGCTGCGCAGCAAGTGCGCGCCGGTGAGCGCCACCCGGTAGGCGTACAGCAGGTTCTTGGCGATGGGCGCCGGCGCCTTCTCGATCTCGCGCACCCGGCCGCGGAAGAAGCCGGCGTAGTGGCGGAAGAAGCGCGCGCACACGGCGCCGCGCGCCAGATCCTGCAGCCCGTCCGGGGGCGCGACCGCCTGCAGGGGCGACAGCACCCGCTCGAGCATGTTGCCGTTGCCGCGCAGCAGCAGGCGCAGCGCCTCGCGCGCCTCCTGCGTGGTGACGTCGCACTCGACGCCCTCGAAGTCCTCGGTGCGGTCGAAGCTGACCTGCACGTCGTCGAGGCCGAGGAAGGCGTCGGTGGGCGCGAGGTGGATGCCCTTCAGGTCGAGATCGCTGTCCGGCGACGGGAAACCGTAGATGTGCGCCCCGGTGACGGCGCACAGCAGCAGCCGGCCGGGCGGCGGGCAGGCGCTCAGGAAACGGCGGGCGAGGTCGAGATCGGCGGTCAGCACGCGAGCACCTCTTCGATGATGGACACACACAGGGCGTCGAGGGCGTCCTCGTCGGCCTCGGCGGGCAGCGACGACGTCTTCGCCGCGGCGCGCACCCGCTGGTGCAGCGCCTCGGCGCGCGCCTCGAGGTCGTCGTAGCTCAGCGCCCCGTCGCGGATGGCCAGCAGCGCCTCGCGATCGGCCCGCCGCACGTTCACCTGTCCGGTCTCGAGGATCTCGGCGCCCATCGTCAGCAGCCGCACCAGGTGCAGCGCGTGCTTCGTGTCGTAGCCGTACTTCACCTCGAGCGCCGCCCGCGCGGGGTTCCGCCCCTTCAGCCACTGCCGGTACTGCTGCCACGTGCGCTTCGCCCCGCGGTACCTGCGTTCGCGGTCGAGCACGTCGAGGAAGTTGGCCGGCAGCGCGCCCAGCTCGCCCCGCTCGATCAGCGCCTCGGCCGCGCCCAGCTGGTCCTTGGGGATCTTCAGGTGGTCGGGCAGCCCGAAGTCGGCCCGCGTCGGCGCGGCCTTCGGCGGCTCGAGCAGCCAGCGACGGTGCGTCCGGATGCGCTTCAGCTGCTGCAGCGCGTAGCCGCCGAAGCTGCCCTCGACCCGCCGCGACAAGAAGGCGTCGCGGGCGTCGAGCAGGCGCTGACCCGCCGGCGTCACGACCACCCGATCGTCGGGGTGCGTGAACAGCAGCTCGATCAACGTCGGGTTGCCCTGCGCGGCCAGCCGCACGAACTTGCGCAGCTCGAAGCGCACGTGATCCTTGCCCAGCTCGACCTGCTCGAGCCCCCCGCGGAAGCCGAAGTACCAGGCGGGCGGACCGACCACGACGCCCTTGTAGTCGTGGTCGCTGTCGGCGCGGGCCAGCCCGTAGGCGCGGCTGCCGTGCAGCGTCTCGTAGATGAGGGTGGGCGTGCTCATGTCGCCTTTGTAGCGCACGGGCAAACTCGATGGGGCACCGTGATCGCGCGTGGAGCCGCGGCCCCCGATTCTGCTAGCTTCCGCGGCGCATCGCCTGGGAGCGGAACATGAAGCGAAGTCTCTCTGCTGTCCTCGTCGTCGCCCTCACCGTCGGGCTGGGGGGCTGCCTCGGTGGTGGTGGCGGGGGCACGAGCGACGGCGGCCCGATCGGCGACGCAGGCGTCGGCCTCGACGGGGGCGCCGGCGGCGCGCCGGGGGCCGGCGGCGAGCCCGGCGCGGGCGGCCAGCCGGGAGCGGGCGGCGAGCCCGGCGTCGGCGGGTTGCCCGGTCAGGGGGGGGAGCCGAACGCCGGCGGCGAGCCCGGCGTCGGCGGCGGCATGGGCGGGGCGCCCGGCGTCGGCGGCGGCATGGGCGGCGAGCCCGGCGTCGGCGGCGGCGTGGGGGGCGAGCCCGGCGTCGGCGGCGGCATGGGCGGCGAGCCCGGCGTCGGCGGCGGCATGGGCGGCGAACCCGGCGTGGGCGGCGAGCCCGGCGTGGGCGGCGAGCCCGGCATGGGCGGCGCGCCGCCCGCGGGCGTCGTCGACTGCGGCGCCCTGCCGGCCATCGAGGGCCGCACCTGCGCGGTGACCTCGGCCGGCAACGCGGCCCTGCGCCTGCGCGGCACGATCCTGCTGCCCGACGCCGCCCTGCGCGGCGGCGAGGTGGTCATCGGCGCCAACGGCCGCATCGAGTGCGCCGCCTGCGACTGCGGCGGCGCCCCCTCGGCCGCCGCGGCCACCGAGGTCACCTGCCCCGACGCCGTCGTGTCGCCGGGCCTCATCAACGCCCACGACCACATCACCTTCACCCAGAACGACCCCGGCGACTGGGGCGACGAGCGCTTCGAACATCGCCACGACTGGCGCCGCGGCAACAACGGCCACACGCGCATCTCGGTGTCCGGCGGCGCCAACGGCGCGCAGGTGACCTGGGGCGAGCTGCGCCAGCTCGTCACCGGCACCACCAGCCTCTCGGGCTCGGGCGCGGCCGACGGCCTGCTGCGCAACCTGGATCGCGGCAACCAGAACGAGGGGCTGGGCGAGCCGGCCGTCGACTACGAGACCTTCCCGCTCGGCGACAGCGGCGGCGAGGTGCGCACCAACGACTGCCGCTACCCGGACCTGCCCGGCGGCAACGTGCTGAACGAGGCGGCGTACATGCCGCACGTCGCCGAGGGCATCAACCAGGCCGCGCGCAACGAGTTCCTCTGCCTCAGCAGCGCCGCGCGCGACGGGATCGACGTCACCGCGGGCAACGGCGCCTTCGTGCACGCCGTCGGCCTGACCGCCGCCGACGCCGCGGTCATGGCGGCCGACGGCACCGCGGTCATCTGGTCGCCGCGCTCGAACGTCTCGCTGTACGGCATGACCGCCCCGGTGACCCTGTACGCGGCGCTCGGCGTCGAGCTGGCGCTGGGCACCGACTGGACCGCCAGCGGCAGCGTCAACATGCAGCGCGAGCTGGCCTGCGCGGCCTACCTGAACGATGTCCACTACGGCGGCTTCTTCGAGAGCCGCGACCTGTGGCGCATGGCGACGCTGGGCGCCGCGCGCGCCTTCGCGATGGACGACGCCATCGGCGTGCTGGCGCCCGGGCGCTGGGGTGATGTGGCCATCTTCGCCGCCGGCGACGCGCCCGACGACGATCCCTGGCGCGCGGTGCTCGAGGCCGGCCCCGGCGAGACGGCCCTGGTGCTGCGCGCCGGCAAGCCCCTGTTCGGCGACGCCGACGTGATGGGCGACCTGCCCACCGCGCAGGCGGGCTGCGAGGCCCTGCCCGGCGGCCTGTGCCAGGTGCCCAAGCGCCTCTGCTTGCGGGCCGACACGGATTACGACTACGCCGCCCTGTCCGGCGCCAACCGCGACAGCTACGGCCTGGCCTTCTGCGGGACGCCGCCCGGCGAGCCGACCTGCGTGCCCCAGCGCCTCGGCACCTTCGACGGCCCCGTCGCCGGCGACGCGGACGGCGACGGCGTGCCCGACGCCGACGACCTGTGCCCCGCCGTCTTCGACCCCGTGCGCCCCATCGACGGCGGCGGCCAGGCCGACAGCGACGGCGACGACGTGGGCGACGTCTGCGATCCCTGCCCGCTGCAGGCCGACACCGAGGACTGCGCGCCCATCGACCTCGACGACCTCGACGGCGACGGCGTCGACAACGTGGCCGACAACTGCCCCGACGACGCCAACCCCGAGCAGGACGACGCCGACGAAGACGGCCTGGGCGACGTGTGCGACGCGTGCCCGCAGGAGTCGAACCTGGGCGGGCGCGCGTGCAGCGTCAGCATCTACGACATCAAGGACGGGATGGTGCCGGCGAACACGCCGGCGCAGGTGCGCGGCGTGATCACCGCGGTCGCCCCCGAGGGCGCCGGCTTCTTCCTGCAGGCGGTGGCGGGCCAGCCCGGCTACCGCGGGGTGCCCTTCTCGGGCGTCTACGTCTACACCGGCAACGCCAGCGTCGAGGTCGGGGCGGCGCCCGGGCAGCGCGTCGCGGTGTCGGGCACGGCCAGTGACTTCTTCGGCCAGCGGCAGATCGCACAGGTCAGCCACTTCGAGGTGCTCGAGGCGGACGTCGCGGTGCCCGTCCCGGTGATCGTGGACCCCGCGATGGTGCGCACCGGCGGCGACCTGGCCGACGACTACGAGGCCGTGCTGGTGCGCGTCGAGCAGGTCGACGTGCTCAGCGTCAACCCGCCGGCCGGCCCCGGCGACAGCGATCCGACCAACGCGTTCGTCGTCACCGGCGGGCTGCGGGTGAACGACTTCCTGTACGCGATGGACGCGCTGCCGGCCGTCGGCAGCCGCTTCCAGGCCATCATCGGCGTGCTGCGATTCGCCAACGAAGACAGCAAGTTGGAGCCGCGCGGCCCTCAGGACGTGGCCGACGGGCCGCCGGTGGTCGTGGCCCTCGAGCCCGCGCGCGCCTTCGTGCGGGCGGGCAGCGACGGCCTGATCCGCGGCCTCGACGGGCGGCTGCTGAGCGTGCGCCTGTCGTCGGCCGCCGAGGCCGGCGGCCTCGCCGTGGACATCGCGCTCGACCCGGCGGGACCGCTCTCGGCCGACGGACCCACGGTGGTCGCCGAGGGGGCCACGTCGGGCCTGGTCGCGCTGCGGCTGAACGGGCCCGTGGCCGAGCCCCTCGACGTGACCGTCACCGCGTCCGTCCCCGAGCGCGGCGCGGCCGAGGCCGTCGTGACGCTGCTGCCCGAGGATGCGCCGCCCACGTCGCTGCGCTTCGAGCCCGCCGAGATCGTCGTCGGCGTCGACGAGACGGTCGAGGTGACGCTGGTGGCCGACCGCCCCGCGCCCGAGGACGGCTGGCAGGTGCAGCTCACGCCCAGCGGCGCGCTGAGCGATCTGCCCCGCTCGGTCTTCATCCCCTGGGGCGAGGGCCGGGTGACCTTCGAGATCACGGTCGCGAACGAGGCGACCACCGGCACGCTCATCGGCCGCCTCGACAACCTCGAGGCCGTCCTCGACATCACGGTGGTCGACGCGATCAGCGGCCTCGTGATCAACGAGATCGACTACGACCAGCCCGGCGAGGACGGCCCCGAGTTCCTCGAGCTGTTCAACGGCTCCGGCCGCCCGCTGCGGCTCACCGGCCACACGCTGGTGCTGTTCAACGGCAGCAACGGCCAGGCGTACAGCGAGATCGACCTCGGCGACGCCGAGGTGCCCGCCGGCGGCTTCGTCGTCGTCGGCGCGGCCAGCGTGCTGCCCGGCGTGCCTGCCGGCGCCGTGCGCGTGCCCCTGCCGGGCCAGATCCAGAACGGCGCGCCCGACGGCGTCGTGCTGCTGGGCCCCGACGACATGGCCCTCGACGGCGTCGCCTACGAGGGCGCCATGGCGGGCGTCGGCGAGGGGCAGCCCGCGCCCGCCGACGCCGGCGACGGCGCGATCGTCCGCTGCCCCGACGGCGCCGACACCGACGACAACGGCGCCGACTTCACCTTCGTCGCCCCGCCCACCCCCGGCGCCGCGAACACCTGCGAGTAGACGAGCGCCCACTTGCGCCGCGGCGGCGCCACCGGGAGACTGCGGGCATGTTCGAGGACACCACTCCCGAAGCCCGCGAGCGCTACCTGCGGCACCTCCGCGAGATGTCGCCGGCCGACCGCTTTCTGAAGATGTGCCGGATGAACGCGGACGCCCGCGCGCTCAAACGCGCTTGGCTGCGCGAGAAGCACCCGGCGGCCTCGGACGAGGAGATCCACATCCGCCTCGCCGCGCTGCTGTACGGACGGCAAGCCGCGTCGATCCTGGGGCCCGTGCCCGAAGACGCCGTCGTCCCGCTCGATCTCGAACGGCCCTGACGCGACGTCCGAACCGCCGCGCTCATCCTCGTGACGCGGCGGTCGCATCCGGCGCGGCGCGGCGGTATGGTCCACCCGCTCACTCGATTGGAGGACGCACCATGTGGCGTTTCGACGACGACGACGATGACCGTGACGACCTGCCCGGCGGCGCCGAGAGCAAGGAGGCCGTGGCGCTCGCGGCCAAGATGCTCGACACCCGCACGCTGATCGTGGCCGACGAGGTCAGCGACCAGCTCTACCGGCGCATCGCGACCACGATGATGCTGCTCGAGCGCAAGGATCCGAAGGCGCCGATCACGGTCTTCGTGAACTCGCCGGGCGGCTCGGCCGACTCGGGCTTCGCGATTTACGACCTGTTCCGCTTCTCGCCCTGCCCGATCATCACGGTCGCGAACGGCGTGGTGGCCTCGGCCGCCGTGCTCATCTTCCTCGGCAGCCCGCCGGGCAAGCGCGTCAGCCTGCCCAACGCGCGCTTCCTGCTGCACCAGCCGTCCACGGCGGCGCGCGGCCAGGCGTCGGACATCGACATCACCGCCAAGGAGATCGTGAAGCTGCGCCGGCGGTACAACGAGATCGTGTCCGAGGCGACCGGCAAGGATCTCGATCAGGTCGGCCGTGACAGCGATCGCGACTTCTGGCTCACCGCCGAGGAGTCGAAGGATTACGGGCTGGTGAACCGCATCGTCACCAGCCGCAGCGAGCTCGACGCCCTCATCAACGGCTGACCGACCCGCGCCCGCTCGCCCCCAGCGCGACGGCGAGCAGCCGCTCGAGCGTGGCGCCGTCCTCGGGGACGGGCGGCTCGCCGCGGCGCCGCCGCTCGGCCGCCCGCCGCGCCGCGCTGTAGCGCACGTCCTCGGACAGCCGGGGCACCGCCGCGCGCAAAGCGATCTCGGTGGCCGCGGCCGCCGCGCGCCCCGCGGCCCCCGGCTGCAACCCGTACGCGGCGGCCAGCGCCGGCGGCAGCCAGCGCGCCGTCAGGGGCCGCACCACCTTGAACGCGATCTCACTGGGCGCCTTCTCGGGCCGCAGCACGGCATTCGCCAGGCGCAGCGCGTCGTCGCCCACCTGCAGCGCGCCGCCGTCGAGGGTCGCCTGCACGTAGGCCGCGAGCGCCGCCCAGTCGCGCGGGAAGCGATCCTCGGGGATGCCGAAGAGCCCGAACAGGAAGGCGGCCTCGGCGACCAGCCGGTCCTTGTCGTCGGGGGTCAGCGGCTCGACCAGCCGCTCGTAGGCGAGCACCGTGGTCTCGACGATGGTGGCCGCCACCCAGAGCAGCAGCGGCACCTGGTTGGCGGCGAACGCGCCCCCCTCCCCGCGCAGGCGGCCCCGGACGCCGACGTGCTTCGCGAACACCTCGCGCGCGAGGCGCATCATCGTCGCGCCGTCGCCGAAGGCCAAGCCGTACATGGTCTGCAGAGTCGCGTGGAAGCGGTCGCCGGGCGCGTTCAGGAAGCCGGCGTGGTGCACCAGGCCCTGCGCGACCGCCGGGTGGGCGAACTGCATCAGTAGCCCGCGCGGCCCACCGAGCAACGCGACGTTCTCGCCGAACACGCGCCACATGACGGTGTCGGGCGCAAACAGGCTGTGGCGCGTGTCCGCCTGCCGCAGCGCGTCGAGGCGCGCCTCGAAGTCGTCCGGCGTCACCTCGTCGGGCAGGGCCGCGGGCACCCCGACGCCGACCACCCGCCGCTCGAGGAGCGGGCGGCAGCCGCCGCACACGGTGCCCGCGCCCGTCGCGCACGCGATCTCGGCGGCCGTCCACCCCGCCGGCAGCGCGTCCAGATCGCGCGCCAACACGCCGACACACCCGCAGACCACCCGCGCCGGGCCCCGCGCCGGCGGCCCGAGCACGCCCGTCCAGCGGAACCGCTCGATCTCGCCCCGCGTCAACCGGCGGCCGCGCCGCACGCGCGCGGCCAGCGCCGGCGCCGCCTCCAGATCGCCCTCGAGCGCCACCCGCCTCGGCACGCCGTCCGCGTGCTCCAGCCAGCGGGCGTCGCCGGCCTCGGCCCGCTCGAAGTCGACGCGCTCGAGGATCACGGTGGCGTCGTCCTCGCGCTCGAACACGGCCGCCGGCCGCGCGGGCGCGTCGACGAACGTGGCGACGAAGCGCGCGTCGGCCGACAGCGGCGTGATCGCCACGACGCAGGGGTGGCCACCCCGCGCGCCGCGATGCACCGTCGTCGTCGGGCCATCCCCGGGCGCGCAGTGCACCGCCGCCAGCGTCGCCAGCACGGCGCCCACCTCGGGGTGCGCGCGCGACCAGGCCGCGAAGGCGGCCGCGGACACCCGGTGGGTCGACAACCGCGTCGCCGCCGTCACGGTGGCGGTGCGCGGCGCGTCGAACAGCGCGCCGCGCTCACCGAAGGTGGCGCCGGCCGTCAGGTGGGCGACCACCTCGCCGGCCTGCTCGACGCGGGCGGTGCCGTCCACGATGTAGTAGACCGCGTCGGACACG
>JAUHXL010000041.1 GCA_030426945.1 bacterium
GCCGATCCGCCGAGCTGATCGAGGCGACCGACGCGCCCACGACGGCAAGACGACGCGGCGCGGTTGCGCCGGCCGGGCGTCCTGGCTTTCATGGCGGCATGCGCGCGCTCCTCCCGATGATCCTGCTGGCCGCCGGTTGCGCCACCCCGCAGCTGGCCGGCGTGCGGCTCGACGGCCACGTCGACTGGGTCACGCTGCGCGCGCAGCAGGCCGAGCACCCGCTGCGCCTGCGCCTGCGTCCGTTGGTCGTCAACGGGCTGCCCGGCTCGGACTACGACGCGCGACGTCTGGGCGCGGCCTTCGCTCGGTTCCTCACCGCGTCGCTGCCCGACGAGGTGGTCACCGAGCTCAACGCGCCGGTGGACGCGGAGCTCGACCTCACGCTCGACATCACGGCCCGCAGCGCGCGCACGATCATCCTCGACGTCCTCTTCGTCTATCCGGGCCTCGGCTTCCTGCCCGTCCCCCACCCCGAGTGGGGCACGGCGCGGGTGCGCCTGCACGGCACGCTGCGCCGCGCCGACGGGCGCGTCGCCAACGTCGAGTCCTACGCCGAGCGGCCCTTCGACGAGGTGATGTACGCCTGGTATCGAACCGCGCCGACCGAAGAGGCGATCAGCGAGGCGGTCACCGAGGCGCTGGCGCTGCTCACGCGCGATCTGGGCGACACGCTGGTCGCCTGGCGCGGTCCGCCGGCGCCCGGCGTGGTGGCCCGCGCGGCGCCGCCCGCGCCGGCCGGCTCGACCACCGCGCCGCCGGTCGCGCTGGCCGTCGCGCCGCCCCCCGACAAGCGCGCCGGCCCGCCGCGCCGGGTCGCCGTGCTCGAGTTCCACGACCGCGCCGGCCTGCGCCCGGACGAGGCCGCCTACGTCACCGACCTCGTGCGCGACGCCGCCCTGCGCCTGCCCGACGGCGGCTTCTTCGTGATGACGCGCGAGAACATCCTCGAGCTGTTGCCTCCCGACGCCGATCTCGCGTCCTGCGAGGGCGCCTGCGAGGTCGAGACGGGCCGCAACATCGGCGCCGACTTCGTGGTGACCGGCGAGATCATCCGCTTCGGCGGCAGCCTGCGGGTGAGCATGAAGCTGCACGACACCCGCAGCGCCCGCCTGCTGGCCAGCGTCAAGGCCAGCGCCGACGCCCTCGAGGGGCTCGAGCCCGAGGTCAACACGGTCGCCGGCGGCCTGTTCGACGAGGTGGGCGCCCGCTGATCCGGACGGCGCGTCGGGTGCCGCGCGTGGTCTCTCGGGGACACCGAGCGGGCGATGCGGTCGTCGAGCGAGCTTCCCCTCGGTCACGTCCCGCGCCGGCTTCGACCGACGCGGCGCAGCGCGCGAGACGCGAGGGATCCGAGGAGCCGCCCGCCGGGTGTCCGGATCCGACCACGCGTTGTCCGGTTTCGGTCTCCCTGCCATGGCCGTCGCAGCCTACACTGGCCCCCGACACCGCCGCCGCGGCCCTCGAGTCTCACGCGGTGCATCTGACCGGGGATGCCTCGAGCGAGCCACGCGCCGGTCGGGCGCTCGACCCGAGAGACGTCTCGTCGATGACATGCGCGCGCCACGGGCTCGGGCTGGCAGGAGTGCAACATGATGCGGCTCCGCGCTGCGGTGTGGGCCAGCGCCGTCTGGATCAGTCGATCGCCTTCGCGCCCAGCGAGGGTGAGTCGTCGGTGCTCGAGGGCCCGCCGGCCGAGCGGGACCACGCCGGCGACGGATCGACCCCGACGGGCTGCGGCGAGGCGCCCGACGGCGTGCCCCGCCGCCTCCGATCAGCCTGCTTCAGCCGCTTCGACGACACCCGAGGCTTCGCCGACCGCGTGCGTGAGGGCCCGTTGGGCCCGTGATGCCGAGAAACGACTCGTCCACCCGCAGGAGACCCCATGAGCGCCGAGTTCACCGTCCGCCCCTTCGCCTTCATGCGCCTGACGCACGATGCCTTGCGCGCGGGCTTCGCCCAGCTCCGCGCCGCCGTCCTCGACGGCGCGTCCATCGACACGGTGCGGGCGCGCGCCGCCGACCTCGCGCGCTGCATCGCCGTGCACGCCGCCCAGGAGGACCAGGTGTTCTTCCCGCTGCTCGACGCCCGCTTCGACGGGGCGGTGCGCGTCGCGGGCCTGCGCGCCGCCCACACCCGCGAGGACGCGCTGCAGGCCGCCCTCGAGGCCGCGCTCGAGCGCGCCGACCGCGACGCGCTCGCCCTGGCCGTCGACGCGTGGGCGCCCTCGTTCGAGGCGCACCTGACCGACGAGGAGGCGGTGATGATGCCGCTCACCCAGCGCGTCGCCGACACCATCGAGGGCCGCGCGGCCGTCGTGCGGCGCATCATGGAGGTCGACTGGGAAGGCATGAAGCAGGACCAGCTCGGCTACGTGACCGCGCGCCTGGCCGAGACCAAGCCCCTCGGCCCCGTCCGCATGTTCGTGGCCGCCGTCCAGGCGGCCGCCGCCGACGCCTACCCCGAGCTCGAGCCCATCCTGCGCGGCGCGCTGCCCCCGGCGCACCGGCAGGCGCTCCACGGCATGGGCCACCTGAGCGCGCCGGCGTGATCATCGTCCGCGCCGCGGCCCGTGGGTGCCCGCCTGCCCCCTCGGGTCGCGGCCGCGGGCGTTCTGCGCGGGCCGGTCGAGGCTTGCCGGCCACGCCGAACGCTCGTACCGTCGCGCCATGAGTACGCCGCCCGCCCTCGTCGTCGCCGTCGACTTCGCCACCCACGCCGCCGACATCTGCGCCGCCGCCGCCGACCTGGCGGCCCGGCTCGACGCGCGCGTCGTGCTGCTGCACGTGATGCAGCTGGGCAGCGGCCTGCGGCCCGAGACCGAGGTGCACCCGAGCTGGGCCGACGCGCCGATGACCGCCGAGGCGATGCTGCGCGCGGACGCCACCCGCGAGATGGCGCCGTTGGTGGCCCTGGTCGAGGGGCGCGGGGTGCGCGCCGAGCTCTGCCTCCGGCTGGGCGCCGTCGCCGACGAGGTGACCGCCTGCGTGACCGAGGTCGCCCCCCTGATGCTGGTCATCGGCTCCGACATCCCGGCCGGCCTCGCGCGGCTGTTCCGCGCCAGCTTCACCGAGGCGATCATCCAGGCGACGCCCTGCCCGGTCCTCGTCGTCCGCACCCGCGCGACCCCGCCGCCCGGTCCCAGCGCCGGGCAGGCTCAGGTGCGCGCCGAGGCCGACGGCTGAGCTCACCGGCGCCTCGAGCTCCACGACCGCGCCGGCCCGCGCCCGGACGAGACCGCCGACGTCGCGCGCTGCGCCTGCCCGACGCGGCTTCGTCGTCTCGAGCCCGAGGTCGACACCGTCGCGGGCGGACTCTTCGACGCGGTGGGCGCGCGGATCCGGTCAGGGCGTCGGGCCCAGCTTGTGATCCTTCATGAACGCCAGGTAGGCGAGCACGTCGTCGAGCGCGGCGTCGCCGAGGTGGGCGAAGCCGGGCATCTTGGAGCCGGCGCGCACCGACAGCGGATCCGCCAACAGCCGACGCAGCGGCGCGGGCCGCCAATACTCGGTCACGTTCAGCGGCTGGTTCAGGTCGGGCCCCACCGCCCCGCCCTGCCCGTTGATGGCGTGGCAGGCGAGGCAGTTGCCCCGGAAGACGCGGTAGCCGCGCGCCACCGGGCCATCGGCCGGCGCGCCCGGCGGCGCCATGCGCCCCGCTCGCCCCACCGGCGCCACCACCTCGATGCGCTGCACCTGATAGGGCCAGGGGTGCTGGGCGTTGGTCGCGCCGGGCTCCGTGGGCAACGCGTAGAAGGGGCCGGGGTCGAGGGTCCCGCCGCCGTGCCGGGGCAGCGCGGGCAGCGGCCCGCCGTCGCCGCCCTGCCAGGCGAGCAGCCCGGCGAAGCGCTCCACCTGCGCCACGGTCGTCTGGGCCGCGTAGCCATCGGCGCAGTGGAAGACGACGGTGGCGTCGGCGGTCGGCGCCGCGCCCGCGGCCTTCAGCACCGCGATCAGCGGCGCGCCGGCGTAGGTCGCGCGGGCGTGTCGGTTCGGATCGTCGACGGTGGCGCGGACGGCGGGCAGCGCGGCCAGCTGAGCCGGCGAAAGGGTGGTCTGGCCCCCGGGCCAGCGGACCTCGAGCGCCGCGGACGGCGCCGTGGATCCTGGCGCGGCGGCGTCGGGGGCGGCGCTCGACGCGACGTCGGCCGCGGCGCCCGCGTCCGGCCCGGCCGACGCCGCCGAGCAGCCCAGCGCCGCCGCAACGACCCACCCGAGATGAAGCGCGCGTCCCATCGCGCCACCTTGAGTCACCCCGCCCACCCGGTCAACCGCGCGGCGACCCGCGGCCCGCGGCCGGCATCTCCCCTGCCATGAGCCCATTCACCCGCCGAGACAGCATCGCGCTGATGGCCGCGGGCGGCGCCGCCGCCGTCGCCGGCTGCACCCCCAAGCGCGCCGCCGAGGAGTCGAAGACCGTGACCGCGACCCCGCCCATCCTGCACCGCGACGTCGTCGAAGCCACCGTGCCCCTGCGCGGCTTCCCCTGGCCCACGCGCGATCCCTTCCTGTTCTGCGTGCACCACGACGACGCCTACCCCGTCGGCAACGCGCACTTCGGCCCCGCGACCTCGCTGGCCGGCCGCAACATCGGCATGGACTTCGAGGGCAAGGACGGCTGGCGCATGTACCACGGCGACGTGGTGCCCGGCTTCCCGCAGCACCCGCACCGCGGCTTCGAGACGGTGACCGTCGTGCGCCGCGGCCTCCTCGACCACAGCGACTCGCTCGGCGCGGCCGCCCGCTACGGCCAGGGCGACGTGCAGTGGCTCACCGCCGGCAAGGGCATCCTGCACGCCGAGATGTTCCCGCTGCTGAGCGCCGAGAAGCCCAACCCCGTGGAGTTGTTCCAGATCTGGCTCAACCTGCCCGCGCGCAACAAGATGGTCGACCCGCACTTCACCATGCTGTGGGCCCCCGACATCCCCAAGGTGGTCGAGAAGGACGCCGCCGGCCGCGAGACGCACGTGCAGGTGTTCGCCGGCTCCTACGGCGAGCACCGCCCGCCCGCGCCCCCGCCGAACTCGTGGGCCGCGCAGCCCGGCGCCGACGTCGCCATCTGGAGCATCCGCCTGGCCCCCGACGCCACCTGGACGCTGCCCGCCGCCGCCGAGGGCACCCACCGCTCGCTCTACCTGTTCGAGGGCGGCCCGCTCAGCGTCGGTGGCACCACCGTCGCGCAGGATCACCGCGCCGACGTCACCGCCCACAAGGCGAGCCGACTGGAGGCCGGCCCCGAAGGCGCCGAGCTCCTCCTGCTGCAGGGCCGCCCCATCGGCGAGCCCGTCGCGCACCACGGCCCCTTCGTCATGAACACCCGCGCCGAGTTGCAGCAGGCCTACCAGGACTACCGCCGCACCCAGTTCGGCGGCTGGCCCTGGGATCGCCACGATCCGGTCCACGGCCCGAAGCCCGAGCGCTTCGCCCGCCGCCCCGACGGCAAGACCGAAAAGCCGACGTGAGGCCGCCGGCTCACCCCCCCAGCGCCTCGACGTAGATCCCCCGCAGCCGCTCGCTGAACGGCCGCAGCGTCTCTTCGGTCAGCCCCGCCGTCGAGATCGGCGGCAGGATCCGAATCCGCACCACCCCCGGCATCGCCGCCCAGCGATCCCGCGGCCACAGCTCGAAGGCGCCCTCGATCACCACCGGCACGATCGGCGCCCCGCTCGCCATCGCCAGCCGCAGCGCGCCGCTCTTGAAGGGCTGCAGCGCCCCGTCCGGGCTGCGCGTGCCTTCGGGCGCGATGAAGACGGTCATCTTCTCGCGCTCCATGCGCTCGGCCGCGGCGGCCAGCGTGCCCTGCCCCTTGCCCGCGCGCTTCCGGTCGATCAGCAGGAAGCCCATCAGCTTGATCGCCAGCCCCACCAGCGGGATGTACAGCACCTCGCGCTTGATCGCGCTGGTGCTGGCGCGCCGGTACATGCTGGTGATCAGCATCGGATCCAGGCTGGACGTGTGGTTGAACGTGGCCACGCGCATCGCCGGCGTCTCGAGGTGCTCGAGCCCCTCGTACTCCACCTTCACCCGCTGAATGCCCAGCAGCACCCGACTCCAGAGGCGCACCTGCAGCGGCGTCAGCCAGCGCCAGCAGCGCCCCAGCGTCACCGTCGCGCTGACGATGACGACGCCGCAGAAGACGAAGGTGAAGGACCAGCCGGCCACGATGGACCAGACGACGTGCACGCGCTCGCGGAGGGGCATCTTGCTCCTGGCGCGGGGCCGCCGTGCCGCGCCGTGTTCGCCCGCAGCCTACGCGGTGCCCACGCTGTCGGCCACGGTCAAACGGCCGAGGTGACGCGCACCGGGATGCCGTTGAGCCTCGCGTTGCCCGACAGCGGATCCGTCACCGCGCCGTCCGTCAGCAGGTTGCTGTTCACGCCCGGTGACTTCGCCGCGACGCTCAATCGCGCCCCCGCCGCGTCGTGGCCCCAGCCGTGCGGCAGGCTGACGACGCCCGGCGCCACGCGGTCGGTCACCTCGACCGGCGCCTCCACCCGCCCCACCCGCGAGGTGATCGCGGCGACGTCGCCATCGCTCAACCCGCGCGTCGCCGCGTCGTCGGGGTGCATCTGCAGCGTGCAGCGGTTGGTGCCGCCCGCCATCCGCGGCACGTTGTGGCCCCAGCTGTTGTTGCTGCGCAGGTGCCGCCGGCCCACCAGCAGCAGGCCCTCGGGCGGCGCCTCGTCGAGCACCGCGGCCAGCCGCTCGACGTCGTCGGCCACCAGCGTCGGCGCCAGCTCGATCCGCCCCGAGCGCGTCGACAACACCTCGGGCACGCAAGGCCGCAGCGGTCCCAGATCGACGCCGCTCGGCGCTGCGCGCAAGGCGTCCAGCGACAGATCGGGATAAGGCCCCGTGCGCAGCAGCAGGTCGAGGATGGCCTCGGGCCCCGACTCGCCCGCCGACGCCGCCAGGATCTCCGCGTCCGACGTCCCGCCGCCCGCCGCCCCCTTCGCCAGGTGCCCCATCACCCCCATCGTCACCCACGCGGGATCCGCCTTCACCCCCGCGCCCGACGCGATCAGCGTCAGCCGCGCCAGGATGTCGCACTCGTCCGGCCCCTCGGCCGCCAGCGTCGGCGGCGTGTAGCGCGCCACGTTGCGCACCATCAGGTTGCCGAACGCGACGTCGTAGTGCGCTCGCGCCAGCGGCCCGGGCGGCGGCAGCACCACGTCGGCCAACCGGGTCGTCTCGTTGAGGTAGGGATCAACGCTGACCAGCAGGTCCAGGCCGCCCAGCGCCCGCTCCAGCCGCGCCGAGTCCGGCAAGGATCGCGCGGGGTTGCCCGCGATCGTGAAGAGCGCCCGAAGCTGCCCCGCGCCCGGCGTCGAGATCTCCTCGGCCAGCACCGCCGTCGGCACCTCGCCCCGCACCTCGGGCCGCCCCGACACCCGGCTGCGCCAGCGCCCCACCGCGAAGCCGCGCCCCTGCCCGCCCGGATGCGGCCGCCCCAGCGCCGACCGCGGGAACATCGAGCCGCCCGGCCGATCGAGGTTGCCGGTCAGCACGTTCAGCGCGCCCACCGCCCACGCGGCCAGCGATCCGAAGGCCGTGGTGTGCGCGCCGATGCGCGCGTAGACGCAGCCGCGCTCGGCCGCAGCCAGCCCCCGCGCCAGCTCGCGAATGACCCCGGCCGGCACGCGGCAGCGCGACGCCACCGCCTCGGGCGTGAACCGCGCCGCCAGCGCGCGCAGCGCCTCGACGCCCTCGACGTGCGGCGCCAGATCCCCCAGGTCGACCAGGCCCTCGGCGAACAGCACCTGCACCATCGCCCACAGCAGCAGCGCGTCCATGCCCGGCCGGATCGCCACGTGATGGTCGGCCAGGTCCGCCGTGCGCGTGCGCCGCGGATCGACGACGATCAGCCGCCCGCCGCGCGCCCGCAGCGCCTTCAGCCGCCCGGGGAAGTCCGGCGCCGTGCACAGGCTGCCGTTCGACTCCACCGGGTTCGCGCCCAGCATCAGCAGCCAGTCCGAGCGATCCAGATCCGGCACCGGGATGCGATCCGGGTGCCCGAACATCAGCCCCGACGCCAGGTGCTGCGGCATCTGGTCGACCGTGCTGGCCGAGAAGACGTGCCGCGTGCCCAGCGCCCGCACGAACGCCGGCACGTAGAAGGGCCCGGCCAGCGTGTGTACGTTGGGGTTGCCCAGGTAGACCCCCATGCTCTCCTTGCCGTGGGCCGCGACCACCCGGTCGAGCCCCTCGGCCACCGCCGCGAAGGCCTCCTCCCAGGTGCACTCGACCAGCGCGTCGCCGCGCCGGATCAGCGGCGCGCGCAGCCGATCCGGATCGGCGTGCAGCGCGCCGATCGTCGCCCCCTTGGGGCACAGGAAGCCGCGCGAGAGCGGATCGTCGGGATCGCCCTCGACGCGCACCACGTCGTCGCCGTCGAGGGTCAGCGCCAGGCCGCAGGTGGCCTCGCACAGCGGGCAGGTTCGGAGCACGCGTCGCATCCCCCGGTCATAGCCCGAATGACGACCCCGCGCACCCGTCCCCGTGGAAGCCGTTGATCTGAATCAGATTTCATACGAAATGAACAATGAGTGAAACATCCTGAACTCGTCTTCAGTACCCTGCGCCGTCGATTCACCCGGTTGGCCCGCAGGAGGCACCCAGCATGTCCGACCACCCCACGCGGGCCGAGGAAGAGGCCCAGTGGCGCCGCGAACGCATCCTGGCCTGCGCCGAGGAGGTCTTCCTCCGCACCGGCGCGGACGGCTTCACCATGGAGGCGGTGGCCAGCGAGGCCCGCTACTCGGTGGCGTCGCTCTACAACTACTTCAAGAACAAGAGCGCCCTCACCCACGCCCTGCGCGTGCGCCTCGTCGAGAAGCTGGTGGGCGATCTCGACCGCCTGCCCGCCGTCGAGGGCACCACCGATCAGGTGCTCACCGGCTGGGTCGGCCACCTGACCCGGGACGCCGAAGGCAGCCGCCGCCTCATCCGCGCCCTGATGCAGGAGCGCCCCGCCGATCTGCCCCCCCACGGCAAGCGCGATCTGCCCGCCCACTCGCCCTGGGAGGCGCTGCAGCGGCGCATCGCCGATCTCTTCGCCCGGGGCCAGGCCCGGGGTGAGGTGCGCACGGACATCGACGCCCGCACGCTGGCCCTCGCTTTCGACGGCGTGATGCACAGCTTCGCCATGCGCTGGGCCGAGGACGACGAGCAGGGCGCGCTGTCCGACGCGGTGCCCCTGATGGTGGGCCTGTTCCTGGCCGGGGCGGCCGCCCGATGAGCGCCCGCGCCGCGACCCTCGGTTGGATCGTCGGGCTCACCCTCGGCGCCCTGGCCCTCACCGCCCACGCCGAGCCCCTCACGCTGGCCGACGCCCTCGCCCGCGCCCACGCCAGCCACCCGGATCTGCGCGCCGCGGCCCACCAGGTGGACGCCGCCGAGCAGGATCGCGCCGCCCTGCGGTCGCGCCTGCTGCCCTCGCTGGACGCCGAGGCCAGCGTCCTGGTCTGGGACGAAGAGCAGACGCTCTCGCTGGGCGGCGGCGGCGGCGGCGGGCCGGCGAACCTGCCCCCGCCCACCACGCCCTACGAGGAGATCGTCGCGCAGGTCGCCCAGGCGCTCGGCGGCGACACCACGGTGCGCGACCAGGTCACCGGCTCGGTGGCCGTGACGCTCACCCAGCCGTTGACGCCCATCGTCGGCATCCTGGCCGCCAGCGAGGTGGCCGATCGGGACATCGAGGCGCTGCGCGCCCAGCGCGTGGCCGCCGCGCGCCGCATCGAGCTGCAGGTGGTCGAGGCCTACTTCCGCGTGCGGCAAGCCGAAGCGGTGGCGCAGACGGCGGAGGCCGGCGTGCGCGCCCTCGAGGCCCGCGCCGCGACCGCCGCGGCCTACGAGCAGGCCGGCCTGTTCGGGCGCAACGACGTGCTCAAGGTGCAGGTGGCGGTGCTGGCGGCGCGGCAGAGCGAGCTGGCGGCGCGGCACGATCTGGCGCGCGCCCGCGCCGCGCTCGCGCTGGCGATGGGGGTCGAGGGTCCGATCGACGCGCCCCTGGCCACCGAGGCGCCCGCGTGGGCGGGCCCGCCCGACGACGACGCCGCCGCGGCGCTGGGCCGCCGGGCCGAGGTGCGGGCCGCGCGCGCCCGCGTCGAGCAGGCCCAGCGCGGGGTGAAGGTCCGCCGCACCGCGTACATCCCCGACGTCAGCCTGCTGGCCAACTACACGCGCACCGAGGGCTCCAGCCTGCAGCAGCCCGACGCCTTCTACGCGGGCGCCGCCCTGCGCTGGAACCTGTTCCAGTGGGGCGGCACCGCGCGCCGCGTCGACCAGGCCGAGGCCCTCGCGCGCGCCGCCGCCGAGGGCGAGGCGCGGCTCGAGCAGAGCGTCGCCTTCGAGGTCGCGCAGGCCCGCCTGGCGCTCGACACCGCCCACCAGGCGCTCGAGGTGGCCCAGGCCGCCGTCGAGCAGGCCACCGAAGCCGCCCGCCTCGAGCGCGCGCGCTTCGACACCCAACAAGCCACCAGCACCGACGTGCTCGACGCCGAGGTCGCCCTCACGCAGGCCCAGCGTCGGCTCGACACCGCCCGCTTCGATCGCGTCATCGCGTTGGCCCGCTTGCGCTGGGCCAGCGGCCTGCCGCTCCAGGAGAACCGAGGATGAGGAACCACCGTCTGCCCGACGCGCGCGCCGCGCTGCTGCTGGCGGCGCTCGCCGCCTTCACCGGCTGCGCGTCGGCCCAGGGCGAAGACAAGGTGTCGCTGAGCGATCCGCCGGCGCCCCCCGCCGACCGCCCGGCCGCCGCGGCGCCCGCGCCGGCGCCCCCGCCCGCGGCGCCGACCGCGCTCGACGTGCTGCGCCTCACCGGCGTCACGCAGCCGCCGCGCGTGTCGGCCGTGGCCGCACGGGGCGCGGGCATCCTGAAGAGCATCGCCGTCGACGAGGGTGATTACGTGGAGGCCGGCGCGACCATCGCCCGGCTCGACGAGACCCACGTGGCCCTGCAGCAGCGCCACGCGCGCGCCCAGCTGAAGGCCGCCGAGGTGCAGCTGGCCGCGGCCACGCGCGAGCAGGATCGCATGAGCAAGCTGGCCGGGATGAAGGCGACGCCGCAGGCCAACGTGGATCGCGCCGAGACCAGCGCCGAGGCCGCCGCGGCCCAGGTCGAGCTGGCCAAGGTGGGCCTGGCGATGGCCCGGCAGGCCGAGCGCGACGCCGAGGTGAAGGCGCCCTTCGCCGGCGTGGTGCTGCAGCGCATGAAGTCGCCCGGCGAGTGGGTCGCGACGACGCCGCCCGCGCCGCTGGTGCAGCTGGCGCAGGTGCAGCCCATGGAGCTGCGCGTGGACGTGCCCGAGCCCTTCCTGGCGCGCGTGGCCAAGGGCCAGACGCTGCAGGTGACGCTGACGGCCCTCGGCCGCACCGAGACGGCCACCATCACCCGGGTGCTGCCCGAGGTGAAGGCCGCCACGCGCACCTTCACCCTCGTGGCCGAGCTGCCCAACGCCGCGCGCGACATCCCCGTGGGCACCTTCGCCGAGGTCGAGCTGCGGCCGGCGCCGACGCCCGCCGCGGAGGTCGAGCGATGAAGCTGGCCGACGTCAGCATCGACCGCGCGGTCACCGCGGCGGTGCTCAACATCGCGCTCATCGTGTTGGGTGTCGTGGCCTACCCGCGCATCGGCGTCGACCTGTTCCCCCAGGTCGACCTGCCGGTCACGACGGTCACCGCGGTCTACCCCGGCGCCGATCCCGGCGTCGTCGAGTCGAAGGTGATCGACAAGCTCGAGGAGGCCATCAACACCGTCTCGGGCGTCGACACCCTGCGCTCGGTCAGCCTCGAGAACGTCGGGCAGGTGATCGTGCAGTTCGAGCTCGAGCGCGACATCGACCAGGCCGCGCAGGACGTGCGCGACAAGGTGTCGTCGGTGCTCGGCGAGCTGCCCGCGGATCTGGAGCCGCCCATCGTCGAGAAGTTCGACGTGGGCGCGGCCCCCATCCTGACCCTGGTGGTGGCGGCGGACGCGCCCCTGCGCGAGGTCACCCGGGTGGCCGACGACGTCGTCAAGGCCGCGATGCAGTCGCTCTCGGGCGTCGGCTCGATCGACCTCGTCGGCGGGCGCGAGCGCGAGATCCACGTCGAGCTGCTGCGCGACAAGCTGGCCTGGTACCACCTGACGCCCGAGGACGTCGCGCGCGCCATCGCCGCGCAGAACCTCGAGATCCCCGGCGGCCGCATCGACACCGGCCTCACCGAGTGGTCGGTGAAGACCAAGGGCGAGGTGGGCTCGGCCGCCGCCCTGGCCGATCTCACCGTCACCACCCTCGGCGGCGTGCCCACGCGCCTGCGCGACGTCGCGCGGGTGACCGACACCGAGGAGGAGGCACGCTCGTCGTCGAACCTCGACGGCCGCACGGCGGTCAGCCTGGTGGTGCGCAAGCAGTCGGGCGCCAACACGGTCGCCGTCGCGCACGCGGTGAAGGACAAGCTCGCCGCGCTCGCCGACCGGCTGCCCGAGGGCTTCACCGCCGAGGTCGCCATCGACAACAGCGTCTTCATCGAGGCGTCGATCAACGATGTGAACTTCGACCTGCTGTTCGGCGCGATGCTCACCGTGCTGATCATCCTGCTGTTCCTGCGGGACTGGCGCGCGACGCTCATCGCCGCGGTGGCCCTGCCCACGTCGGTCATCGCGACGCTGGCCTTCATCCAGGCCATGGGCTTCACCTTCAACAACATGACCATGCTGGCCCTGACGCTGTCGGTGGGCATCCTGATCGACGACGCCATCGTCGTCATCGAGAACATCCACCGGCACCTCGAGATGGGGAAGGGCGTGCGCCAGGCCGCGCGCGAGGCCACCGCCGAGATCGGGCTGGCGGTCATGGCGATCACCGCGGCCATCATCGCGGTGTTCGTGCCGGTGGCGGTGATGGAGGGCATCATCGGCCGGTTCTTCTTCCAGTTCGGCCTGACGGTCAGCTTCGCCGTGGCGGTGTCGCTGCTGGTGAGCTTCACGCTGACGCCGATGCTGTCGTCGCGCTTCCTCAAGAGCCAGCACGGCGGCCGGTTCTTCGTGTCGCGGTGGATCGAGGCCGTGCTCGACGGCGTCGAGCGCGCCTACACGGCCACGGTCCGCATGGCCCTGCGGCATCGGCTGCTGACGGTGCTGGCGGCGATCGGCGTCTTCGCGTCCTCGATCTACCTGCTGAAGTTCGTCGACAAGGAGTTCCTGCCGCCCGAGGACCGCGGCGAGCTGACGGTGAAGTTCGAGCTGCCCGCCGGCGCGTCGCTCGAGGCCAGCCAGCGCTTCGCCGCCGATCTCGCCCGCGACATCGGGCGCACCCCCGGCGTGACCTCGATGCTCACCAGCATCGGCGGCGGCGCGCAGGGGCAGGTGAACCAAGGCGAGATCCACGTCGCGCTCGTCGAGCGGCACGCCCGCGACTACACGACGACGCAGGCCATCAACCACATCCGCGAGCAGCTCGGCGATCGCAGCCCGGCGCTGGTGGCGGTGGAGCCGGTGCGGGCCATCTCGGGCGGCGGCAACCGCGGCCAGGAGGTGCAGTTCGACCTGCGCGGCGGCGACTTCGACCAGCTGAATGCCGCCGCGACGGCGCTGCAGGACGCCATGCGAGAGGCCGGCGGCTACGTCGACATCGACTCGACCTATCGCGGCGGCAAGCCCGAGCTGCGGCTGGAGATCGACCGCGAGCGGGCCGCGGCCCTCGGCGTGCCGGTGGCCACCATCGCGACGACCGTGCGCATGCTGGTGGCCGGCGAGAAGGTGTCCGAGGTGCCCATCGACGGCGAGCGCTACGACGTGCGGGTGCGCCTGCCCGAGGCGCAGCGCGGCAGCGCCGCCGACATCGACCGCATCAAGGTGCGCGCCACGACCGGGCAGCTGGTCGACCTCGCCAACGTGGTGCGGGTGACCGAGGGCGTGGGACCCGCGCAGATCGAGCGGGCGGCGCGCCAGCGGCAGGTGACGGTGCTGGCCAACCTCGACGGCAAGACGCTGGGCGAGGCCGTCGGCGAGATCGAGGGGTTCGCGGCGAAGGTGGTGCCGGCGACGATCAACACGTCGTGGGCCGGCCCCGCCGAGACGATGAAGGACAGCATGAAGGCGATGGTGACCGCGCTGCTGCTGGCGATCGTGCTCGTCTATCTGATCCTGGCCGCGCAGTTCGAGAGCTTCGTGCACCCCTTCACCATCATGCTGTCACTGCCGCTGGCGCTGGTCGGTGCCTTCGGCGGGCTGTGGCTGGCGGGTATGTCGCTCAACATCTTCAGCATGATCGGGCTGATCATGCTCATCGGCCTGGTGACCAAGAACGCGGTGCTGCTGGTGGACTACACCAACGTGCTGCGCGCCGAGGGGCGGGCGCTGATGGACGCGCTGGTCGAGGCCGGGCGCGTGCGGCTGCGGCCCATCCTGATGACCACCGCGGCGATGATCGGCGGCATGGTGCCGGTCGCGCTGGCCAAGTCGCTGGGCGGCGAGCAGCGAGCGCCGATGGCCATCGCGGTCATCGGGGGTCTGTTGACGTCGACGGTGCTGACGCTGGTGGTGGTGCCGGTGGTGTACTCGCTGCTGTCGCGCCGGCGGCGCCCGGCCGCCCAGCGGGCGCCCGCGACGGAGCCGGCCACCGCCTGACCCGGTGACAGTGGCGCGGGCGCCGTCTATCGTGGCGCCCTCGCTACCGCCGGAGCCCCCCATGCTGGTCCGCCTGATCACGCCGCACAAGAAGCTGGGCAAGCTGGTCCAGCGCCACCTGACCGAGGCCGGCCACACGGTCGAGCTGGTCGAGGGCGAGGCCGAGGTGTGCGCGCTGCGCTACGCCGAGGGCCAGCCGCTCGAGGCGCTGGGCCCGCTGGTCGCGTGCGTCGAGCCGCTGCAGCCCAAGGTCGACGTCGTGCCGCTCGAGGGCGCCGACGCCGAGCTGCTGCTGGGCGACGACGGCGGCTTCGAGCGCTGGGATCTGAAGATCCACACGCCCGACGGGGCGATGGGCAAGCGGCTGAGGAAGATCGGGCGCAGCCTGGGCTTCGACGACTGCGAGATCGAGAGCGAGAGGGTGACGGATCCGCGCGTCGAGTACGGCGGCGCGTCGCCCTTCGCGCGGCAGGTGGTGCGCTTCCTGGCGCGCCTCGAGGGCGTGCGGGCGCGCGAGCACAAGCGCTGGGACGAGGACGACAACGACCTGTGGCTGTACCTCGACGCGCCGCTGCGCGACGGCGAGTCGGCGGGCGCCCGGCACCCGGTGATCATCGAGGGTGACGACTACGCCCAGGTGTTCGCGCTGAAGGCGCGGCTCGAGGCGGCGGGCTTCGAGGCGGTCGAGACGCGGGCGCTGGATCCCGAGGCGCCGCGGCGCTTCGGGCTGGCGCCCGGGCCGCTGGCCCACGACCCGGCGCTCTTCGCGACGCTGGGCGAGGTGGTGAAGGGGCTGCTGTTCGAAGCGGACGTCGATCCCGCGCGGCATCCGCTGACGCCCCTGAGCGAGGACGGCCCGCTGGTGCGCCTGCCGCTGGGCGCGCACGCGGCCGGCACGCTGGCGAGCTACGCCGGCGACTTCCCGGATCGCTGGGATCTGGTCGTGCGCGCGGACACCGCCGAGGCCGCGACGACGCTGCGCGACCGGCTGCTCGCCGCGGGCTACCCGCGGGTGCGCACCGAGGCGCTGCCCACGGACGCGCTGGGCGTCACGATCACGGTCGGGGACGCCGCCGACAGCGCCTCGGTGGTGGACGCCGTGCGCTTGGTCGTCGGCCGGGTGGTGGACGATCTCACCGGCCGCGAGATGGAGCCGCCGGTGGCGCGCGCGCTGCCCACCGGCGACGCGCGCGTGCTGATCGACCTGCCCACCGAGGCGCTGACCGACGAGGGCCTGCGGCGCCGCGTCGCCGCCGCGTGCGGCAACTGGGAGCTGACCTTCCACTGCGCCGACGCGAAGGATCACGGCGACCTGATCGCCGAGCTGCGCGGCCTGAACTTCAAGGAGTTCAGCGTCAGCACCGAGGAGGTCGACGATCCCCACCTGCGCTACGGCGGCGCGCCCATCGGGCTGGTGGCGTACATCGCCGAGCGGGTGCGCGAGACGACCGGCCAGACGCTGGCGCTGCGCAAGGCCTGGGACGACGACGACGACGATCTGTGGATCTACGTGCTGCGGCCCGACGCCGCGGCGGCGCAGGTCGAGACGCCGCCGGTGGATCTGCGGCCCTGGCTGGCGCTGGGCGACGCGGATGAGAGCGCCCCGTTCATCGGCGAGAACGAGGGCACGCTGCGGGTGGGGCACGTCACGCTCCCTCGCCGGCCCCGCCTGTCGCCGCTGGTGCCGCCCCCCGAAGCGTTCGAGCATTACTGCCTCGACCAGCGCACGGCCGAGACGCTGCTGCACGTCGCCGAGAGCGTCGCGCTGCGCGAGCCCTGCCTGCTCGAGGGCGAGACCAGCGTGTCGAAGACCAGCGTGGTGCAATACCTCGCGCTGCGCCTGGGGCAGCCGCTGGTGCGCATCAACCTGAACGGTCAGACCGACACCGGCGAGCTGGTGGGGCGCTTCGTGCCGCGCGAGGAGGCCGAGGACGACAAGCACCCCTGGCGCTGGCAGGACGGGCTGATCATCGAGGCGATGCGGCACGGCTGGTGGGTGGTGCTCGACGAGCTGAACCTGGCCGAGCCGCAGATCCTGGAGCGCCTCAACGCGCTGCTCGAGCGCACGCCCAGCCTGGTGCTGACCGAGTACGACAACTCGGTGCTCGGACCGGGCGGCCAGCCGATTCACCCGGCGTTCCGCATCTTCGCGACGATGAACCCGGCCGAGTACGCCGGGCGGTCGCCGCTGAGCCCGGCCTATCGGGATCGCTGGCGGGGCTATCGCTACGTGGACGCGCCGGGCGAGGCGGAGTATCGGGCGATGCTGCGCTTCCTGGTGCTGGGCGAGCAGCCCGAGGTCACCGTCTTCGGGCGCACCTACCTGGGTGAGACGCGACCGGCCCCCTTCGGCGCGCTGGCGGCGCTGCCCGACATCGACGCCTTCCTCGCCGCGTTGGCCCGCTTCCACACGGCGCTCGAGGGCGCCGCCGGCCAACGCGACGGCGGCGCCCGCGGCTCGCGCCTCGGCTGGCGGCGCCGGGAGCGTTACGTCTTCACGCGGCGCGGCCTGCTGGCGCTGATGGACTACCTGGGGCGCGCCATGGCCGGTGACTCCAGCGTGCTGAACATGCGGGCGGCGCTGGCGCGCTACTACGTCGGGCGCGTGGCCAGCGACGAGGATCGCGCCATCGTGGTGCGGCTGTTGGACGCGGCGGGCATCGGCCCCGAGACGTGGACCCTCGGCGCGGCCGAGGAGGACTGAGCGTGGCCAGCGTGCACGCCTCGACCGCGCGGCCGTCCGGGTCGTGGAGCCGACCGAGCGCCATGCGGACACTCGGTCCAGACGCTCCCCCCGGACGCGGAGTCCTTCGGCCGGCTTCCCGCGCCGCGATCGACGAGAGGATGGGTGCAGCGAGCCGGATCGGCGTCGAGCAGCCCGATGCTCGGCGCGTGCGGATCGAAGGCGGGGAGGTCGGGATCCGCAGCGGCGCCTCGCGACCCAACGCGGCGGCGGTGCACTGAGCGTGGCGACGCCCTCCCACGATGCGGCGGCGCTGGGCGCGCTGGCGGCCGGGCTGTGCCAGGACGCCGGCGTCGGCGTCGAGGTGGCCGAGGCCTGGGGCTGGGATCCCCAGCGGCGGGTCATCCGCGTCGCGCAGGCGTCGCTCGAGCGCGACGGCCCCGACGTGTGCGCCGGCATCGTCGCGCGCGAGGTGGGCCACCACGCGCTGACGCGCTTCCCGCTGTTCCCGCTGTCCTTCCCCAGCCGGGCCGCCGCCGACGCGCTGCAGGTGGCGCTCGACCGCCCCCGCGTGTCGCGCTGGATGGCCGAACGCTACCCGGGCACGCGCGCCTGGTTCGGCGCCGTCGTGGAGGCCACGCCGCAGCCGAAGCCGGGCACGCCGGCCTTCCTGCAGTTCTGCATCGCGGCGGCGCTGGAGCCGCTGATCGTCGACAAGATCATCACCGGCCCGCTGCAGTTGGCGCTGGCGCCGAGCGTGATCGACGCGCTCTCCGAGACGCGCGCCGCGCGGCTGTACGTCGCGCGCTGCGTGCCGCCGGTGGACGGCAGCGTCGAGGACGAGGACGCGCTCGAGGATCACTACTGGTGCGAGGTGCTGCCCGATCGCATCGATGTGCGCTGGCTGCCCTCGCCGACCGAGCAGCAGGTGCAGGCCGTCGCGCACGAGGTGTGGCAGGTGGTGCGCGATCGCATCGCGCCGGTCGCCGAGCGCCTGCTGCAGGCAGACCTGGCGGCCGTCGAGGCCTGGCTGGCCTGCCAGGACGGTCGCGTGGAGCGCGCGCGCCGGGTGCGCGACGGCGACGGCGTGCGTGATCTCGTCGCCGAAGCCTTGGGCGCGCGCCTGCCCCCGTCGGTCGCCACCGACGCTGTCGTCGGCCGCGCCGCCCGCGACATCCTCGACGGCGTCGTCCGCCGCGACGCCCCCGCCACGCTGGGCGCCGAGCGCACCCCGCCGCGCATGTCACCGGACGACATCGCCGACTTCGCCGACCTGCCCGATCTGCCCCCGCTCGAGGCCGAGTGGCGCCCACCCGACAACTACGAGGCCGCGCTCGAGCGCGTGCGCGACCAGATCGAGGCGCTGACCAAGCACCTCGAAGACGTGCTGCGCCCCCGCGTGCGCATGCACCAGCGCCGCGGCTACGCCAGCGGCCGCCGCGTCGACCTGCGCGGCGTGATGGCCTACGAGGCGGACCCCCGCCGCTACGATCGCCTGTGGGTGCGCAACACCATCCCGGAGCGCCGCAACGTCGCCGCCTCGCTGCTGGTCGACCTGTCCGGCTCGATGCAGGGCCAGAAGGCCGCCGCCGCCGTGCTGGGCACCATCGTGATGGCCGAGACGCTGCACCGTCTCGAGATCCCCTTCGCGGTCAACGGCTTCCAGGACGTCGTCATCCCGCTGCTCGACTTCGGCCAGCCCCTGGGCCCCGAGGCCCGCCGCCACATCGCCGCGATGGTCCAGGAGGTCGACGGCTGCCGCCCCGGCGGCAACAACCAGCCCGCCTACAACGACGACGGCCCCTGCGTGCTCGCCGCGGCCGAACAGCTGCTGGCCCACGCCGGCGGCCACCGCCTGCTCGTCGTCGTCAGCGACGGCCTGCCCGAGGGCCGCCGCAGCAACAAGGCCGACCTGCACGCCGCCGTCGCCCACCTGGCCCACGAAGACCTCGAGCTGCTCGCCCTGGGCCTCGGCCCCCACACCGAGCACGTCCTGAAGTTCTACCCCCAAGCCGTCGCCAACGTCGGCGTCGACCGCTTCGCCGAAGAGATCGGCGCCCTGGTCGAACGCATCGTGCTGACCTGAGCGCTGCAGCCCACCCCAGCGCTCCCTCGCCCTTGCCCTCGCCCTTGCCCTTGCCCTTGCCCTTGCCCTTGCCCTTGCCCTTGCCCTTGCCTCGCGCCGCGCCCCCCATCCTCACCCACAGTGGCGCCCGCAGGCCGCGCCCCCCCCGGGGTCGTGCCAAACTTCCAACCCAACCGTACACTTCTTTCACTTTTCGCCCTCCCCAGCCGCCCCCCACCCTCCACCCCGACACCTTCGAGGTTGAGCGCGCCTCGCCATCCCGGCACCCTGTCCCCACTGCTCGACCGACGGCGCGGCGGGGTCTCGACCCCCGCACCGGCGCCCCGCGCGCAGCGGCTTCGATGATGATCGGTGTTGGATGACGACCGTGTGCCCTTCTTGACCCCGTCCACCCGGCGCGCCACCGACGGCTCGCGGCGCGCCGCCGCCGTCCAGAGGCGACCGGCGTCGTGGCTGCGGGGGCTCGGCGTCACGATCCTGCTGCTGGCCGGCTGCCTCCCGACCTTCGACGACGACGAGTGCACGAACGACGACGCCTGCGGCGCCGGCTCGGTTTGCCTCGCTCGGTTGTGCGTCCCGCGCCCGGACGCGGCCGCCACGGTCGACGCCGGCGGGGGTGGACACACCGACGCGATGAGTCCAGGGGACGCCGGCGATGACGGGGACGCGGACTCGCCCACACCGGACGCCGGCGCCGAGGACGCGGCCCGCGATGCGCGCGTCGAGGCCGATGGCGAAGCCCGAACGGACGCGGCGAGCGCCGACGCGGCAGCACCCGACGCCGTATCGCCGGACGCCGCACCGCTCGACGCGGGCGCGCCCGACGCGGCGTTGCCGGACGCGGCATCGCTCGACGCGAACGCTCCCGACGCGGCGCTGCCCGACGCGGCGCCCGACGCGCGAGCCGAGGACGCGTCACCCGACGCCCAGGCGCCCGACGCCGCCTGCAACCCGGGGATCTGTTACGCCGGCCCCGAGGGGACCGAGAACGTGGGGCCGTGTCGCGCCGGCGAGCGCCGGTGCGTGGACGGCGAGGGTGCCCAGTGCGAGGGCGAGGTGCTTCCAGAGGACGAGACCTGCAACGACATCGACGACGACTGCGACGGCGCGGTCGACGAGATGGGCATCGCCTGCGAGATCGGCGCCTGCGCCGGCCGGGCGGCCTGCGTCGATGGCGGGTTGGTCTGCGTGCCGACGCCCATCGGCCGCGCCGAGCTCTGCGACGGCGTGGACAACGACTGCGACGGCGTCGTGGACGACGACGCGGTATGCCCCGCGCTGCCGACCGTGCGTTCGTCCATCTGCCTCGACGGCCAGTGCGCCGTGTCCGAGTGCGCCGACCACTTCTTCGACGCCAACCAGAGCGGCGCCGACGGCTGCGAGCGCGGCTGCTCGCCCACCGCACAGGCGGCCGAGCCCGTCGAGGCGGCGGCGGCCACCGAAGCCAGTGTGCTCAGCGGCCCGAACGGGTTCGGCATCGCCTGGATCGAGCAGGGGGTGCTCGAGGTGCGCGCGCCGGGGCTCGTGCGCACGTACCCGCCCGGCGAAGACAACGCGTTCGACTCACCCCACATCGTGCGCGTGGGCGCGCGCTGGCTGGTCGTCGCCCGGCACATCGTCGAGCGGCGGCCCGCCTCGATCGTCGTCGTGGATCCCGCCGGCGCAGAGCCCGGCCGGCGCTTCACCGTGTGCTGCGGCGATGGCGGCGTACCGAGCATCCCTGGCGTCGAGGTGGTCGGCGACGAGCTGGCGGTCGCGTTCACGGTCGGCGAGGTCAACGCGCCGCGCGCCCTGCGCCTGGCCACCTTCGCGGGGCCCGAGGACCTTCAGTTCGACGCGGTGCGCACCCTCACCGAACAGATGGACTGGGCGGGTGAGGAGGCCGGCGTCGGCCTGACCTCGACCGCCGACGGGCTCGAGATCATCGCCGGCGTGGCCGGAGGCGGCATCCTCCGCCACGTCCGCGTCGGGGCTCAGATCACATGGAGCGACCGGGAACAGGACGGGCTGACCCTCAACGGCCCGGTCAGCGTGGCCGTCCACCTCGGTCGGGTGGGGTTGGCATTCCGCACGGCGTCGAACGGGCTGGCCTACGGCGTGCTGCCGGCCGAGAACCCGAACGTCCCGCCGCAGATCACCGTGCGGGACGATCAGCAGTTCCGGTCGCCCCGGATCGTCTCCACCGAGCGTGGCTTCGCGCTGTTCCACTGCCGCGCCAACCTGCCGGACTGCCGCGCGGCCCTGATCGACGCCGCGGGCGTGTGGCGCACCGCCGCCCCCCAGGGCCCCGCCGACGCGACCGCCCTCGCCGTCTACCCCGAAGGCGACGCGCTGCAGCTGACCGCCTGGCTCACCCCCCGCGGCATCTTCCGCACCGCCGCCGACTGCCGCTGAGCTCCAGCCGCACGGGGTCGTGCCATACTTTCGACCGAACCGTGCACTTCTTTCACTTTTTGGCCCCCACACCCCGCCCCCGCGCCGGCCGCCTCCACCCGGCCCGCCTCATCGGTCGCCTTTCGCCGCGCGCCGCCGCCCCGACCTGCTACCTTGCGCCCGTGGGTGCACCGACGCACCGAACCGCCTCGACGGAGACCCCATGGCGTTCCAGCAAGAGAAGCGACGCGCCCGGCGCATCCTCGCCGGCATCGAGGAGGGCACCCTGCGCCCCGCCGAGCTGCGCGCCAGCGTCCGCGAGGCCGATCCGGCGCTGATCTACTTCATCGTGCGCTGGATTCGCGCGCACTACCCCGCCACCCACCCCGCCGCCGAGGGCGTCCTCGGCCGCCTCGTCGAGCTGAGCGCCGACAACCCTTCGCTGGCCGCCCAGCTGAAGGAGGGCGGCGAGGACACCATCGTCGAGTGGTTCGAAGAGACCTACGAGTACGCCGACCTGCCCGCCGGGCAGTTCATCGACCTGGTCGTCGAGAAGCTCGAGGGGTAGGCGCCAGCGGGCGTGATGGCTCGAAAACTGGAAAGCTGAGCAGGCAAGTTCGTTTGTGAGGCTCGACCCCGAGTTCCTGGCGACACGAGCACGCGCGCGCTGGGTGGGCGGCCGGCGCGGGGTGCGGCGCGTCCCTCACTCGATCGCTCGGAGCGCGCCCGCGGCGCGGAGGGCGTCCACCATCGGGGCGGCGCCGCGGCGGTTCAGGTGCAGGCCGTCGGCGAAGAGGGCGACGTCGTCGAAGGCGACGGAGAGGTCGAGGACGGGAGCGTCGGGGGTGGCGGCGTCGAGCTGGGCGACGAAGATGGGCCACCAGGTGAGCAGGCGGCGGTACAGGGGCAGGTAGGGCACGATGACGAGGCGCACGTCGGCGCCGGCGGCGCGGGCGGCGGTGACGATGTGGCCCAACGCTTCGAGGTCGGCGGGGTCGAGGTCGGGCAGCTCGGTCTTGGGCTCGGCCTCGCGCAGGGCCTGCAGCTGGGCCTCGCCGATGCGGTAGTCGTTGATCCAGGTCTGGTCGCTCTTGCGCAGGTAGAACAGGGCGCGCAGGAAGACCTCGGTGTTGAAGCGATAGAGGTGGCTCACGCGGCCGGCGGCGGCGCGGTCGGGATCTTCCGCTTCGATGAGGGCCTGCAAGCGCTCCGAGCGGCCGGCGTAGTTGCTCAGCTCGCTGACCAGGCCGGGGCGCGCCAGCACGCAGGTGGGATCGAGCAGGACCAGCTTGGGCGCGGGGTGGCGGTCGAGGTAGTCGCGCAGGATGGCTTCGGCGAGGCGCGGGCCCATGCCGTTGTAGCTGAGGTTGAGCACGCGCGCGCTGGTCGCCTTGGCCAGCGCGGGCGCGTAGAAGCCGTTGACGCCGCGGCTGTCGCCCAGCACCAGCACATCGGCGGGCGGGCCGCCCTCGGCGTAGACCTTCGAGAAGCGGAACCCGCTCTGCGCCTGCAGCGCGCCCAGCCCGAGCGCCAGCAGGCGGTCGCCGGCGAAGGCGATCACGAGGAACGCAACCACCATGGCCACGCGGCGGCCCGCGGTGTGCGGCGGCAGGGGCTCGGCGGTGTGCTCGAAAGGGTCCATCGGCCTCAGAACTGGAAGTAGATGAAGGCGTCGCCGCCGAACGTGCCGAAGAAGGCGATGAACCACAGCGCCGCGGCGCCGGCCAGCGTCGCGACCACCGGGCGGCGCACGATGGCGTCGGCGAGGCGCACCCGGAAGCTGAGCGCCTCGGCGGCCACGACGAACGCGATCAGCGCCAGGCCCTCGATGACCTGGAACTTCGCCGGCACCGCGGCCAGCGACCAGCCGTCGAGCGTCACCACGCGCCGGATGAGCGTGAACGCGGTGTCGAAGTCGGGCGCCCGGAAGAACACCCAGGCCAGGCAGGTGAACAGGAACACGACCAGGATCAGCCCGACGCTCTCGAGCGTTCGCGGCACGCGCAGCGCGTCCATCAGCCGTCGCCACGCCGGCCCGGCCAGCCGCTGCACCACCAGGTAGCCGCCGTGCAGCGCGCCCCACACCACGAAGGTCCAGCTCGCCCCGTGCCACAGGCCGCCGAGCAACATCGTCAGCATCAGGTTGCGGTAGGTGCGCGCCACGCCGTGCCGGTTGCCGCCCAGCGAGATGTACAGGTAGTCGCGCAGCCAGCTCGACAGGCTGATATGCCAGCGTTGCCAGAACTCACTGAAACTCTTCGAGAAGTACGGCCGATCGAAGTTGATGCCCAGGTCGAAGCCCAGCACCCGACCCAGCCCGATGGCGATGAGCGAGTAGCCGCAGAAGTCGCCGTAGATCTGGAACGCGTAGAAGAACACACCCAGCGCCAGCGACGACGACGGCAGCGTGTGCACGTGCTCGAAGTTGTTGTCGACGAAGGCGGCCAGGCTGTCGGCCATGCCCACCTTCAGCACGTAGCCCCACAGCATCATCTGCGCGCCGCGCAGCAGGTTCTCCCAACGCAGCGGCTGGTCGACGCGGAACTGCGGCAGCAGGTGCGCCGCCCGCACGATGGGGCCGGCGACCAGCTGCGGGAAGAAGGCCACGAAGCACGCGAAGCGCAGCAGATCCCGCTCGACGGGCAGACGCCGCCGGTACACGTCGATCGTGTAGCTCATCGTCTGGAACGTGTAGAAGCTGATGCCCACCGGCAGCACGATGTGCAGCGGCTCGAGCCGCCCGCCCCACCCCGCCGCCTGCAGCGCCGCCACCAGGCTCTCGGTGAAGAACCCGAAGTACTTGAACACCGCCAGGAAGCCCAGGTTGACGGCCATGCTGATCCACATCAGCCGCTTGCGCCGGGCGTCGTCTTGGCTGGCGTCGATCTTCAGCCCGACGACGTAGTCGACGCCGGTGCTGATCGCGATCAGCGACAGGAAGCGCCAGTCCCACCACCCGTAGAACAGGTAGCTGCCGGCGAGAATCAGCCACAGCCGCGTGCGCCCGCGCAGCGCGGCGTACAGCGGGAAGAAGGCCGCCAGGAAGACGAGGAAAGCGAGGCTGTTGAAGAGCACGCGGCGTTCGGACCTTCGCTCACGGGGCGCAGTCGGTGGACCCCGCGGCCCCCGACGCTGTCTCGGCGGCCGGTTGTATCACCAACGGCGGGGCGCCGGCTGCCCCCAACCGAAAACGTGCTCGTGGGCGTCGTCGATCAGTGTTCTGGCGATCCTCAGCGACCCGCTTGGGCGCCCCGCTTCGTTCGTCGACCACGACGACGACGACGACCACGACCACGACGCCTGGCGGCGATCCACCCGCTCACGCTCAGCGGCACGCCGGCACGATGAACGTGCTGCCGTTGTTGCCCTCGGCGCACTCGGCGTTGCCCTCGACCACCTCGCCGCCGTCGAGCGTCAGGTCGGCCTCGACGTGCACCGTCGTCCGGCCCTCGCCCGCCCCGTTCCAGAAGCACGCCACCCGCTCGCTGTCGCCGGGGGCGAGGCGCTGCACCGTGCGCCCCTCGCACAGCAGCACCGCGCCCTCGTCGCGCGGGGGGCGGTCGAAGAAGCCCACCTTCACGCCGCGCGAGATGGGCTGCGTGCCGCGGTTGAACACCGTCGCCTCGAGCGTCACCGGCGCGCCGCAGCCGTCGCGTGCGCCGGCGCCGTCACCGCCCACCGTCAGGTCGGGCGCCTCGAGCGCCTTGTCCTCGGGCTCGGCGTTCTGCCGGAAGCTGTTGAAACGCTCCCAGTTGGGCTCGGGCCGCCGCGGGATGGTGCCGTCGTTCTCCACGTTGGTGATGCTGTAGGCGTTCTGGTTCCACACCGGCCGGCTGTGCACCCACCGATCGGTCACGTCGCGCAGCACCGTGATGCCGTTCGTCTGCCGCGGCGGCGTGCCGGTGTCGGGATCCGGATCCGGGCACGCGAACCCGCGGTCGCTGCCCACCACGATCTCCGAGTTGAAGTCGCCGTCCACGTCCAACACGATCGGCGCCTCGATCAGCGTGCCC
>JAUHXL010000541.1 GCA_030426945.1 bacterium
GTGCTCGGGCCGCGCAGCGGGCCGCTCCCTGGCTGGCCCAGCGGCCCCGTGCCCGGTCGGCGGAGCGGCCCGGTGCCGGGCCGCCGGCCCGCCTTCTCGGCGGCCACCTTCAGCGGATCGACCGGTCCCGTCGACCGGCGCCGGGCGCGCGCCCTCTCGGCGGCGACCTGCAGGGGATCGATGGGCCCGGTCGGGGGGCGCTTGCCGCCCTTCTCGTCGCTCATGTTGGCCGCCAGATGATCGCCCCAGGCCGACGCGGCCTCGGCGCCCTGCGGCCCCTCGGCCGCGTTGCGGGTCTCGAGCAGGCGGCGGCTGCGACGCCGCCTCACCATGCCCATCCCCTTGTCCTCCTCGTCGTCGCTCATCGGCGTGCCCCCCGCGGCATCATAGTACGCCGCGCGCTGGTCACAAGCGGGCTCACCCCTCGCCCTCGAGCGCCTCCTTCACCACCGCCGCCAGCCGCGGGCCCATGCCCTCGACCTCGGCCAGCGCCTCGAGGCTCGCGGCGCGCACCCCCGTGATGCTGCCGAAGGCCCGCAGCAGCGCCTTGCGCCGCGCCGGCCCGACGCCGGCGATGGCGTCCAGCGCGCTCTTGAGGCGGTCGGAGTCCCGCACCTTGCGGTGGAAGGTGATCGCGAAGCGGTGCGCCTCGTCGCGCAGCTGGGTGAGGATGAAGTACTCGTGGGTGTGCGGATCGAGGCGCACGGGATCCTTCACGCCGGGCAGGAACACGCGCTCGGCCGAGCGCTGCGCCGGCCCCTCGCGGGCGCCCGGGTCGACCACGCGCGACTTGGCCAGGCCCACCACGTCGACCCCGACGATGCCCAGATCCTCGAAGACCGCGGTCGCGACGCCCAGCTGGCCCTTGCCCCCGTCGACCACCACCAGATCCGGCAGATCCGCGTCGGCCAGCCCGCGCTTCAGCCGCCGCATCAGCACCTCGCGCATCATGCCGAAGTCGTCGGTGCCCTCGACCTCGCGGATGCGGTAGTGCCGATAGCCCGCGCGCTGCGGGACGCCGCCCTCGAAGGTCACCCGCGAGGCCACCGCCGCGTCGCCCTGGAAGATCGAGATGTCGTAGCACTCGATGCGATAGGGCAGGTTGGCCAGCTTCAGGCGGCGCTTGAGGCGCACCAGCCCCTCGTCACGCACGGCGTCGCTGCGCCGGGCCTGGAAGAACGCATGCTCGGCGTTGCGGGCGGCCATGTCGAGCAGGCGCCGGCCGTTGCCACGCTGGGGCACCTTCACCAGGACCCGGCGGCCCCGCAGATCGCCCAGCCGCTCGGTCAGCGCCGCCTGCCCGTCCGCCTCGACGGGCAGCAGCACCTCGTCGGGCACGGGGTTGCCGCCGCTGTAGAACAGGTTGCAGAAGGTGCTCAGCACCTCGGCGTCGGGCGTGCCCTGCTGCTCGAAGCCGAAGGTCTTGGAGCCCACCAGCCGCCCGCCGCGCACCTGCAGCATGGCCAGCTCGAGCAGGCCGCCCTCGCGGTACAGCCCGTAGACGTCGCGATCGATGTCGCGCCCCTCGACCACCTGCTGGGGCTGGAGGCTGCTGTCGATGGCGCGGATCTGGTCGCGGTGGCGGGCGGCGCGCTCGTACTGCAGATCGGCGGCGGCCGCCTGCATCTTCCGATTGAGCGCGCGCACCAGCTCGTCGTGGCGCCCCTGCAGGAAGAGCACGACGTCCTTCACCTGCGCCTGGTAGTCGTCGCGGTCGACCGGCAGCACGCAGGGCCCCGGGCAGCGCTTGATCTGGTACTGCAGGCAGGGGCGCGAGCGGTTGCGGAAGGTCAGATCGTCGCAGTTGCGCAGCTGGAAGTGCCGCTCGACCAGCTTCAGCGTCTCGCGGATGCGGCTGGCCGAGTGGTAGGGGCCGAAGTACTTCGCCCCGTCCTTCTTGGGCCGGCGCACGACGTCGATGCGCGGCCAGTCGACGCGATCGTCGATGCGCAGGTGCAGGAAGTTCTTGTCGTCCTTCAGCTCGACGTTGAAGCGGGGCTGGTGGCGCTTGATCAGCTCGTTCTCGAGGATCAGCGCCTCCTTCTCGTTCGAGGTGAGGATGACCTCGATGTCGTCGAGGAAGCGGTCGAGCAGGCCGACGAAGAAGCGGGTGTCGCTCGTGGCGCCGAAGTACTGGCGCACGCGGGCGCGCAGATTGGCCGCCTTGCCGACGTAGATGACCTCGCCGTCGGCGGCCCGCATCAGGTAGCAGCCGGGATCCGTCGGGATGCGGTCGATGTCGGTCTGGGGGTCGAAGGGCATCAGCCGAGCGCCAGGTGGATGCGCTCCAACGCGTGCAGCTCGTCGCGCAGCTGCGCGGCCTGCTCGAAGTCGAGCGCGTCCGCGGCGGCGAGCATGCGCTTGCGCACGGCGGCGATCTGCCGCTCGAGGGTGGCGACGTCGTCGAAGTCGTCGAGCTTGGGCGTCGCCTTCTTGCCCGCGTCGGCGTCGTCCTCGCCGGCGAGGGCCTTGGCCGCCTGCTCGAGATCGGTGATGGCCTTGGTGACGGTGCGTGGCGTGATGCCGTGCTCGGCGTTGAAGGCCAGCTGCATGGTGCGGCGGCGATCCGTCTCCTCGATGGCCGCCTTCATGCTGTCGGTCATGCGATCAGCGTAGAGGATGACGCGCCCCTCGCTGTTGCGCGCCGCCCGGCCGATGGTCTGGATGAGCGACGTCTGGTTGCGCAGGAAGCCCTCTTTGTCGGCGTCCAGGATGCCGACCAGCCCCACCTCCGGCAGGTCGAGGCCCTCGCGCAGCAGGTTGATGCCCACCAGCACGTCGAAGGTGCCCAGGCGCAGGTCGCGCAAGATGGCGGTGCGCTCGATGGTGTCGATGTCGGCGTGCAGGTAGCGCACCTTCACGCCCAGATCGCTGAAGTAGTCGGTCAGATCCTCGGCCATGCGCTTGGTGAGCGTCGTCACCAGCACGCGCATGCCCTTCTCGACGGTCGCGTTCACCTCGCCGAGCAGGTCGTCCACCTGCGTCGACGCGGGGCGCACCTCGACCTCCGGATCCACCAGGCCGGTGGGCCGGATGATCTGCTCGACCACGACGCCGTGCGCCTTCTCGAGCTCGTAATCGCGCGGCGTGGCCGAGACGTAGATCACCTGGTTCTGGATGCCCTCGAACTCCTCGAAGGTCAGCGGTCGGTTGTCCAGCGCCGAGGGCAGACGGAAGCCGAACTCCACCAGGTTCTGCTTGCGCGCGCGATCCCCGCGGAACATGCCGCCCACCTGCGGCAGCGAGACGTGGCTCTCGTCGACGACCAGCAACCAGTCTTTCGGGAAGTAGTCCAAAAGGCAGGGGGGCGGCTCGCCCTCGCCGCGACCGGTGAGGTAGCGCGAATAGTTCTCGATGCCGTTGCAGTAGCCGAGCTGCTCGAGCTGCTCGAGGTCGTACAGCGTACGCTGCTCGAGCCGCTGGGCCTCGAGCAGGCGCTGCTCGTCGTGCAGCTGGCGCAGGCGCGTCTTCAGCTCGTTGCGGATGTTGGCGAGCGCCTCGTCGATCTTCTTGGGCCCGACGACGTAGTGGCTGCCGGGGTAGATGGCCACCTTGTCGAGCGTCTGGAGCTTCTTGCCGCGCAGCGGATCGATCTCGCTGATCGCCTCGACCTCGTCGCCGAAGAACTCGATGCGGACCGCCCGCGCCTCCTCGTGCACCGGGAACACCTCGAGCACGTCGCCGCGCACGCGGAAGGTGCCGCGGTGGAAGTCGTAGTCGTTGCGGCTGTACTGGATGTCGACCAGCCGGGCCATCACCGCGTCCCGGTCGACGCGCTGCCCCTCCTCGAGGGACACCAGCTGACCGTAATACGCTTCGGTGCTGCCCAGGCCGTAGATGCACGACACGCTGGCCACGATGAGGACGTCCCGCCGCTCGAGCAGCGACCGCGTGGCGGCGTGCCGCATGCGGTCGATCTCCTCGTTGATGGTGGCGTCCTTCTCGATGTAGGTGTCCGACGAAGCCACATAGGCCTCGGGCTGGTAGTAGTCGTAATAACTGACGAAATACTCGACCGCGTTGTGGGGGAAGAGCTGCTTGAACTCACCGTAGAGCTGCGCGGCCAGCGTCTTGTTGTGCGCCAGCACCAGCGTCGGGCGCTGGGTGCGGGCCACCACGTTGGCCACCGTGAAGGTCTTGCCCGAGCCGGTCACCCCCAGCAGCACCTGGTGGCGGTCCCCGCGCTCGAGGCCCTCGACCAGCTGCTCGATGGCCACCGGCTGGTCGCCCTGCGGGACGTGATCGGTGACCAGCTGGAACCGGGTCATTCGGGCGCCTTCTCCAAGCCCATCGCGTCGTCGATGGTCCAGTCCGTGCCGTCGGCGTGGTCCATCAACACGACACCCCGACCGAGCAGCTCGTCGCGGATGGCGTCCGCCGCCGCCCAGTCGCGCCCGACGCGCGCCGCGACGCGATCCGCGATGCGCGCCTCGACCCAGGCCATGTCGATGTCGTTGCGCGAAGCGGCCTTCGCGCGGTGCCGCTCGAGGTAGGGCTCGGGCCGCTCACCGAACACGTTCAGCACCTCGTCGACCAAGCGCAGCGCCGCCATCAGCTTGCGGGCAGCCGCCTGCGCCGCCGCCCGCTTCTTGGCCTTGCGCGTCGCGATCAGCTCGTTGAGCAGCTTGAAGCCCTCGATGACGGGCACGATGGCCCGAACGGTCGAGAAGTCGTCGTCCATCGCCTCGCGGAAGCGCGGCTCGAGCGTCTCGATCATCGCGATGCCGGGCAGGGGCCCCTCGAACGCGGGCAGATCCTCCGCCAGGAAGGCCTCGGCCTTGCGCAGCGTCTCGTAGTAGTACGCGACCCGCGCCGCGGCCTCGTCGAGCATGGTGTCCGAGAAGTTGATCGGATCCCGGTAGTTGGAGCCGGTGATCAGGAAGTAGCGCAGCACCTGCGGCTCGTAGCGCTTCAGCACGTCGGCGACGTCGAACACGTTGCCGAGCGACTTCGACATCTTCTGGGCGTCGA
>JAUHXL010000542.1 GCA_030426945.1 bacterium
TGCGCCGCGCCGAGCGGGCGCTGGTCCAGGGCGACGCGCTGGCCGCGCTCGAGACCACCGTGCCCGCCTGGGAGGCGGGCTCCGTCGATCCGCAGCTCGAGGCGGTCCTGGCCACCGCCGCGCTCGCGCTCGACCTCGACGACGTGGTCGACGCGCTCACCCGGCCCCCGTGCCCCACGCCGGCCCACGCCGCGGCGCGCGTCGTGCTGGCGGCGCGCCGCGGCGAGGCGATCGGCATCGACGGCGCCACCGGCGCGGCGCTGCTCTGGGCTCTGCGTTCGCTGCTGCAGACCCTGGGCGCCGCCGGCCGGCGGGACGACGTCGAGCCCGTGCGCGATCTGCTGCGCGCCACGGGACTCGCGCCCGCCGCCGACGCCCTGCGCGAGCTGCCCACGGCGCCCCGGCCCGCCCGCACGCCCGCCGGTCCGCCCCTGGCCCGCGACGTGTTCCGCGCGGCCTGGCCGGCGCCCGCGGGGCACGCCGCCTTCAGCTGGGCGTGGGTGGCCGCGCGCGACGTGCTGGCCGACGAGCGCGTGCTGCTGCTCGGCCGCCACCCCGCGGCCCTCCGAGCCCTGCTCGATCACGCGCGGGTGACGGCCATCGCGCCGGCCCACGGGCCCGGCGCCGACGTCGTCGCGCGCCCCGACCGCCTGCCGGTGGGCACGGCTCGCTTCGATCACGTGATCGCCGCCGCCTGGCTGCAGGACACCTACGATCCGGTCGGGGCCCTGACGACCGCGGCGCGCGCGCTGACCCACGGCGGCTTCCTGCACCTGCTGGCCTGGGGCCCGGGCCCCGACGCGCCGGCCGACGCCGGGCTGCGGCTGTCGCTCGACGCGCTGATCGAGGTCTGCGGCCGGGCGGGCCTGGTGCTCGAGGGGGTCGACGCCCGCGACGCCGTCGGCGCGGCGGTCGAGCCGCACGAGGCCACGGTGCTGGTGATCGCCGCGCGGCGGCACATCGTCTGACGGTGGGGTTGCCCCCAAAAGAAAAAGCCCCGTGGCAGAACCACGGGGCTTTCCGGTGCGTGATGAAGCTGCGGCGCACCCGGCAGGATTCGAACCTGCGACCTACGGCTCCGGAGGCCGGCGCTCTATCCAGCTGAGCTACGGGTGCTCATCGACCGGGTCGCGGTTATAAGGCGCGCGCCCGGCCGACGCAAGCTGTTTCGTGGATCAGCGCGGCGCGTACGCCACCCCGTCGATCTCCACCCGCACGTCGCGCGGCAACCGCCGCACCTCGACGCAGGCGCGCGCCGGCGGGGGATCGGGCATGTAGCGGGCGTAGACGGCGTTGACCGCCGCGAAGTCGTCCATGTCCGCGAGGAAGATCGTGCACCGCACCAGGTGCTCGAAGCCGCAGCCGGCGGCCTCGAGCACCGCGCCGAGGTTCTGGAGGCAGCGCTCCGCCTGGGCGGCCGCGTCGCCCTCGACGAGGGCCCCGGTGGCCGGGTCGAGGGCGATCTGGCCGCTGAGCCAGACCGTGTCCCCGGCCCGCATCGCCTGGCTGTAGGGCCCGATGGCGGCCGGCGCGCCGTCGCTGTGGATGGCCTGTCGAGACATGGGGCGACTCCGCTGATCCGGGTCAGACGATGGTGGGCTCGGCCTCGGCGGGCTCCGGGCTGCGGTGGTCGCGCCGGTTGGCCTTGGAGACCTGGCGCTCGATCTTCGTCACGGCCTCGTCCGCGGCCTTGATCAGGTCGTCGCCGGTGGCGTTGGCGTTGAACTCGTGGCCGCCCCCGGTGAAGTGGATGGCGCAGTTGAACCGATCCTTGGGCGCGGGCTGCATCTTGACCCGGACGAAGAGCTTCTGGCCGAGACGGGACTCGATCTTGGCGAGCTTCTGCTCGATGCGGTCCTTCAGCATCTCGGAGACGGGCAGATCCTTGCCGACGAGCTCGATGTTCATCCATTCCTCCCGGTGAACCACCCGTGGTGGTCCACGCGTCGCTGGGCGTCGACCGAGGGACCCTCGGACGACCGGTGGCTGCCGAATCCGGTGGGCGAGCGGCGCGTCGCGCGCGGTTCGAAGCGCGCGCCGAGCCGTCGCGGGGCGTTCGGCCTCAGAAGCGGATCCTCCCTCCGAGGCCGAGGTTGAACTGGACGACCGTGCCGTCGTCGGGCAGGTCGCTCCCTGCGAAGTAGACGTCGATCTGGCCCTCGGCCAGGAGGGCGAAGGCCTCGCTGAGGTCGTAGATCACCCCGCCGAGCACCTCGGCGCCGAGGCGGGTGAAGGGGGTGACGAAGAGCGGCACCCCCAGGCCCGTGAACAGACGGACGGGGCCCACCGGCCGCAGCAGCCGGACCTGCGGCGTCACGGCCAGGGCCGGCGTCCCTTCGAGCTGCATGGTCAAGCCGAGGCCGTACTCCGTGTCGACGTCGCCGTCGATGACGCCCCAGGTCTGCACTTCGAGGTACATGGGGGTGCGGCGGGCCACCGTCTCGCCATCGCCGCGTCCGGCCATCACCCCCGAGCCCAGGGCCGTGTCGACGCTGAGGTCGAGGGTCTGGGCCGACGCGGCGGCGGGCACGAATGCTGCTAGCCCGACCAGGACCGCGGCCAGCCAGAAGGCTGGTAGGATGCGGCGGGTCGGTCGCATGGACGGCATCGAGACCCGAGGCCAGGCGGCGGAGCGCCCCAGGGGCGCGCGCGAGGGGAGGAGCGTCGGTGACGACGATTCAGGCACGATGGCTCGACCTTAGCGCCGGCGCGCGGGGGCGGCAAGCTCGCGACGCGCGGTGGCGTTGCGCCTTGTTTCTGCTGGCCTTGGGGCTGGCGGCCTGCGCCGAGGACGCCTGCTTGCTGAACTCGGAGTGCGCGGCCGACGAGATCTGCCGGTCGGGGCATTGTGAGGCGGCGTGCGACGACGACACCGACTGTCCGGCGGACCGGCTGTGCAGCGGGGGGGCGTGCCTGGCGCCCGATCCCAACGCGCGGCCGCGCTGCCCGGACGGGGGGTGCGTGGACGGGGCGCCCGCGGACGCGGCCGCGGACGCGGCGGCGGCCGAGGACGCCGCGCCGCGGCTGGACGCGGCGCCCCGGGTCGACGCCGCGTCGCCGACGGACGCCGGATCGGGGGACGCCGGGGACGGCTTCGTGCCCGACGGTGGAGGCGTGGACGGCGCCCTCGACGCGGGCGACGGCGCGGCGGGCGACGCGGCCCGCGCGGACGCCACAGCCGGCGACGGCGCGCCGCCCGACGGCGCCCCGCTCGACGGCGGACCGGACAGCGGCGCCGTCGACGGCGGCCCGGCGGACGCCGCCGCGCTCGACGGAGACCTGCCGCCCCTCGCCCGGCTGGGCGGCACCTACGCGATCACCCACACGGTGGCGCTGTCGGGCAGCCGCGACTTCCCCCAGGGCCAGGTGACGAACACCATCGGGACGCTCGTGCATCGCGCGGGGCTGCGCTATCGGCTGGAGGTGTTCGACCCCGAGGGGGCGTCCCTGTTCGTGGTCGACGAGCTCGACTTCACCGCCCCCGAGGCCGGCCGCTATCAGTTCGAGTACGCGCGCGCCGTCCCCGACGCCCCCGCCGGCTGCGCCCGCGTCGACCGCCGCTTCCAGCGCGGCCTGCTGGTCGGCGACGCGCCCCCGTTCCGCCTGGAGGCCGACGAAGACCTCGAGATCCGCTTCGCGGGTGAGGATTGCCGCGCCGAGGACGCGCTGGTGCGCTTCACGGTGCGCTGGGTGCCGATCCCGTGATGGTTCAGAAGGCCGCGAGGCACGTGAGGTAGATCGGCCCGGTCAGCAGCATCAGCGCGGCGGTGTAGCCGACCAGCTCGCGCGCCTTCAGGCCGGTGATGGCCAAGAGGGGCAGGGCCCAGAAGGGCTGCAGCATGTTGGTCCAGCCGTCGCCGTACGCGAAGGCCATGACCGCCTTGCCCAGGTCCACCCCGAGATCGCTCGCCGTCTGCATCACCACCGCGCCCTGCACGCCCCACTGGCCGCCGCCCGAGGGCACGAACAGGTTCACCAGCCCGGCCGAGAGGAAGGTCAGCGGCCCGAAGGTGGTGGGGCTCGCGATGGACGCGAACCCCTCCGCGAACAGGGTGATGAGCCCCGAGAGCTGCATCAGGCCCATGATGCCGGCGTAGAAGGGGAACTGCAGGATGATGCCGGCGCAGCCCGAGGCGGCCTCTCCGACGGCGTGGGCGTAGGCGCGCGGGCTGCCGTGCAGGATGAGGCCCAGCGCGAGGAAGAGCAGGTTGATGGCGTTCACGTCCGCGCGGTCGAAGCCCAGCCGCGACAGGTACATCCACAAGTACACCAGCGCCGCGCCACCGAGCGTCCAGGCCAGCAGGCACGAGCCCTCGAGGGCCGCCGCGGGGCCCTCGCCGTCGCCCGGCGGGGGCGCCTCGTCGTCGCCGCCCTCGCCCCCGGCGATGGGCTGCACGTCCTCCGCGCGCGGGTGCATGCGCGTCAGCACGAGGGGCACCGCCACCAAGGTCAGCGCCCCAAGGCACAGGTTCAGGGGGCTGAGCACCGTCTGGTCGAGGGGGATCGCGCCGACGCCGACGCCGGGCAGCAGCTCGGCGAGGTCCTTGGCCTGCGTCACCTTGAAGGGCGCCGTGCCGGACAAGCCGCCGTGCCACACCATCAGGCCGGTGTAGCCCGCGGCGCCGAGCAGCGGATAGTGCACGTGGACGCCGCGCCGCCGCGCCGAGCGGGCGACGTCGCGGGCGAGCAGCGCGCCGACGATGAGGCCCAGCCCCCAGTTGACGTAGGCCGCCGACATGGCGCCCAGCGCCGTGAGCGTGATGGCTTGCCCAGGCGTCTTCGGCCGGTCGGCCAGCCAGCGGATGGCCGCGCGGGCCGCGCGGGTGCTCGCGAGGGCGAAGCCGGTGACCAGGATCAGGCACATCTGCATGCCGAAGGCGAGCAGGCGCCAGAAGCCCAGCTCGGCGCCGGTCAGCTCCCCGCCGACCAGGCGGCCGCCCCACTGGCCCAGCAGCGCCGCGG
>JAUHXL010000543.1 GCA_030426945.1 bacterium
GGGCGGCGCCCCCGGCGCGGGCGGCGCGGGCGGCGCCGGCGGCGCGCCGGGCGCGGGCGGCGGCGCGGGTATGGGCGGCGCCCCCGGCGTCGGGGGGGCCCCCGGCGCGGGGGGTCTCCCGGGCATGGGTGGGGCCCCCGGCGCGGGGGGTCTGCCGGGCATGGGTGGAGCCCCCGGCGCCGGCGGCGCGGGCGGCGATCCGGGCGGCGGCGTGCCCCTCGACGCCCTGCTCGGCGCCGTGGCCGAGGCCACCTGCGAAGCGCTGTACCGTTGCTGCGACGACGCCAGCGTCGAGGCCTGGTTCGCGCCCATGGTCTTCAGCGACCGCCTCGCCGATCTGCGCGACCGCATGCCCCCCAACGCTCCGCTGGACGCCGACGCCTGCCCCGCCCTGGTGGCCGACATCTTCACGATCCAGCCCCTCGGCCCCTGGATCGACGCCGCGTCCGCGGGCGCGGTCACGTACGACGGCGCCGCCGCGGCCGAGTGTCTCGCCACGCTCGCCGGCGCTGCGTGCGGCGGGCCCATCGGCGAGGCGCTGGCCGACGGCACCTGCTTCGGGTTCGGCGCTCCGCTCGGGGGCGACCTGCAGCGGCGCGCGTTCAGCCGCAGCGCGGGCGTGGGTGAGCCCTGCGTGGGGCTGACCGATGGACAGGGCGGCGCCCTCTTCGGTACGTGCGATCCATCGACCGCCTTCTGCTGTACGCCCGGCGACGCGCCCGACACCTGCGCCGTCCGCGAGCCGGGGACGCCCGGCACCTGCGTCGCGGCCTCGCAGCCCGGCGAAGCGTGCACCCTGTTCCCGACCGTGCAGATCTGCGCGACGGGCCTGTCGTGTGGCGTGGACGACACCTGCGGACAGGCCGAGGCCGACACCCCCCTCGCCCTCGGGCAGCCCTGCGCCGCCGCCTTCGAGCTCCTCGGCGAGTGCGTCGACAGTTGGTGCGACTTCGGCGGGAGTGATCGCTGCGAGCCGCTCCAGCCCGACGGCGCCGAGTGCACCTTCGGCTACGCCTGCGCGAGCGGGGCGTGCAACGACGGGGCCTGCGGCGCGCCGACCTTCTGCCTTGGCCGCTAGGAGTCTGCTCCCGATGAAGAACGACGCTTTGCGACATCTCTTGATCCTGGGCCTGGCGCTGGCCGGCGTGGCCGGGTGCGACGACGACGCGGAGGGCGGCGACCCGGCCACCCGCGCCGACGGCGCGCCGGGCATGGGCGGCCTGGGCGGGTCGGCCGACGCCGCGCCCGCCGACGCCGCGCCGACCGACGCCGCGCCCGCCGACGCCGCGCTGGCCGACGCCGCGCTGACCGACGCCGCGCTGGCCGACGCCGCGCAGGCCGACGCCGCGCAGAACGACGCCGCCCTGGCCGACGCCGCGCCGAACGACGCCGCGCCGAACGACGCCGCGCCGAACGACGCCGCGCCGAACGACGCCGCGCCGAACGACGCCGTACCGAACGACGCCGCGCCGAACGACGCCGCGCCGAACGACGCTGCGCCGAACGACGCCGCGCTGCTCGACGCCGCCCTGGCCGACGCCGCGCCCGCCGACCTGGGCCTGCCCGCCCTCACGCCCTCCGAGACCTGCGTCGACGCGCCCTCGCTCCGGGCCGCGAGCGAGGTGGTCGTGATGCCGGCCAACCGCTACACCCACCGGGCGACCGGCCACTTCGGCGCGACGAACGACTACAACCCGCTGGACACCGAGGGGCTGCCGCCGGGCTGCTCGCTGGTGCACGACGCGTCGGGCAACGACGTCGCCTACCAGGTCACGCTCCAGCCCGGTCAGACGCTGCGCCTGCGCCTCACCGTCGAGCCCGTCGCGGCGATCCCGGCGGTCTATCTGATGGAGGGGTGCCCGGTCACGGGGTGGCCCGACATCGACGGCAGCGGGCTGTGCGGCAACAACGAGTACTTCACCGAGGGCTTCTGTCCGGCCAACTTCTGCGGGCCACTCGAGTGGTCGTTCACCTGGCCGGTGACGCTCGACGGGCTCGCGACGCTCGAGCAGACCTTCACGCTGGTGCTCGACGAGATCCGCGGGACGGCCGCCGACACCTTCGTCCTCGAGTGGGTGATCGACTAGGGGCACCGCGGCGACCCCCGCCGGGCTCAGTTCGGCCCACCCGCCCCCGGCCACGCGGCCCCGAAGTCGGCGGCGGCGCCCAGCCGCGGGGCCAGCCAGCGCTGCCAGTCATCTGGCGCGTAGGCGTTCGCGATCCCGGGGTAGCGGGCCTTCAGGGTGGACGCCGGCACGCCCGCCTCGACGTCGCGCTCGAAGGCGGCGCGCGTCGCCGCCGGGACGCCCCGCGCCAGCACCGTCCCGACGAGGAACCGGAAGCGCTGACCCTCGGGGCTGCCGCTGTCCAGCAGCCGATGCGGCGTCCCCGCGAAGGCCGCGTCGGTCAGCGCGTGCGTCGGCACCGCGAGGTAGTCCGGCAGACCGTCGCTGTCGACCACGGGCAAGGGGCCGACGCCCGCGTCCGCCAGGTCCGGCGCGAGGAAGCCCTGCCGCACCGCGCCGTCCGCGTCCGTGACCAGGTACATGTTCCACTCGCTCTCGTCGAACAGCGGCTCGCCCTCCCAGGCGTCGTTGGCCTCGACCCCCCACACCGCGTGCGCGCGCACCAGCCACACCGCACCGTCATCGGTGGGCGGGCTGCCCCAGCGGCTCGTTGCGGCGGCGTGCGCCCGCACCGCGTCGGCGGTGGCCTCGCTGACCGCCTGGAACTCGAGGCCGCCGCTGATGATGGGCTGGTTCCAGACCTGCGGGTCGTAGGTGCCCGAGTCGTTGCGCTCGTCGCTCCAGATGTCCACCCGCAGGCCCGCGCCGGAGCGCAGCACGTGCTGCGCCAGCGCCTTGACCAGCGCGGCGGGCGTCACGAACGAGTCGATGGTCACCGAGTCGGCGATGCCCAGGCTGTAGCTGGCGCCCATCAGGGCGTTGCCCAGGTCGGCGCGGCTGATCCACTCGCCGAAGATCCACAGCCCGCGCTGCCCTTCGGCGCCCGGCGCGTCCACCAGCAGGCTCAGCCGGTTGTCGAGCGCGTTGTGTGTCCACCCCTGGCAGATGCCGGCCCAGAAGGGGGTCTCGTCGCTGGGGTCGTAGTAGTTGGGGTCGCGCGCCAGCGCAGAGAAGGTGGTCCAGACGTCGAGCTCGAGGCCAGCGACGCGCGCCGCGCGGTCGAGCGCCTCGTCGGGGCCCTGAGCGCGGAGGCGCTCGAGGGCGCCGGACCGCTCGACGAGCGGGTGCGCCGGCGCGAGCGATCCGTGGCGCCGAAAGAGGACGCCGTCCCGCTTGGCCGCGTAGCCCCGGCTGTGGCTGACGAGCCCCGTGTCACCGTCGACGCGACCGGCGCCGTGCACGACCAGGGTGTCGTCGAACAGGAAGGGCTGCGTGCCCGGCGTCAGCGAGTAGACCTCGTTGTGCAGCGGCACATCACCGGGTCGCTCGACGGCGAGCGCCTCCTCGAGCGTCGCGCGGGCTGCCGGCGTCGTCCGCTCGGCGCGCGCGACGTGCGCAAGGAAGCCCCTCAGGCGATCGCTGGCCGACCCCTCGCGACGGACGAACGCGCCGAGGCGCGCCGCCTCGGCGTCATCGAGCGCGCCATCGTCGCGCAGCGCGTCCGCGTACAGTCGCGCGACGGCCGCCTCGCCCGGCACAGCGAGGCTGAGCTGCACCAGCACCGCGTCGGGCGCGACGCCATCGCACTTCCCGCAGCCCGCCGCGCCGCCCGCCCAAGGCTCGGCGGGCGGCGGCTCGGCCAGCGGTCCATCGGCGCACCCCACCACGGTGGCCACGGCAACGATCATCACGAGTCGACTCATCCGTTCGCCCTCCTCGGCGTGTGGCTCCCTCCATCGCAAGCCGTGGGCCAGGGCCGACGGCTCCCCCCGTCTCGCGACCAAACACAATTCACATCAAGCACTTGCAGATCACCCCCCCCTCGCCGGCCGCGGACCATCGGGATTAATCTACTGGCAAGTTTATTTTTCAGTCGCGAGACATCGAGGTCACAGCGCCGGGGCGACCGGCCGAGGAGTCGTTCTCCTGGGTCGCAGCGCACCGACGGCTTCGGGGCCCAGCGAAGCGCGCCGCCACGCTGGGCGCGCGGCGCCGCCGCGGGATCGGAGCGCACGGCGCCGCCGCGCGATCAGGGCGCGATGGCGCCGGCGCCCGGGTTGGCGGGGTCGCGCACGCGGCCGTTGCGGTCGCGCTCGACCTCGGCGCGCATCGCCACGGGCAGGTCGACGCCCGCGGCGTTCACCCGCGCGGAGCGTCCCCCGCCGATGTCGTTGGCGCGACCGAGGGCGTCGATCAGGACGCCGCCGTTGCCGGGGCGGTTGTCGAAGCCGAGGTTGGCGTCGGTGGCCCAGCCGGCGACGCTGCTGGCGAAGTAGCAGCGGTGGTTGGCGGGATCACCCATCCAGCCGACCGGGCTGCCGATGCCCGAGAACTCGCCCGCGTCCGGGGGGCACAGCAGGAACGCCGCGGTGCTGTCGGCGGTCTGGTTGACGCTCGCGACGGTGCCGCGGAGCGTCAGCCGAGACGGATCGCCGGCAAACCGCCGGTCCACGGCGGCCAACGCGTCGGCCAGCGGGTTGGGCACCCGACCGCTCGCGTGCACCAACACGCTGTTGACGATCTCGAGCGTCCCGATGTCGTCCAGCAGCAGCACCGCGGCGGCCTCGTGCCCCGCCGGCAGCGCCGTCGACAGCGTCGCGTCGCGGCCGGCGCTGGCCGACACGTGCCATAGCCGAACGCTCTCGAGCAGGCCGTCGGTGGCGCCGATGTCGAGGCCATCACTCCGGGCGCCGCCGGTCGGGCTCCAGGCGACCACGTTGTCGAGGAACACCGACTGCAGCGCCAACAGGCGGCCACCCGCGTGCTCACCGCCGCTGGCCGTGCCCTGCGG
>JAUHXL010000544.1 GCA_030426945.1 bacterium
GCCTCGTAGCCGGGCACCTTCAGGGCCGGGAAGTCGTGCGCGGCGACCACCTTGTCGATCCACGGGAGCTGGGCGGCCAGCTCGTCGGGCAGGCGCGGGCGCTGGGCCTTGTACTCGGGGTACAGGTCGTCGCGGAAGGTCTTGCCCGGCGCGTCGAAGACGCAGGCGCCCCAGGTCGGCGTGCGGCCGGCCAGCAGCTTGCGGAACATGAGCGCGAAGCCGTAGGTCGCGTTCGTCGGCAGGCCGCTGGAGGTCGAGAAGCTGCCGGGGATGGCGAAGAAGGCGCGGAAGACGAGCGAGCTGCCGTCGATCAGGACCACGCGGTGCCGGGCCATGGAGATCCTCTCAGGCGTGCTGGCCGACCATGCGGTTCAGCGCGACGGGCGCGTCGTGGGGGGGCACCGGATCGCCGCCGAGGGTGGCCAGATAGCAGGCGACACCGCCCACCAACACCGACCACACCCGCAGCGGCTGGTCGCCCCGCACGCGATCGATGATCCGGCGGTCGTCCGCGCCGCGGGCCGACTCGACGAGGGGGGCGGCGACGGCGATGCGCTCGGCGCCCGGCGAGCCGGCCAGCAGGCGACCGCAGGCGTCGGCCAGCGCGATGGCGAGGTAGCCGTGGCGCTCGGCGGCGCAGCGCAGGTAGTTGTGGATGGCCTCGGACGGGTGATCGCTGCGGCGATGGCGACGCTCGGGGATCGACATGGCGCCCTCCTTTGGGTGTGGGTGCATGTAGGACATTCACCCGAAGTCATCGGGAGGGCAAGAAAAGGGCCCCGTCGAGGATCGGGGTCAAGCCAACCGCCAGTCGAGGGTCCACCGCACCACCCGGCGCCCGCCGGTGAAGACGCTGGAGGCGTCGGGCGCCATCGCGACGGTCGGCACGGCGTCATCGTCCACCGGCACCGCGCGCAGCAGGCGCTCGGCGGCGACGTCCCAGACGTGCAGCGCGCCGTCGGCGCCCACGCTGACCGCGGTGCGGCCGTCGCCGGACAGCGCCAGCGCGAGGGTCGCGTCGGCGTGGGTGCCGAGGCGCGCGAGCGAGCCGTCGGGTCGCCACAGGTGGACGGCGCCGGCCACGTCGCCGAGCAGCGCGCCGCAGGCGCCGGCCGCCAGGGCGGTGACGGGCGCGCCGGTGGCGACGCGGGCGACGCGCGCGCCCGCGGCGTCCCAGGTGCGGACGCCGTCGCGGCCGGCCGACCAGAGCCGATCATCGCGCCACGCGACGGCCGCGACGCCGCCCGGGTGGGCCGACCACGCGGCGCGCACGCGGCCCGACGCGGGGTCGAGGTGGTACACCCGACCGTCGGCGCAGCCCACGAAGACGGCGTCGACCCCCGCCGCCAGCGCTTCGCCGGCGCTGGGCAGCGGGTCGAGGGTCCGGCCGTCGCGGCGGAGCCCGCCGTCGGCGGCGGTGGACCAGAGCGCGCCCTCGCGGAACGCCAGCGCGAGCACGGCCTCGGCGTGCGCGGCGACGGGCTGGTCGTCCAGCAGCACCACCCCGTCCCAGCGGCCACAGGCTCGGCGGTCGCCGTCGACCGCCACGCGGGCCGCCGGCGCCTCGGTCGCCCCGACGACCTCGCCCCAGATGTCGGCCAGGGCGCCCCGACCGCGGCGCGCGACCACCGCGCGCCAGGCGTCCACCGCCTCGGGCGCGCGCCCGTAGCCGGGCAGGCCGCGCGCCCGCTCGACGGCCGCCGTGGCGGCCCCGAGGTCGTCCAGCCGCAGCGCGGCGTGCGCGGCCTGCAGCGCGGACTCGAAGTGGGCCTGGTGGGCGACGAGATCCTCGGTGGGCGCCGGTCGCACCACCAGATGGGGCGCCGGCCGGGGTCGCAGGTCGAGGCGGAAGCGGCGCAGGGTGGCGTCGGCGCCGACGCTCCACACGACGGCGGCGTCGGCGCTGATCGCGAGGTCGACCACCTCGCCTTGGTGCGCGCCGAAGCGGCGCAGCACGCGGCCGGTGTCGGCGCGCCAGACGAGGATCTCGCCGCCGGCGTCCCCCGACACGGCGAAGCGCGCGTCGGCGGTGAGGCGGAGGGTGGTCACCGGCGCCTCGTGGCGGCCGATCACGGTGGGCGCGTGGCCCGGCTGCCAGCGCAGCAGCGCCCCATCCCAGGCCCCCGCGAGGGCCCAGCGGCCGTCCGGGGCGAGGGCCAGCGCGTGCACCGCGGCCCCGCGGCCGGCGGTGGACGCGGTGAGCGCCGGGGCCGGCAGCGCCCACGCCCGCAGGGCGCCCGAGGCGTCGGCCGTGACGCCGGTGAGGCCGTCGGGGGTCAGCGCGACCGCCAGCACGTCGCTGGGGTGGCCCTCGAGGGGGCGCGCGCCGTCCGCGGTGACGAAGAGCGCGACGCCCGCGCGTCCGCCGACCAGCGCGCCCGCGTCGCCCACGGCCAGCGCCCACAGCGGCGCGATGGACTCGGCCCGGACGCCGCTGTCGGCGCCCGCGTCGTGGCGCCGCAGGGCGCGGTCGTGGCCCGCCGACAGCAGCGCACCGTCGGGGGCGAAGGCCAGCGCCGCCACCAGGTTGCCGTGCCCGCCTCTGGGCTCGAAGACGTCGCCGTCGAGGGCGTAGACGTCCAGGCCGGCGGCGCAGCACACGCGGACGCCGGCGGCGTCGCAGGCCACGGCGGCGGCGGCGCCGAAGGGCAGCGCCCAGCGGCCTTCCGCGCGCCAGCCGGGCAGGACCGCCGCGCGGGCGCGGGCCAGCTCGGGCTGCGCGGACGGCTCGAGCTGCACGGCCGCCAGTCGTAGCGCCTCGCGGGCGGCGTCGGCGTCGCCGCGCTCGGCGTGCAGCCAGCCGACCAGCAGGCGCGCCAGGCCCGGCTCGTCGCTCGAGCGACCGGCCTCGGCCACCGCCGCGAGGCAGGCCAGATCAGCCAGGGCGCCGCGTCGCCACCCCAGCAGCGCGCGGTTGTAGGTGGCCAGCAGGTGGTGGCGGTCGACGGCCAGCGCCTCGTCGAGCAGCGCGGCGGCGGCCTCGGCGCGCCCGAGCTCGAGCAGCGAGACCGCGCGGTTGTTCAGCCCGTCGGCGCGCGCGGCGGTGGCGGCGGGCGCCCGGCGCGGATGAGGCAGGCCGGTGACCAGGCGGAAGGCGCGGCGCAGGCGCTCGGCCAGGGCGGTGAGATCCGGCGGGCGATCCGCGGGGCTCGGCGCCAGGCACTCGGCCACCAGCGCCCCGATGGACGCCGGCACCGCGCCCGCGCCGCCCCCGCGCAGCCACCCCTCCCAGGCCACGCCGGCGGCCGAGCCCAGCGGCCAGGTCGCCTCGCCGATGAGCATCTCGGCCAGGGTGGCGCCGAACGCGTAGACATCGGTGGCCGGCCCGGCGGCGCGCCCCTCGAGCTGCTCGGGCGCGGCGTAGCGCGGCGTGCAGCCCCCGGCGACAGGTCCGTCGCCCCCGTCTCGCGCCTGGGCCAGCCCGAAGTCCGTCAGCTTGGCCGCGCCGCCCGGCGTCATCATGACGTTCGCCGGCTTGACGTCGCGGTGCACGAGGCCGTGCCGGTGGGCGTGATCGAGCGCCCAGACCATCTGGATCGCGACGTCGAGCGCGCGCGCCAGGTGGCGCGCGGGCCCCCCTTCGCGCAGGCGGCCGTCCGCGAGCCAGTCGGCGAGTGAGCCGCCCGCCACGTACTCGGCGAACACGCGGGGCAGGCCATCGATGCGGCGCACGAAGTAGCAGGTGACGACGTGGGGGTGACCGCCGAGGCCCACCCAGGTCTCGGCCTCGCGCACGAAGTCGTCGATGCCGCCCATGCGCAGCACGTGGCGCCACAGGGGGGTCTTGACCGCGAGATCGACGGCCCACTCGGTGTGGCGGACGCGCACCACCTGGCCCATGCCGCCCTCGCCCAGCACGCCGATGACGCGATAGCGGTCCAGGATCACCGCGCCGGGGTCCCAGGCGGGTGGGGCGGGGAGGTCGGCCAGCGCGCCGCGGGCGCCGGGGGCGAGCGCGCTGGTCACGTCGGGCGCGGTCGAGGCCAGGCCGTCGGGGCGGATCGGGTCGTCGCCGCTCACCGACGCACGCGCCGCGGCCCAGGGCCGGTGAGGGTGCGCGTCATCGCGGGCGCTCGATCGGCCGCTCGCGATCGACCACCCAGCCCAGGCGGTCGGCGCGGCGCTCGGCGAGGGCGGCGGTGATCGCGGCGGGCAGGTGCGCGCCGCGATCGGCGAGCGCGCGCAGCGCGCCGAGGGCGAGGGCCTGCTCGTAGGCGGTGGGCGCGCCGAGCGCGCGCAGGGCCTCGAAGGCGTCCCACAGCGTCTCGACGCGCGGCGCGGCCAGGGCGCGCAAGAGGGCGACGACGGCCCGCGGCTGCGCGGCGTCGAGCTGCGCGGCCCGCTCGGCGCACGCCTCGAGCGCTGCGGTCGGATCCTCGCCCCGGGCCAGGGCGACCTGCGCCGCGCCGTCTGCCGCGTGGAAGGCGCCCCACGGGTTGCCGACCGCGGCCTCGGCCGCCTCGTCGAAGCACGCGCCGGCGGCGTGGAGATCGCCCGCCCACAGGTGCGTCAGCCCGAGGCCGTTGAGGGTGACCACCACGCCGCGCGGATCGCCCAGATCCCGGCTGAGGGCCAGGTTCTGCGTGAACAGGCGCCGCGCCTCGTCCAGATCGCCCTCGAAGAAGGCCAGCCGCGCCTGGTTGCCGAGGTTGATCGCCTGCCCCTGGTGATCGCCGCACTGGATCTTGATCAGCTGGCTCTCGGCGAAGCGGCGGCGCGCCTCGCCCAGCGCGCCCGACCAGAGGTGGACGGTGCCCAGCGTGTCGAGCACCTGCCCCTCGCGCTCGATGTCGCCCTGCATCACCACCAGGCGGCGCGCGTGGACGAGCTGCGCCAGGGCCGCCTCCCGGTGGCCGGCGACGCGCTCGAGGTTGGCCATCAGGTGGCGGGCGCTGGCCTGGGCGC
>JAUHXL010000545.1 GCA_030426945.1 bacterium
CTGCCGCGTCACCAGGTCCACCGGCCGCCCGGCCGCGTACTTCTCGACGTTGCTCAGCAGGTTGCCCAGCATCTGCCCCAGCGCGTCCGCGTCCACCGACACCGTCGCGCCCGCCGCCAGATCGAGCTGCGGCGCGACGCCCGCCGCCGCCAGCGACGGCGCGAACTGATCCAGCGTCTGCCGCACCACGTCGTCGACCACCGCCGGCGCCTTGCGCACGCTCAGCTGCTCGCGCTGATGCCGCGCGAAGCTGAGGATGTTCGCGATCAGCCGGCTCAGCCGTTGGCTCTCGCTGACGATGATGCCCACGTAGCGCTCGGCGCGCTCGTCGGTGTCGGCCAGCTCGTCCTCGAGCAGCTCGGCGTACATGCGGATGTTGGTCAGCGGCGTCTTCAGCTCGTGGCTGACCTGGTTGACGAAGCTGACGCGCTGGGCGGCGCGCCGCAGCTCGCGGGTGCTCTCGCGCGAGAACCAGCCCGCCAGCCCCAGCAGCGCGAGGCCCATCGCGCCCAGCCCCAGCCACCGCGCCAGGTGGTCGCCGCCCTCGGCCGGCGGCGCGCCGTACCAGGCCAGCTGCCAGGCGTTGAGCGGCGCGGGCAGCGCGCGCGTGCGCCGCGGCGCCTCGTCGCCCTTCGGCGCGCGCCGGCCCCACTGGTAGACCACGCGCCCGGCCGAGTCGAGCAGCGCCACCCGCTCGTCGGGCCCCGACTCGCCGGTGTCCGGCAGCACGCCCACCAGATCGGCCAGCAGCCGCACGCGATCCACCTCCGCCGCCACCAGCCCGCCGCCCGCGCCGGCGGCCACGTACATCAGGTTCAGCCCGCCGCCCCAGTACCAGATGTGCCAGCCCAGGGGCGTCGACCGCGCGCCGCCCTCGGCGGTCGCCACCTCGGCGAAGGCCCCGCCGTCCCAGAGGCCGCGCGTGCGTTGCAGGAAGGCCCGCTCGTTGTCGCTGATCGGCCCACCCGGCGGCGGGAACACCACGCGCCGCTCGCCATCGAACACCAGCACGTCGCTCAGCCGCGCGTCCTCCCGCAGCCGCGCGCGCGCCGCGCCGGGCTCGCTCGGGAAGTCGCGCAGCGCGTCGCGCAGGGCCCGCGCGCGCTCCTCCATCGACCGCTCCACCGTGGCCAGCGTCGCCTCCAGCCGCGCGTCCACCACCCGGTCGAAGCCCGCCACCACCTCGGCCCGCGCGTCGGCCTGCAGCCGCGCGCCCAGCCACGCCAGCGCGACCAGCGGCGCCAGCACCAGCAGCGCCAGGACGACGGCGAGGCGGCGGTTCAACGGCCGACCTCAGTAGCTCTGCTGCATGTCGAACATGTACTGCTTGCGGCGCATCTGCTTGCGCTGCCGGCGGTAGTCCTCGGGATCCAGGTTCTTCGAGTCCTCCAGGTTCGACTCGCCCAGCGACTTCAGGGACGGCGCGTTCCAGGTGCGGAAGTTCTCGTTCAGGAACGCCGCGTTGTCCTGCAGCACCCGCTGCGCCTCCTGCCGCTTGCCCTGATCGTTCAGCAGCATCGCCATGCGGTTGCGCTCCGTCGCCTCGAGCTGGATGGCCTTGACCATCACGTCGCGGTCGGCGCTGCGCTGCACCTCGCCCGCGTCGTCGGTGTACCGCGCGGTCACCTTGGCCGCCACCTGGTCGGTCTGCCCGGTCACCATGTTGCCGTAGGTGACGCCCACCTCGACCACCGGCATCGTCGCGCCCTTCTCGTTGGGCTGCACCTCGAGCTCCAGCATCACGAACTTCTCGCGCTCGGCGTACAGCTGGTTCAGGCGCGCGCGCACCTCCTGCCCGACGATGTCGGCCTCGCGCCCCAGCGCCCGCACGGGCCGCACGCCCGGCGCGCAGCGCACGGTCACCTCGACGTCCTGCGCGACCACCGACAGCACGTCGCCGAACTCGAGGTTGAAGAAGTGGGCCAGCTGCTCGGGCCGCTCGACGAACACGTGGTTGCCGTCCGAGGCGGCCGCCAGCTTCGTCATCAGGTCCTCGTTGTAGTCCAGCCCGAGGCCGATGGTCGTCACGCTCATCCCCTCGCGGCCGAGCGCCACGCCCAGCCCCTCGAGATCCCCCGGCGTGCTCGGCCCGACGTTCGCCAGCCCGTCGCTGAGCAGGATCACGCGGTTCACGCGCTCCTCGGCCAGGAACTTGCGCAGCTCGTCCGCGCCCTTGCTGACCCCGGCGAACAGCGCCGTGTTGCCGCCCGCCGCCAGCCGCCCGATGCCCGCGTGGATGGCCGGCTTGTCCGACGCCTTCGTCGCCGGCACCACCACCTTCACCGTGCTGTCGTAGCTGATCACCGAGACGATGTCGTTCGGGCTCAGCCGGTCGACCGCCATGCGCGCCGCCTCCTTGGCGCGCATCAGCTTCTGCCCCGACATCGAGCCCGACTTGTCGAGCACGATGGCCACGTTCACCGCCGGCCGCGCGCTGGGCTTCTCGAGCGCGAAGCCGGTCAGCCCGACCTTCAGGTAGACCTTGTTCTTCTGCCCGGCCAGCAGCACGGGCTCGCCCAGCCGGGCGTCCAGCCGCACCTGCTGCTGCGCGCAGGCGGGCAGCGCCCACAAGAGTCCGAACAGCGTGGCCAGCAGGGCCAGGGACGAGTTCTTCTTGGCGTGCGTCACGGTGTCCTCCGACGTCGGTGCAGCCTCACGGTAGGTCGCGCGCGCCGCCCCAGGGTGAGGGCGCCCTGAGGCGTTTGTAAAAGAAGTGTGAGGCGCCGCATTGCGGCGGTCGTGCCGTCTGCCCGGCGTCCCGGCGCCCCGAGCTTGCCGAGCGGTTCCGCCCTCGGCACGGCGTACGGGGCCCGGCTGACAGCTGACCGCTGACCGCTGACAGCCGGTCGGAGCCACCACCAGCGGCTGGTGAGCAGACCCCCTCCGGGCTTTTGCTTGCGCCGCGGCGCCGCGCCGCGGGGTTTTGCTTGCATTGCGCGCCCCGTCGTTGCCAAAAGGGCGGCCGACCACCGTTCCCCGGCACCGGAGGCCCCACGTGTCCACGCCCGCCCTCGAGCGCCCCGCCGGCGCGCCCCCCGATCAGCGCTACTTCCCCGCCCCCGACGAGGCCCAGTTCACCTTCCGCGCGGTCGCCGCCGGCTGCGTCGTCGGCAGCGTGGTGTCCTGCACCAACATCTACATCGGCCTGAAGATCGGCTGGACCTTCGGGGCCTCGATCATCTCGGCGGTGCTGGGCTACGCGCTGTTCGCCATCCTGGGCAACAAGCTGTCGGTGCTCGAGACCAACATCACGCAGACCGCCGGCTCGGCCGCGGGCGCGATGGCGTCGGCCGCCGGCCTGGTCGCGGCCATCCCGGCGATGAACATGCTGGGCTACGACTTCGCCTGGTGGCAGCTGATGGGCTGGGCCCTGGGCGTCGCGTTCCTCGGCGTCTTCTTCGCCGTGCCCCTGCGCCGCCAGGTGGTCGAGATCGACCGCCTGCGCTTCCCCACCGGCACCGCGACCGCCGAGACCGTCATCGCCATGAACAGCGACGGCGGCGAGGCGATGATGAAGGCCAAGGTGCTCATCTGGAGCGGCCTGGCCGCCGGCGCCTACACGCTGGGCGCCTACTTCGTCCCCTACCTCGAGTCGCCGCCCCTGCACACCTGGCTGGAGGGCACGGCCATCGGCGGCGCGCTCGCCGTCGCCGCCGCCTGGAGCTTCAAGGTCTACCTGGGCCCGGCCCTGTTCGGCGCCGGCTTCCTCATCGGGCCGCGCGTCGCCATCTCGCTGGTCATCGGCGCCGTCGCCGCCTGGGCCGTCCTGGGCCCGATGGCCAAGGCCAACGGCTGGGCGCCCGGCGCCATCATGAGCTACGCCGACGGCGCCCGCGGCTGGCTGCTGTGGCCCGGCGTCGCGCTGATGGTGGCCGAGGCCCTCACCAGCCTCGCCATCTCGTGGCCCACCTTCGTCCGCGCCCTGAAGATGCCCAAGAACCTCGGCGAGGGCGGCAAGGCCGTCGTCGATCCCGAGCGCATCCCCAACAGCTGGTGGATCGGCGGCCTGATCGCCGGCACGGCCCTGACCTGCGTGCTCGCGCAGCTCATCTTCCAGATCCCGGTGTGGATGACCATCATCGCCGTCGCCCTGTCGAGCGTCCTCGCCATCGTCGCGGTGCGCTCGGTGGGCGAGACCGACATCAACCCGGTGGGCGGCATGGGCAAGGTGACGCAGCTCGTCTACGGCGGCCTCGCCCCCGGCGCCACCGGCACCAACCTGATGGCCGCCGCCATCACCGGCGCCGGCGCCAGCCAGGCCGGCGACATGATGCAGGACCTCAAGACCGGCCACCTGCTGGGCGCCTCGCCGCGCAAGCAGTTCCTCGCCCAGCTCGTCGGCATCATGGCCGGCGTCGTGCTGGTCATCCCGGTCTATACGATCTTCACCTCGGCCTACAAAGTGGGCGGCGAGCAGCTGCCCGCCCCCGCCGCCCACGCCTGGCGCGCCATGGCGGAGCTGTTGACCAAGGGCCTCGACGCCCTGCCCGCCCACGCCGGCACCGCCGTCCTCGCCGCCTGCCTGGTCGGCATCGCCGTGCCCCTGCTGCGCAAGATCGACGGCATCAAGCCCTACGTGCCCAGCGGCCTGGCCATGGGCATCGCCTTCATCATCCCGGCCTACTACTCGCTGGTGATGTTCTACGGCCTGATCGTCTGGTTCATCTGGAAGCGCATCAACCCGGGCGCCGTCAGCAAGCTCGACTTCGCCCTCGCCTCGGGCCTCGTCGCCGGCGAGGGCCTCATCGGCATCGTCAACGCCGTGCTCACCATGCTCGAGGTGCCGCCGCTGATCGGCGGCTGACCGGCCCGCTCAGCCGGCCGCGCCCTCGACGAAGTCCGCCAGGTGCTGCCCGGTCAACGTCGACCGCGCCGCCACCAGATCGGCCGGCGTG
>JAUHXL010000546.1 GCA_030426945.1 bacterium
TCCAGCGCCACGGCGAACGCGGTCTCGCGGTGGACCAGCTCCCCGCGCGCGAAGGCCCGGGTCGCCTCGGCGCCGCGGCCGAAACCGCGGGTGACGACCACTCGCCATCCGAGCTCGGCGCCGCTCATGGCGCGGGCTCGAAGAGCTCGCGGCCAGTGGCGCCCTCGATCACTGCGTCCAAGGTGTAGCGCATCGGGACCGTCTCGTTGGCCAGCCACAGCCGCGCCTGATCGGCGAAGTGGGGCGAATCGGTGAGGGCGGACTGGCCGCCGGGGACGATGTTGCGACCTCGAACCTCGCCGTCCTTCAGCGCGACCACCAGGCGCATCACCGGGCCGCTGCCGTGGCGGAATCGGGCGCCGCTGAAGCCGGGGCCGGCCGCGTCGATGCCCCAATTGTCGCCGGGCCGCGGGAACCAGGTGAGGGCGCGGCGCGGATCGTCGCGGGGCAGGCCAGTCAACAGCGGTAGGGTGCGGGTGGTGATCGAGAAGCGCTGCAGCAGCGCGCCCAGCGTCGGATCGTCGGCGAGGAAGTCCGCCAGCAGCGACTCGAACTCGGTTTGGTGGCGCATCCCCCACAGCCAGGCGTCCATGTCGGCGGTGCCGAAGCCGCCTTCGCCGGGCGCGGCGGGCGGGCCACGCAGGAACTCGAGGGCGTCGAGCAGCGCCGCCACCATGACGGCGTCGCTCGACTCCACCGCCTCGGTGCCGACCACGTCGAAGAAGACCGACTCCCCGCGCGCTGGGTCGTGCGACGCGACACCCAACGGGTTGTCCGGTCCGCGGCCGAGGACGAAGCGGCGCAGGGCGCGCATCTGGTGGCGGCTCGCGCTGAAGCGCCAGCCGGGCAGGGGCTCGTCGTCGAACACGGCCTGCTTGAACCGGGGCAGCCATGCGTTGAACACCATCGTGGCCACCGCGTCGTCGCGCGTCGCCGCGTCCGGCGTCGGCGCGTAGAAGGTCTCGACGCCGGACGCCGCGTGGTATCCCCGCTCGGCCCACGCCCGCAGGCGCGCGGACGCCTCCTCGAGCCCCGGCCGATCGCGCGTCGCCAGCGCGCTCAGCGGACCGGCGTCCGCGGCGAGCGCCGCGTCGACGGCCGCCACGAGGGGCAGGGTGAACGTCTCGCCCAGGATCGAGGCGTGGTCCCCCTGGATGCGGGCCATCTCGTCGGCGTCGGCGCGCCCGTCGTCGATCGCGGCGCGCAGCCGGCGGGCGATGGCGAAGGCCCGGTGCGGATACCAGGGGCCGCCGAGGTACCAGCCGTCGTCGTCGATGCGCCCGTCGTGGGTCAGCCCGCCCGGATCGTTGTTGGCGGTGACCACGAAGCCGGCGGCGGGGCTCACGGCCTGCGGCATCGTGGCGAAGGGCACGACGCAGGCATGGGGATCCACCGCGCCGGGCGCCTCGTCGGCGTGGCCCTGCCCGTCGGTGGGCAGGCGGAAGGCGCCGAACCGGGTGCCATCGAGAAGCTGGGTGGGATCGGCGCCGGGCGCCCACGCGCCGTCGGGCGTGCGCGGCAGGTAGGTGCGACAGGGCACCGCCTGATAGCTGGTGAAGAGAACGTCGCCGTGCCGGTCGGCCGCCGCGCTGAACAGACCGCCGCCCACCAGCCCAGCGGCCGCCTGACGGAAGCCCTCGACGTCCGGAGCCCGCCCCATGCGATCGAGGGCCTCGATCCAGCGCGTCACGTCCAGCGCGCCGTGATCCACGCTGATGGCAGCCACCTGCCCGTCGAGCGCCGCCGGCACGACCGGCCCGTCGAGGGTGATGACCGCGCCCGCGTCCCCGTCGGCCGCCGGGGCTCCTTCCATCTGCACGATCAGCCGGCCATCGAAGGTGGTGTAGCGCGTCCAGCGCGCCTCGCGGCCCACGCTGTCGAGCGCCGGGACGTCGGCGACGTCGAAGGTCTCCTCGACGGGAACCAGCGGGCGCCACTCGCCTTGGAACAAGCTGGCCTCGGGGCGCCCGTCCGGACCGAGCCGCAGGGTCTCGCTGTACCAGTCGGTGATGTCGACGACGGGGTTCACCTGGCTCCAGGCCACGTCGCCGTTGGTGCCGACCGCCAGGACGGGCAGCCCCATCAGCAGCAGGCCGACCTGCCGCAGGTCGCCGCCGCCGAGCACCCGGGTGTCGAGGCCGACCTGGTACATCAGCGCCGGCACCGACAGCTGCAGGTGGCCATCGCCGGCGGCCAGGGCCCACCCGTCGGTCGTCGCCGAGGCGGCGACCGCCCAGGCGTTCGAGCCGAAGGGCCCCTCGGCGCGGCGGCCCAGCCGGCGCTGCTGACGGTCCAGGCGCGCCACGAGGCGCTCGAGCATCGCGCGCGGTGCGCGCGTCCGACCGCGCTTGCCGGCCGGCGGGCTGGGCGGTGGCGCCGGACCCGCGCGCAGACCCTCGGCGGTCTCGAGGCCCAGCCCCGCGGCCGAAGCGTAGGGCAGCATGGGCGCCAGGTCGTCCCAGAGGTCGGCCTGGAAGCCGGCGCGGCGCAGGGCCTGATCGGGCAACGCGGGATCCAGGAAGGCGTCGACGGCCGCGTCCGCCTTCGCTTGTCGCCCGACATCGCTGGTCTCGAAGTTGGTCTGGTACAGCACCACGGCGGCCATCGCGGCGACGTCGCGGCGCGCCCAGGGGTGCATCAGGTCGACCTCCCGGGCGGCGCCCAGCAGGCCGCGCGCCAGCACCAACTCGCTGGGGGGCCGCGCTTCGCCCGCGCCGACGGCGTCGATGTAGGCGTTGACGCCGGCGGCGAAGGCATCGATGCGCTCACCGAGCGGTCCGTCGAGGTGCGCCTCGAGGCGGGCCGCGGTGGTGGTGATCCCGGTCAGTCGGCTCTCCAGATCGACGTCGAGCGCCACGTCGCCGAGCAGGCTGCTGAGCGTGCCGAGGCCGAGGCGCCGCTGAAGATCCATCACGAAGTAGCGGTCGCGGGCCACCACATAGCCCAGCGCCCGCATGAGGTCCTGCTCGTCGGCCGCGTACAGATGCGGGATGCCCATCTCGACGTACACCACGTGCACGGGCGCCCGGAGCCCAGGAAGGGTCTGGCGGCCGGTCTCGGGCAGGGCGGCGAGGCGCGCGGGTTCCGAGGGGCGGGCGTCGCTGCCCGCGTCCGGCCGGGGCCGCGCGTCCGGCGGTGGCTCAACGTCGGACCGGTCGGCGTCGAGGGGTGAGGCGTCGAGGCGCGCTGCGTCCGCGCCGGCGTCCAAGGGCGTGAGCGCGTCGACCGCCGGGTCCGCAGCGCCGTCGTCACAGCCCGCGACGCTCAGCGCCAGCGCCAGCCAAGCTGCCCATCGCCTCATCGACTCACCTCCCCGGTTGGGCGACGACGGTAGCAGAAGAGCCGCCGAGCGCGCGCGCCCGCCGTTGCACCTCGGGCGCCGGTGCTTCAGCATGGAGCCGAACCGCGCGGGGCGCGACCAGGAGGGGCTTATGAGGCGGGTGATGGCAGGGTGGGCGCTGGCGTCGTTTCTCATCGGCGGCGTGCTCGCCGGCTGCGGCGGTGACAAGCCGGACTGCAAGAAGGGGAAACCCTGCGGGCAGACGTGTATCGACAAGGACGACACCTGCCACAAGTAGGGCGCCGCACCCAAGGTCTGCCGCGGCCGCCCGACGCGGTGACGCCCTGCGCTAGACTGGGCGCGCCGCTCACTGCAACGGAACCGTGAATGACCGACGACGCCGAACTCCAAGCCACCCGCGTGGTGGTCCGCCCGCTCACTCAGGACGATCACGACGCGGTCGCGCGCCTGCACCGGATCATCTTCCCCGACCTCGGACCGTGGCGGGACGATCAGTTCCGCGCGCAGGTGGGTCGCTTTCCCGAGGGCCAGATCGGGATCGAGCTCGACGGCCGCCTGGTGGCGACCAGCTCGAGCCTCATCGTGCAGCGCGACGAGTACGAGGGCTGGCACACGTTCCGCGAGGTCAGCGACGGCGGCTACATCGGGACGCACGAGCCGGACGGCGACGCCCTGTACGGCATCGACATCGCCGTGGATCCAGCGGCGCGGGGGCTGAGGCTGTCGCGCCGCATCTACAACGCCCGCAAGCAGCTCTGCCGCGCCCGCAACCTGCGCAGCATCCTGATCGCCGGCCGCATGCCCGGCTATCACGCGTACGCCGACTCGATGAGCGCCGAAGAGTATGTCCGGAAGGCCGTGCTCAAGGACATCGAGGATCCGGTCATCAACGCCCAGCTCTCGAACGGCTTCTCCATTCAGGCGGTGCTGCCGGACTACCTGCCGACCGACCAGGAGAGCCGCGGCAACGCGCTGCTGATGGAGTGGCTGAACCCGTCCTACACGCCCCCGCTGCGCCGCCACCGGCGCAACAAGGTGCGGGTGGCGTCCGTGCAATATCAGATGCGCCCGGTCGAGAGCTTCGAGGCCTTCGTGCGGCAGTGCGAGTTCTATGTCGACACCGCGGCCGAGTATCGCTGTGATTTCGTGCTCTTCCCGGAGCTGCTGACCAACCAGCTGTTGGGGCTCGTGTCCGCGGACCGACCCGGCGCGAGCGCGCGCAATCTGCATCGCTTCACCGAAGGTTACCTCGAGGCCTTCGGCCAGATGGCCATCCGCTACAACGTCAACATCGTGGCGGGCACCCACCTGACCGTCGAGAACGAGACGCTGTACAACATCGCCTACCTGTTTCACCGGAACGGGCGCATCAGCAAGCAGTACAAGCTGCACATCACACCCAGCGAGCAGCGCTGGTGGGGGGTCTCGCCGGGGGAGCGTCTCGACGTGTTCGACACCGATCGGGGCAAGGTGGCCATCGCCATCTGCTACGACGTCGAGTTCCCCGAGCTGGTGCGCATGGCGCGCAAGAAGGGCGCGCGTCTGCTCTTCGTGCCCTTCAACACCGACATCCGGAGCGGCTACCTC
>JAUHXL010000547.1 GCA_030426945.1 bacterium
AGCGTCGACCACAGGCCCTTGCCCTCGATCGGCATGACCAGCACCTCGAGGTTCCCCGCGGCGTCGGTCAGGTGGTAGACGAGCGCCTGCTTCGGCACCCGCGGCACGCCGGCCGCGTTCGGCGCCACGTTCGTCGAGGTGGCCGGATCCGACAGCTGCTTCTGCTGATCGAAGGTCTTGGCGTCGACGTCGGTGGCGTACTCGCCGGTCTCGAGGTTGACGACCTTGGCCTTGATGTTCTCGTCGAACAGCTTCTGGATGTCGGCCGGCGAGGCCTTCGATCCCTCGTCGAGCAGCCCCACGACCGTCAGCACCTTCACCTGACGGTCGAGGATCTTGTTCTGCTCTTGCTGCGGCTTCAGCGCGACGGCCAGGCCCGACACGAAGATCGAGCACACCAGGCAGACGGCGGCGGCGAAGCCGATGATGTAGCCGTTACTGCGCCCCATAACGCGCCATCCTCCGCTTGATGTTGGCCTGGACGAAGAAGTGGTCGATGAGGGGCGCGAACATGTTCATGAACAGGATCGCCAGCATCATCCCCTCGGGGTAGGCCGGGTTGACCACCCGCACCAGCACCACCAGCACGCCGATGAAGAAGCCGTAGATGAGCTTGCCGGTCTCGGTGAAGGCCGACGACACCGGGTCGGTGGCCATGAACACCATGCCGAAGGCCCAGCCGCCGAGCACGAAGTGCCAGTGGAAGGGCATGTTGAACATCGGGTTGGTGTCCGAGCCGATCGCGGTCAGGCCCGCGCCCATCACCGCCGTCCCGACGACCACGCCCAGCATGGTGCGCCAGGAGCCGATCTGCGTGATGACCAGGACGCCCGCGCCCAAGAGACACGCCAGGGTGGAGGTCTCGCCCATCGAGCCGGGGATCAGACCGATGAAGGCGTCCATGAAGCCCTCGCTCGTGTACTGAGCGGTGCCCTCGGCCGCGCGGGCCAGCCAGGTCGCGCCGCTCGAGCCGTCGGGCATCTGCGCGGCGATCCACACGGCGTTGCCCGAGATCTGCGCCGGGTAGGCGAAGAACAGGAAGGCGCGGGCGGTCAGCGCGGGGTTCAGCACGTTCATGCCGGTGCCGCCGAAGACCTCCTTGCCGATGATGACGCCGAAGGCGATGCCGATGGCCACCTGCCACAGCGGGATGGTGGGCGGCAGCGTCAGCGGGAGCAGGAAGCCCGTGACCAGGAAGCCCTCGTTGATCTCGTGGCCCCGCACCAGCGCGAACGCGACCTCGATGTGTCCGCCGATGATGAAGGTCACCGCCCACACGGGCAGGAAGTACAAGAGCCCGTGCGTGACGTTGTTCAGCAGCGTGGGCTCGTAGCCGAAGCCGAGGGCCGCGTAGATCGAGTTCTGCCAGGTGTCGAGCGGGGCCGCGCCGCCGTGGGTGATGGCGTGGTTCGCTTGGTAGCCCGTGTTGTAGAGGGCCATCAGCACGCACGGGATCAGCGCGATCACCACGGTGACCATCATGCGCTTCAGGTTCAGCGCGTCGCTGACGTGCGTGGAGCCCTTCCGCACCTCGCCGGGCGTGAAGAGGATGGTGTCGTTCGCCTCGTAGAAGGCGTAGTACTTCTCGAAGGGGCCGCCCTTGTGGAACTTGGGGGCGTGCTTGTCGAGGAAGTCGCGCAGCGCCTGCATCAGCCTTCCTTCCAGATGGTGTCGAGGTTGCGCCGCAGGTGGGGGGCGTAGTCCTCCTTGCCCGGGCTGACGAACGAGCAGAGGGCCAGATCCTCCTCGGCCAGCTCGAGGCAGCCGAGGGCCTCGGCCCGCTCGAGATCGTCCTTGATGAGGGACCGCAAGAGGAAGGTCGGCATGATGTCGAGGGGCATGACCTTCTCGAACATGCCGATCGGCACCATCGCGCGGTGCGAGCCCTCGGTGTCGGTGGTGAAGTCGAACTTCTTGCCGCTGATCGATCCGAGGAAGGCGCGCACCACCGAGAACTTGTCACCGCCCGGCAGCAGCCAGCCGAGGAAGACGCGGTCGCGGCCCTCGCGCAGGCAGGTGATCTGCTGGTGATAGCGGCCGAGGTAGCCGAAGGCGTCGCCCATGGCCGTGCGCCCGCCGAGCACCGAGCCCGACACGACGCGGTTCTCGACGTCGGCGAGCTGCCCGGCGATCAGCGGCGCGAGCTCGGCGCCCTGCCGCGTGCGCAGCAGCCGGGGCTGCTTCACGGTGGGCCCGGTGAGCGCGACGACGCGCTCGAAGTCGAGCTTGCCGGTCTTCACGAAGCGGCCGAGCGCCACGACGTCCTGGGCGCCGATGTGCCAGACGATGCGCTCGCGGTTGACCGGATCCAGGGTGTGGATGTGCGTGCCGACCAGACCGGCCGGGTGCGGGCCCTGGAACTCCTCGACGCGCAGGCGATCGACGCCGGTGGCGGTGATCTTCGAGCCGGCCGCCTTGCACAGGAAGACCGGCCCCTCGGTCAGCTTCGCCAGGATCTTCAGGCCGGCGGTGAGATCCGCCTCCTTGCCCGCCAGCACCACGTCCATCGACGGGGCGAGCGGGTGGGTGTCCATGGCGTTGACGAAGATCGAGGTGCAGGTCTCGGTGATCGCGGGCACGCGCTCGAAGGGTCGGGCGCGCAGGGCGGTCCAGAGCCCGGACTCGGACAGCAGGGCGCGCAGCGCGTCCCCCGCGAGGCCCTCGGCCGACTTGCCCTTCAGACCCTCGAAGGCCACCTGAGCGTCCGGACCGTCGCCGTCGAGCTCGATGACCACCGACTGCAGCGCGCGCCGCGCGCCGCGGTGGATCGCCACCACCTTGCCCGCGCCCGGGGCCGTGAAGCGCACGCCCTCGGCCTTGCGGTCCTCGAACAGCACCTGGCCCCGCTTGACGGTGTCGCCCTCGCTGACGTGCATGCGCGCCTTGGCCAGCGGATAGTCCCCCGCCAGCAAGGCCACCCGCGTCGCCGCCGGAGCGTCCACGATCTTCTGCTCGGGCGCGCCGGTGATGGGGAGGTCGAGCCCCCGCTTGATCACGTGTACGGCCATCGAACGTCCTTTTCACCGCACCCGCACCGCGCGGGCGGGCGCGTCGCCATTTGGGCGCGCTTTATACAGCAAGCGCTCTGGAAATGCTGTTTTTGCTTCGGCCGGAAACTGGCTTCACCCGGCCTCGGCCCACACCGCCGCGCGGATGAGGGCGCTGAGGGCGTGCTGGGTGAAGTCGATGCGCACCTCCTGCTCGACCAGCGAGCGGCGGATGCCGCCGTCGGCGGCCTCGGGGTTGGGCATCATCCAGGCGTTGTCCGCGCGGACCTGATCGCGGGCCAGCGCGTCCAGCGCCAGGGCGGCCTGGCGGCGCAGGGCGGCATCCGGCGCGCCGTGCTTCACGCTGAGGTCGTAGGTCGAGATGACCGCCTCGGTGAAGCCGGCCGCGCCCGGCGCCTGGGGCACCATCAGGCCAGTGAAGCCGTAGTGACCGCGGAAGTCGTGGTTGGTCCAGTTGCCCGGGTCGTACTGCAGGCGGTCGATGAACCGGGCGTAGCCGCGGCAGAACTCGAGGTACTGGGGGTGCTTCAGGCGCGGCCAGGCCTCGTCGGCGGCGATGCAGGTCCAGTGATCGGCGCCGTAGATGAAGCGGCCGAGGAAGAAGGCGTACTTGGGGCCGGTGAGGTAGTCGAGCGCGCGGCGGGCGGCGTCGAGGATGGCGTCGTCGCCGAGGGCCTCGTGGGCCATCACCAGCGCCAGCGCGGCCTCCTCGCTGTAGAACATCGAGCGGACGTTCGGATCGGCCGCCTGCGTCTTCACGTCGAAGGCGTGGTGGAAGTCGCCGTCGGGCCGCTGCATGGCCAGGACGAAGTTCACGAGCTTGCGCACCCGCCCCTCGTAGCGGCGGTCGCCGGTGCGGCGCTGATACTCGAGCATGCCCACCAGGGTCAGGGCGGTGCTGCCGAGCTCGGCGTGGTTGCCCTTGGCGACGCAGGCCTGATCGGGGCCGCCGCAGCTCGGGATGCGCGTGTCGAGCCAGGCGATGGCCTTCTCGGCGCCGACCTTGAAGCGGTCGAGGCCGGTCAGCCCGTAGAGCAGGGCCAGCGAGTACACCGTGCCCGCGTGGCGGGGCAGGCTGTACTGCGAGCGGCGGGGATCGGGGTGGCGGTCGGCGAGGGGGAAGTACTGATAGTGGAAGCGGCCGTCCGGCATGATCTGCCGCAGCACGAAGTCGCCGCCCGCGATGGCGGCCGCGCGCCAGGACGCCTCGCCTTCGGGCGGGCCCGGCGTGTTGCCGCGGTAGGTGGGCAGCGCCTTCCCCTCGAACTCCACCCAGGTCTCGGTGCGCAGGCGCTCCAGATCGCCGTGCGGCAGGCCCAGGCGCTCGAGCACGCGCGCGGCGTCGAGCCCCAGCCGCAGCTCGCGGATGCCCGGCACCAGCGGGGCGTGGCCGAAGAGCTGCTGCTTGACCAGATCGGCGGGCAGCAGCACCCGCTCGGTGTCGCCGTCGGTGCGGCGCAGGCCGTCGAGGCCGGGGTTCACCGACAGCGCGACCACCGGCACCAGGTCGGCGAAGAAGACGGGGGTGCGGGCGACGACGCGGTCGATCTCGAGCCGGCCCCCGCCCACCCGGCGCCCCGCCAGCTTGGGGTGCGTGGTCAGCGCCGCGGCGGCGCGCTCGACGGCCTCGGCCAGATCGGCCCCCTGCCCGGTGACGCGGGCATAGAGGTCGCCGCGATCCCAGGCCGACACGTAGAGCGGCCCCTCGCCCACCGGCACCCCCTTCAAGGCGTCGAGGGTCGGCCGCACCTCACCGAGCAGGGCGGCGCGCAGGTAGGCGATGGCCTGTTGCTGGCCCTCGGGTGAGACCGGGGCGAGGGCGTCGACGTCGACGCGGGCGTGCACGTAGGCGGCGGTGAGGGGCGGCACGAGCAG
>JAUHXL010000548.1 GCA_030426945.1 bacterium
ACGCGGGCGACGTGCAGGCGGACGAGCTGACGTGGGTGGTGGACGAGTGGAACTACACGGCGGGGCCGGGGCTGCGGTACGACAGTCCGGTGGGGTTGTTCCGGCTGGATCTGGGGATTCGGTTGAACGATCCGGGGGTGTATCCGGACGAGCCGTCGTGGGCGATCTACTTCGGGTTGGGCGAGGCGTTCTGATGCGCGGGGGTTGGCTGCTGCTGGGGGTGTTGGTGGCGGGGGTCGCGGGGGCGCAGCCGGGGGGGGTGGGTGCGGGGGTCGGTGAGGGCGGGGTCGAGGTCAGGGGCGAGGGGTTCGGGACGGACGTCGGCGCGGGGGGTGGTGAGGGCACGGTCAAGGTCAAGGTCAGGGGCGAGGGATTCGAGACCGACGTCGGCGCGGGGGGCGGTGAGGGCACGGTCAAGGTCAAGGTCAAGGTCAAGGGCGAACCGTCGGACGCGGGCGTGGGGTTGGGGGTCGAGCGGGTCTCGGTCGACGCCCTTCGCGGGTTGCTGCCGCTGCCGGCTGGGCTCGGCGGCCACCTCGACGTCTGGACCACCGTACACCGCGACGGCGCCGCGGTGCGCGTGACGCTGCGGCTCGAGGGCGACGAGCTGACGCTCCACGCGCAGCCGCTCGGGAGCGCCCGCGCCGATCTCACCTGGACGCCCGGCGTGCCCGGCGTGACGGCGCGGATCGAGGTGCGCGGACCGCTGGTCGACCGGATGCGCCTGATGGCGACGCTGCCGCTGCGCCTGGATCCGCTGCGGGGCGCCACCTGGCGCGCCGATCCCGAGACGCCGCTCCGCCTCGACCTGGAGCTGCGGCGCGTGAACCTGGCCCGGGCGACCGACATGTGGCCCGTGCTCGCGCTGGCGGGCGGCCTGGACCTCGAGCTGACCGCGCGCGGCACGCTCGGCGCGCCGACCGGCCGGCTGCGGCTGGCGGGTCAGGACCTGCGCTGGCGGGGCGAGGACGCCGGCGCGGTGGTGGGTGAGATCGCGCTGGCCGAGGCCGCGCTGAAGACCGAACTGGCGTGGTCAGCGGCCGCCGGCGGCGCGGTGAAGGTGCGCGGCGCCCTGCCGGTGCGCCTGGACGCGGCCGCCGCCGAGGTGGGCTGGGACGACGCGCGCCCCGCGAGGCTGGACGTCGAGGCGAAGGGCCTTGGCCCCGCCAGCCTGCGCCCGTTCTGGCGCGCGCACCCCGCCGCCGCGTTCACCGTCGACGCGCAAGTGACCGGCCGCGGCGCGCTCGACGACCTCGCCGTCGACGGCACGCTCACCGGCGCGCTGGAGGATCCCGGCCGGCCCGATCTGCCCCTGCGCGGCGCCCTCACCGTCGGCCCCGCCGCCCAGTCGCTGCGCTTCGCCGTCGGCGAGGATCTCTTTGTCGCCCGCGCCGACGCCCGCATGGATCTGGTGGCCGCGCGCCGCGCCGACGCGCCCCTCGCCGCCGCGCCGCTCGACGCCGAGGCCGCCGCCGCCCTGCCCCTGCCCACCCTGCGCCCGTACCTGCCCGACGGCCTGTTCGACCCGCGCGGCCGGCTGACCGGCACGCTCACCGTCGGCGGCACGCTGGGCGCCCCCCGCGCCGCCGGCACCCTGAACGTCGCCAACGGCGCCCTGACCCTGGTGCCCCTGAACCAGCGCCTGCGCGACATCACCGTGCAGAGCCGCTTCGCCGACGCCACCTGGCACCTCGAGGGCCTCAGCGCCCGCGCGGGCGCCGGCCGCGTCGAGGGCGCGGGCACCGCGAAGCTGGTCGCCACCCCGCCCGGCCACCGCGGCGGCCTGTGGGACGCCTGGCGCGTCACCGCCGAGGGCGCCCTGCGCCTGACCCGCTTCCCCATCATCCAGGCCACCGTGCCCCACGGCCTGATCGACGCCCATATCGCCCTGCAGGGCGAGGCCGGCCCCGACGCCGCCGCCCTGCGCGTGCGCGTCGACGAGGGCGCCGTGCGGCTGCTGTCCAGCCGCATGCCGACCGCCCGCGCCGTGCCGCGCAACCGCGGCGTCCGGTACCTCGACTGGACCGGCGACGTGAAGCCGCCGCCCAACGTCTTCGCCGGCGAGGGCCGCCTGCAGGTGACCGTCGAGCTGGCGAAGCCCGTGCCCGTCGAGGGCCCGAAGACCGCCGTCGAGCTCACCGGCGCCCTCACCGTGCGCCGCGACGGCGACGCCGCCACCGTCGAGGGCGGCTTCCGCACCGACACCGGCCGCTTCGACCTGTTCGACAACCCCTTCGAGGTGCGCCGCGGCCGCGTCACCATGCTGGGCGGCGACCTCGAGACGCGCCGCACCACCGGCGACGCCACGCCCGCGCCCGCCGAGGGCCACGCCGTCTGGGCCGACCCCGACAAGCCCACGCGCCCGGTGCCGCTCGAGCCCATCCTCGACTTCGTCGCCCGCGCCCGCGTGGTCGACACCGTGGTGCTCGTCGGCGTGCGCGGCCCGGCCCGCCGCCCGGAGCTGGTGCTGGCCAGCCACCCGCCGCTGCCCGAGTATCAGATCCTCACCCTGCTCATCACCGGCCGCGTGGACGCGGTCGACGAGCGCAACGGCGAGGTGCGGCGCAAGGTGGCCCGGCTGGTGAGCACGTTCCACAACCCCTCGCTGTCGCGGCAGCTGTACGACCGCCTGGGCGTCGACAAGCTGGGCCTGGGCTTCGGCAGCTCGGTCACCCAGCCCATCCTGACGGTGGGCAAGCAGATCGACCGGCAGCTCTATGTCGAGACCGTCTACCGCCACGACGCGCCGCCCGACGAGAACGAGAAGGAGGGCCGCGTGGAGTACCGCCTCTCACCCCGCTGGACCCTCGACACCACCTACGGCGACGCCGCCGAGGGCAGCCTGGGTGTCACCTGGCAGACCCACTTCGGCGGCCCGCCCCTGCCCCCGCCGCCCGAAGACTTCGAGGAGCGCGTCGAGTGAACCGCACGCGCGCCGCCACGGCGCTGGCCCTGCTGGCGGCGGCGACGGCGCTGCCGCTGGTGTTCCAGCTCGCCACCTTCGGCTGGACGCGCCTGGGGATCGACGCGCTGCTCGAGGTGTCGGGCTGGCGCGGCGTCGCGTGGACCGCCGCCCACCTGCTGTCCACCGGCGCGCTGGCGCTGCTGGCGTTGGCGCTCGCTGGGACGGCGCGCTGGGTGGTCGCCGCCGCCGCGCTGGGCCAGCTCGGCATGACCGGTGTCTCGGCGCTGAGCGCCTGGTGGGGCATGACCGAGCCCACCGGCGAGCCCCCCGCGTGGCTGGTGACCGTGCTGCAGAGCGCGTCGCCCGTCCTGCCCATCGTCGGCAGCGCCATCGTGTTGGTCCTGGTTGTCCTCGGCTGGCGCTGGCGCAGCGCGCTCGGACCCATCGCGCTGCTGGGCGCGGTCGGCGCCACCATCGCCCTGCGGGTGTGGACCTTCGAGCCCACCGATCCCGTCCAGTGGGCGCTGCTGTGGGCCCACCCTGCCCTGAAGGCGCTGGGCGCGCTGCTCATCGCCTGGCAGGTGGCGCCCCCGCCGACCCCGCCGCCGATGCGCAACGACGAGCGCCCGGCCTGGGCCGCCTGCGTGCGCGGCGTGCGCCTGCAACGCTACGCCCTGTGGACGCGCGTGGCGCTGATCGCTCTGCTGAGCGGCCTGGTCGCCGCCGTCGCCTTCGGCTGGCGCCCACCCCCGATGAGCGTCCCCGCGCGCGTCCTGCCCGTCCTCGACGTCGTCCTCGCCGCGATGGTCGTCGTGGGCCTCGCCCGCCTGCGCGGCGCCCCGCTGGACAGCCGCGCCCGCGAGCCCTTCACCGCCGCGACGCTGCTGGCCGGTCTGGCCTTGGGCGCCGGCGTGGTGCTGACGGTGTTGCTGTACGTCCAGCTCGGCGGCCGCGTCCCCCGCGTCAGCGCGCTGCGAACGCTCCAGCGCATCGCGCTGGCGGTGCAGTTCGCCGGCGCGCCGACGATCCTCATCGCGCTCACCGGCCTCACGCGCCTGGGCCGCCACCTGGGCGCGCCGGACATCCAACGCCTCGCCAGCCGCCTGCGCTGGGCCGTCGCGCCCCTGCTGCTTGCGCCGGCGCTGGCGATCCCGCAGGTGGAGCAGTGGTTGGATTTTCCGCTGTGGTTGGCGGCCGTCGTCGGCGTCGCCGCGTGGGCGGTGGGGGTGGGGTTGGTCTATTTGCATCTGTTGCGGCAGGTGCAGCGGGGGATCGAGAGCGCTGCGGCCTGAACGGTGGCACGGTGGGCCATGGTCACGCCCCGTTCCTTCCGAGCGCCGCGGGCCGAATCGTTGCCGTTGCCGTTGCCGTCGACGTCGCCGTCGCCGAAGAGCCCCAATCAGCGCCCTTGCGGTCACCTTTCTGCCCGCCCCGCTCTCCATGCAGGGCGGCCAATCGGGACGCCCCAAGGCATACGTTACAACCGAACGGACCCTCGATGTCCGAGACGGTCACCGACCACCGACCTGTTCCATCGCCGCGCGCCACGCCACCCAACTCCGTTCCGGCGACGGCGACGGCGACGGCAACGGCAACGGCAACGATTGGCAAACGCTCTGCCCGGCCCGACCTCGCAGATCCACCGTGCTTCGACGCCAATCGAAGCGACAAGGACGGGGTCCGACAAGCACGCCTCAGCCCACCGGCCCCCCGCCGCCATCCACCGCCGCCGTCCGATGGAACTTCGTGTAATCCACCATCAGCCGCCCGTCGTCCATCGTGCTGATCACGTCGACGAACTGATGCCCCAACCGCACGTCCTCGGGGTAGTACGTGTGCCGCGCGTGCACCGTCTGCGCGTAGGTCAGGTCGTGCCCGGTGAGCGTCACCAGCAGCCGCGCGAAGGTGTCTTCGGTGGCGCCCTTCTCCAAGAGATGCCGCAGGGGGCTGTGCTCGTCGATGACGTGCATG
>JAUHXL010000549.1 GCA_030426945.1 bacterium
GCATCGGTGCGCGCGGCGCCGGCGCGGCCGGCATCGTTGCGCGCGGCGCCGGCGCGGGGGGCATGGGCCCTCGCGCCGCCGGCGCGGGGGGCGACGGCGCCGGCGCCGGCTCGACCATCCCGCCAAAGGGCGAAGGGGCCGGCATCCCGGCGACCGTCGGGCGTCGCGCCCCACCCCCCGCCGACGGAGGCGGCGCCGACGGCGGCGGCGGCGGCGCGGGGGGCGGGCCACTCGGGATGCGCGGCGCCGAGGCGCCGGGCGCGCCGAAGAGGGTCCGCTTCGGCGCCTCGGGCTGGGCCGCCGTCCGCCGGGGCGGCGGATCGTCGTCGTCGTCCCCGAAGTCCGGGATGGGCACCACGCGCGAGGGCTCGACGTCGTGGCTGTCGAGATCGTCGAACATGCGCGGCACCGCCGGGCGCGCGTCCGACGGCCCCGGCGGCGGCCCGGAGAGCACGCCCCCCCGCGCCAGAGGCGGCATCGGGGACGAGGCCATCACGCTGTCGTCGGGATCGAAGCCCGCCGGGGTGGCGAGCCCGGCGAGCGAGTCGTCGGGCGTCTCGGGATCCGCCTCGAAGACCGTCTGCTCGTCCGGGTCATCGGGCTCGAAGATGGTCTTCTCGTCCACCTCGAGGCTGGCGGCGACGCCCATGACCGTCGGATCACCGTCGTCCTCTTCGCCCGCGAAGGCCGGCAGCGAGAAATCCGCCAGCGCCGGGGGCTCGGCGGGCGGCGCGACCACCGGCGGCGGCGTCGGCGCGCGCGGCGCGGCCCGCGGCGGCGCCGACGGGGGGCCGCTCGGCCGCGGCGCGTCGGGCAAGCGAGCCTGCGGCGCGAACGGGTTGATCGCCGGCTGGGCGCCGTCCGCCAGCATCAGGGTCTCGCCCAGCTCGTCGTCGTCGTCCTCGTCGTCGATCACGGGCTCCTCCGGCGGCTCCTTCATGGACATGGCCGCCAGCCGCGCGGGCACGGCGTAGAAGCCGCTGTTGAACTTGAAGTTCTCGATGGCCTCGAGGAACTCGTCGCCGCTCTGGTAGCGCACCCGACGATCCTTCTCCAGCGCGCGCAGCACCGTGCGCTCGAGCTCGAGGGGCACGTCCGGGCGGAGATCCGTCAGGGGCGCCGGCGTCTCGCGGAGGTGCATCATCATGACGTCGACCGGCGTCTGCGCCGAGAACGGCACCTGCCCGGTCAGCACCTCGTAGAAGATGACGCCGAGCGAGTACAGGTCCGACTGCTGGTCGACCGGCTTGCCCCGGATCTGCTCCGGGCTCATGTAGTTGGGCGTGCCGTAGATCTTCCCCTGGGCGGTCAGCCCGCCCTGGTAGCCCTCGGCGCCGTCGCGCACCGCGGTCAGCTTGGCGATGCCGAAGTCGAGCACCTTCACAAAGTCGGTGTCGCCCTCGAGGCTGGTGAGGAAGATGTTGTCCGGCTTCAGATCCCGGTGCACCAGGTTCATGCGGTGCGCCTCGGCGATGGTGCGCAGGGCCTGCGTCATCACCTTCACCGCCACCGGCACCTCGAGCGGACCGACCCGACCGAGGCGCTCCTTGAGCGTCTCGCCGGCGAGGAACTCCATCGCGATGTAGAGGAGGCCGTCCGGGGTCTGCCCGAAGTCGTGGATGACGATGGCGTTCGGGTGGCGCAGGCGCGACGCGAGGTAGGCCTCGTGGCGGAAGCGCTCCACCGAGATCGGATCGCCCCGCTGGTCGTGCAGCAGGATCTTGAGGGCGACGACCCGGTCCATCGAGATCTGGCGCGCCTTGTAGATCGCGCCCATCCCGCCTTCGCCGAGCTTCTCGAGGATCTCGAAGCGGTCGTCGACCACCGATCCGAGGAGATCGGCTGCTGAGAACTCGTCGTGGGCCATTCGACTCCCGCTGTCCGCCCGGCGATTCTAACCGGTAAGGCCGGGCGATCAAGGTCGGGGGCGCGTTGACCGCGGAACCCACGTCCGCATAGATTCAAGGGTCTTCGATGGCCGCGGCGACGCCCGCGCGGAAATGGATCGCACGATGAGACGACTGATGGTCGCTTGCAGCGCGGCGACGCTGCTGCTCGCGGGGTGCTGGGAGGACACCGGCGCCGACGCGCTGAAGGGGGGCCTCACCCCTGACGACGCCGAGGTCGGTGACGCCGCCCCGCCCGCCTGCGAGCCCGCCGAGCGCGGGTGCGACGCCGAGGGCGTGCCGCGCGTCTGCACCGCCGACGGGGTGTGGGCACCGCAGGCTGCCTGCGGGGGCGACGAGGTGTGCATGGAGGGCACGTGTGTCCCCGACCTCGCCTGCGACGCGGGCGAGAGCCGCTGCGTCGACGCGTCGACGCTCGAGGTGTGCAACACCGACCTCACCGGCTGGGAGCAGCTGCCGTGTGAGGGCACCTGCCGCGAGGCCGCCGGCATGGCGACCTGCGACGACGTCACGTGCATCCCCGGCGAGACCATCTGCAACGGCGATCAGGTGGTGCTCGTCTGCAACGAGGCCGGCACCCAGTACGACTTCTCGGAGCGCTGCAACGGCGCGCGCACCGGGCGGCAATGCGACGGCGGCGAGTGCGTGCCCCTGTGCATCCTGAGCGAGAAGGTCAAGACGAACATCGGCTGCGACTACTGGGCGGCCGACCTCGACAACGCCTTCGTGCCCGGCGGCGAGCGGGGCTTCCTCGACGCGGCCGCCGCGCCCTACGCGGTGGTGGTCTCGAACCCCCACCCCGACTTCACCGCCGAGGTGTCGGTCTTCCAGCGCGCCAGCCGCGAGGACGATCTCGAGACGGTGCAGACCGCCATCGTTCCGCCCCTCGGGCTGCACGTCTTCGAGCTGCCCCGCCGCGACATCGACGGCACCGTCCAAGCCTTCCGCGCGTACCGGGTGCGCAGCTCGATCCCGATCGTCGCGTACCAGTTCAACCCGCTCGACAACGAGGACGTGTTCAGCAACGACGCCTCGCTGCTGCTGCCCAGCCACGTCCTGGGCGATCGCTACTACGTCATGACGCGCGAGCAGAGCTTCGACCGCCTGCGCGGCTACCTGACGGTGGTGGGCATCGACGAGGAGCCCACCAGCGTGCGCGTCACCGTCACGGCCCGCACCCAGCCGGGCGTGGGCAACATCCCGGCGCTCGAGCCGGGAGACACCTACGAGACCGTGCTCGAGGCCTTCGAGGTGTTGAACATCGAGACCCAGGCGCCCGGCGCGGATCTCACCGGCTCGCTCGTCGAGGCCGACGCCAACGTCGTGGTCTTCGGGGGCAGCGAGGCGGCCAACGCCCCCAACACGAACCACTGCGTCGACATCGACGAGGTCACCGGCGAGGGCGTCTGCGAGTACAAGCGCGACGTGCCCTGCCGGACGAACTACGACTGCAACGAGGCCAACCTGAACACCTGCTGCGCCGACCACCTCGAGCAGCAGCTCTTCCCCATCGCGACCTGGGGCCGGCACTACATCGCGTCGAAGAGCTACGACCGGGGGCTGGAGAGCGACTACTGGCGCATCCTGGCCTCCGAGGACGACACCAAGGTCGAGACCGTGCCGCCCCAGGCGGTCGTGCCGACGCTGAACGCCGGCGAGTGGTTCGAGTTCGGCAGCCGCGAGCACTTCGAGATCATCAGCGACAAGCCGGTCCTGGTCGGTCAGTTCCTGGCCAGCGAGCAGGCGCCCGACCCCAACCTGCGCGACATCATCGAAGAGGGCGACGCCGGCATCGGCGATCCGGCCTTCATCCTGGCCGTGCCCGTCGAGCAGTACCGGAGCGACTTCGTCTTCCTCGCCCCCGACAAGTACGCGCTGGACTACGTGACGGTGATCGCGCCGGTCGGGGCGCAGGTCTTCTTCGACGAGATCCCCATCCCGGTGTCCTGGGAGCCGGTGGGCGACGGCGCGCTGTGGCACATCGCGCGCTTCCCGATCGGGGACGGGGTGCACTTCATCCAGTCGGATCAGCCACTCTCGGTGATCGTGTATGGTTACGACCAGTACGTCTCCTATGGCTATCCGGGCGGCTTGAACCTGGACGTGGTCGACCCGGAGACGGGCGAAGCCGAGCCCTGAGCTTCGGAGGGAGAGGTCGATGCGATCCGCTTACTTGCTGTGTTTCGCCGCCGCGCTCGCGCTCGCGGGCTGTGACGACGGCGGCTCGGCCGATCCGTCTCCGGATCAGGGCGCGGTGCTCGCCGACGCCGCCATCACGCCCGACGCCGATGTCGGCGTCGCGCCCGACGCCGACGCCGTCGACGCGGCGCCGGGCGCCGACGACGCGGCGCCCCCGACCGACGACGCGGCGCTACCCCCCGAGGCCCTGTCGATCAACTCGCTGATCCCCAACCGAGGTGCCGCCGAGGGCGGCACGGAGCTGCGCATCATCGGCACCGGCTTCGTGACGGGCATGAGCTTCCTCTTCGGCGGCAACTTCTGCGCCGACGTGCTCATCGAGAGCCCCAATCGCGCCCGCTGCACGACGCCTCCCGGCATGGCCGGCGCGGTCGACGTGCTCGCGCTCGACGAGGTCGAGATGATCGACGGCTCGATCGAGCGGCGGCAGGCGCTGCTGGCCGGGGGCTTCACCTACTTCGAGCAGGTGCGCCTCGACAGCGTGACGCCGGCCCGCATCCCGCTGCGCGGGGGTCTGACGGTGGTGCTCCGGGGCGCCGGCCTCATCGAGGGCACCCGGGTGGAGATCGGGGGGGAGCGCGCGGCCAACGTGACCGTCCAGCCCGACGGGACGCTGACCGCCATCGCCCCGGCCGGCGCGGCCGGACCGGCCGACGTGCTGGTCAGCAACTTCAACGGCATGGATGCGCTGCCCGGCGGGGTCTTCTACTACGAGGATCTCACCGTCACCGCGATCGACCCTCCGGTCGGCCCGCTGCAGGGTGGCC
>JAUHXL010000550.1 GCA_030426945.1 bacterium
TCGCAGCGGGCGCGGCAGGTGCAGTCGGTGGGCCTCGAGATGGTCGACAACGGCGACCTGGCCGAGGCGCTCGACTACTACAACGATCCGGCCCGCTCGTGCCTGATCATCCAGACCTACAACGAGTGCCTGGTGCCGCAGTTCCCCGACCTCAACGACGCGCGGGACTACCCCGCCATCTGCGTCGACCTCATCGAGCAGTAGGCCGGGCCCCGAGCCCCACCGTCCCGGTCAGCGCTCCGCAGGCCGGGACGGCGCCCACTCTCTCCCTCCCTCTCGTCGCATCGTCCAGCCCGCCAGGGTGAGGCGCCCGTTCCGCTGGCGCTTCGAGACGGTGTCGTCTAGGTTGGCGCGCCATGGAACTCGGCCCCAACGTCACCGTGCTCGAGCAGGACGGCCGCACCGTCTACCTCGTCGGCACGGCGCACATCTCGAAGAAGAGCATCGAAGAGGTCCGCCACACCATCGAGACGGTGCGGCCGGACACGGTGTGCGTGGAGCTGTGCGCCACGCGCTTCAACGCGATGTTCGACCCCGATCGCTGGCGCAAGCTGAACATCTTTCAGGTGATTCGCGACCGCAAGGTGCTGTTCTTGCTGGCGAATCTGACACTGTCGGCGTACCAGCGCCGGCTGGGCGAGAAGCTGGGGGTGGAGCCCGGCGCCGAGCTGAAGGAGGCGGTGAAGGCGGCCGAGGACGTCGGCGCCGAGCTGGTGCTGGCCGACCGCGACATCCAGGCGACGCTGAAGCGCACCTGGGCCAGCCTGGGCTTCTTCGACAAGGTGAAGGTGCTGGGCGCCCTGAGCGAGGGGTTCTTCGGCGGCGAGGAGATCACCGAGGAGGATCTCGAGAGGCTGAAGGACCGCGACACCCTGTCGGACACCATGAAGCAGTTCGCCGAGCAGATGCCGAACGTGCAGCGGCCGCTGATCGACGAGCGCGACAAGTACCTGATGTCGGCGGTGGACGACGCGCCGGGCAAGACGGTCGTGGCGGTGGTGGGGGCGGGCCACGTCGAGGGCATGATCGGCTATCAGGGCGAGCGCGCGGATCGCGGGCTGTTGTCGGTGATCCCGCCGACGAAGGGCTGGGTGAAGGCGCTCAAGTGGGTCATCCCGGCGCTGATGCTGGGCGCCTTCTGGTGGGGCTACTCGAAGCACTCGGGTGACTCGTTCACCGACATGCTGCAGGCGTGGATCATCCCCAACGCGGTGATGGCGGGGCTGTTGACGGCGGTGGCGTTGGCGAAGCCGCTCTCGGTGATCGCGGCGGTCATCGCGTCGCCAATCACGTCGCTGAACCCGACCATCGGGGCCGGCATGGTGGTGGGGCTGCTCGAGGCGTGGCTGCGCAAGCCCACGGTCGAGGACTGCGAGCGGTTGAACGAGGACGTGCTGACGCTGAAGGGCATCTACCGCAACCCCTTCAGCCGGGTGCTGCTGGTGGCGGCGATGGCGACGCTGGGCTCGGCGTTGGGCGCGTGGATCGGCGCGGCCTGGGTGGGCTGGGTGTTCAACAAGGGCAGCGGATGAGCGGCGGCGCGCTGCGCCTGCCCGCCGAGCAGCGCTGGGCCGAAGAGCTGGCGGCGCTGGCCGCGGCGGATGATCGGCCGCGGCCGGCGGGCTGGCGGCTGTCGCCCAAGGCGGTCGAGACCTTCGTGCTGGGCTCGGGCGACGCGCCGGTGGGCGACGGCGGCGTGGTGGTGTCGCGCAAGTTCTACGGCGACGACGTGCTGGTGCAGCGGGCCATCGTGACGTTGGCCAGCGACCGCGGGCTGCTGCTGATCGGCGAGCCGGGCACGGCGAAGAGCTGGCTGAGCGAGCACCTGGCGGCCGCGATCAGCGGCGACAGCCTGCTGACCATCCAGGGCACGGCGGGGCTGACCGAGGATCAGATCAAGTACGGCTGGAACTACGCGCTGCTGCTGGCCGAGGGGCCGTCGCGGCGGGCGCTGGTGCCGGCGCCGCTGTACCGGGGCATGCGCGAGGGGCGCGTGGTGCGCTTCGAGGAGATCACGCGGGCGCCGCACGAGGTGCAGGACACGCTGCTGAGCGCGCTGAGCGACAAGGTGCTGATGGTGCCCGAGCTCGAGGGCGCCGACGGGGTGGTGTTCGCGCAGCCGGGCTTCAACGTTGTGGCGACGGCGAACACGCGCGACCGCGGCGTCAACGAGATGTCGAGCGCGCTGAAGCGGCGGTTCAACTTCGAGACGGTGGCGCCGGTGGCGACGCTCGAGGAGGAGCTGCGCATCGTGCGCGGGCAGGTGGGGCAGCTGCTCGAGGGCGGGCCGGCCGCCGACGTGACGCTGGGCGACGACGTGCTCGAGCTGCTGGTGACCACCTTCCACGAGGTGCGCAGCGGGCGCACGGCCGACGGGGTGAAGCTGGACCGGGCGTCGAGCGTGATGTCGACGGCCGAGGCGGTGTCGGTGGGCGTCAACTCGGCGCTGCACGCGCGCTTCTTCGCCGACGGCACGGTGACGCCCGAGCACGTGGCCATCCACCTGACCGGCACGGTGGTCAAGGACGAGCCGGACGACCTGAAGGTGCTGCGCGCCTACTGGGACGTCGCGGTGAAGGCGCGGGCGGCGAAGGACATCGGCCGCTGGAAGGCGTTCTTCGAGGCGAAGCGCCACCTGAGTTCGTAGTGGCACGCGGGGCGCGGGCGAAGGGCCCCGACCTGGCCGACGTCGCCGGCGGCGTCGCGCGGGTGATGGACGATCCGCGGGTCGTCTGGTTCCCGGTGAAGCACTTCAGCGCGGCCTGCGCGCATCACGTGGAGCAGGTGATCGAGCAGGTGCGGCCGGCCGCGGTGCTGGTCGAGGGGCCGAGCGACGGCGATGCGCTGCTCGATACGCTGACGCACCCGGGCACCGAGCCGCCCGTGGCCATCTTCTCGGCCTACGTCGACCAGAAGAACACGTACGGGCTGAACGGCACGCTGAGCGCGGCCGAGGACGTGCCGGCGCGCTACCGCGCGTGGTGGCCGCTGACGCGGTGCAGCCCGGAGTACGTGGCGCTGGTGACCGGGCGGCGCGTGGGCGCCGCTATCGGCTTCTGCGACATCCCGCTGAACGTGCGCATCCCGGAGGGGCACGCGCGCGGGCGTCACACCAGCGAGGCGGTGGACGATCACCATCTGGCCACCAGCCAGTACTTCGAGGCGCTGCGCGCGCGGCAGCGGCGGCGTAGCTTCGGGGAGTTCTGGGAGGCCAACTTCGAGGTCGGCGGCTTCGACCTGCCCACCGACGTCTTCGTGCGGCGGCTGCTGACCTTCGCCTGGTGCGCGCGCTACGCGCGGGCCGACCGCGTGGACGCGCCGGCGCTGGCGGCCGACGGGACGCTGCTGCGCGAGGCGCACATGCGCGACCACGTCGACCGCGCGCTGAAGGCGCACCCGGAGGGGCGCGTGGTGGTGGTGACCGGGGCGTTCCACTCGGTGGCGCTGCCCTTCACGAAGGGCAAGAAGGCCAGCGCGCGGGCCGACCGGAACCTGCAGACCCTGCTGACGCCGTACTCGTTCCGGGCGCTGGCGGCGCTGTACTCGCTCGAGCGGCTGCCGGCCTACGCCGACGCGGTGTGGGCGGCGCGCGGGGCGGGGGACGCGGCGCCCTGGGAGGTCGCGGCGCAGCGCCTGCTGGTCGAGGTGATGCGCCGGGCGCGCGACGCGGGCGAGGCGGTGAGTACGGCGGACGCGGTGGCGGCGTGGCGGGCGGCGCGCGACCTGGCGACGCTGCGGGGCAACGCGGCGCCGACGGTGTTCGACCTGCTGGACGCGGTGCAGTCGGGCTACGTGAAGGGCGATCGGCGCGTGGCCTCGCCGACCATCGAGCGGCTGGCGCGCGCGGTGCTGGTGGGCACGGCGCACGGGCGGCTGGGCGACGGCGTGGGCGTGCTGCCCATCGTGGCCGACTTCGAGGCGCAGGTGAGGGCGCACCGCCTGGATACGAGCGGTGAGGTGAAGGCGGTGCGGCTAGACCTGCACAAGCAGCGCAAGCACCGCGAGAAGTCGGCGTTCCTGCACCGCTGCGCGTGGATCGATCTGCCGCTGTTCGACGCGCTGCCCGACGCGGGGTGGCGGCACGAGGGGGCGCACTATCGCGGGCCGGATCCCGTGCGCGGCACGGACCTGCACCTGATCACCGAGACCTGGGGCGTGCGCTTCTCGGACGAGGTGTTCGACGCGCTGGTCGAGCGGGCGGCGGACGGCGCGACGGTGGCGCAAGCGGCGGCGGCGCGGCTGCGCTCGGCGCTGGCCGAGGCGCGCGACGACGCGGCGCAGGCGACGTCGCTGCTGCTGCGGTGCGCGCAGATGATGCTCGACGAGCAGGTGGCGCGGGCGCTCGACACCGTGGAGGCCGCGCTGGCGGCGGACGCCGACTTCGTGCGGCTGGTGGACGCGCTGGGCCACCTGGTGCTGCTGCACACCTACGCGGACGCGCTGCCGACGCAGGGCGACGCGCGGGTGCGGGCGACGGTCGAGCAGGTGTACGCCAAGGCGGCGCTGGTGCTGCCCAACGTGGCGCACCTGGACGATCTGGCGCTGCCGCCCGTGCTCGACCGGCTGCAGGCGCTGACCCGCGTGGCGCTGACCTTCGAAGCGGCCACCTTGGATCGCGGGCTGCTGGTCGAGCGGCTGCGGACGCTGGTGCAGGTCGACGGCGTGCGGCCGGCGGTCGAGGGCGCGGCCTACGGGGTGCTGTACGGCTTCGGCGCGGCGCGCGAGGCGACGATCGTGGGCGCGCTGCGGGCCTACCTGGGCGGCACGGCCGAGCACGCGCGGGCGGCGGGCGGCTTCCTCGACGGGCTGTTCCAGAGCGCGCGCGGGGTGTTCCTGCGCAGCCCGCGCCTGCTGGCGGCGGTGGG
>JAUHXL010000551.1 GCA_030426945.1 bacterium
TCTTGTGGAAGGCCGGCTGCGCGATGCGGCGCTGCCGCAGCCAGAAGTCGCCGTCGCTGGTCACCAAGCCGTCGCCGAGCAGCATGCGCAGGGTGTCATAGCCGCGGGTGCCCTTGTCGAACAGCTCCGTGTGATCGACGAGGACGTGCTTGACGAGCGCGGGCTCGAACAGGGCCCAAGCCTCCCGGTGCGCGAAGCGCATGCGGACGGCGTCGTCGGCCGCCCCGAGCGCCTGCGTGAACAGCATCGTCGGATCGCGCCGCAGCGTCGCCAGGTGGCCCAGCGGGCGCCGGGCCGGCAGCAGGGTGGGCTTGCTCACGTCGACCTCCAGTGCACGGGTTTGAATCGGAACCGAGGTTGGCCCATTGGACGTTCCGCCAAGGCGGCCGGGCTATCAGCTTTCAGCGGTCAGCTTTCAGCTCCGTCGCGACGGAGTGTACCTTCCGCACGGAGCCCCACGTCTGCAGCGCGCAGCGACGCTGCGAATACGGCACAGCGGACGGGCCCGGCTGACAGCTGAGAGCCGACAGCCGGTGGGCGGGACACCAACGTCTCATGACCTGACCTCCTGTGCGCGGTGCCGGGTGCACGGTGCCCCTCAATCCCCCATAATGGCGCCGTGAGCAAGTCACCCGACGCCTCGCCCCGCCGCGGGCACATCCTCTCGGTGGCCGCGCGCCTGCTGGTGCACTACGGGCCGCGCAAGACGACCGTGGCCGACATCGCGCGCGAGGCGGGCGTGGGCGTCGGCACCGTCTACCTCGAGTTCCGCAACAAGGACGCCATCGTCGCCGCGCTGTCGCGGGATCGCTACACGCGGGTGGGCGCGGCGATGCGCGAGGCGGCGCGGGGGGCCTCGACGCCGGCAGACGCGGTGCGCGCCGCCCTCGACGCGCGCACCCGATCGCTCCTGGCGCACGCCTGCGACGGCCAGCACGCCCCCGAGCTGCTGCATCGCTGCTGCCCGGCGGTGGAGCCGGTGCGCCAGGCCTACGCCGAGGCCGAGCGGGCCTTCCTGGCCGAGCTGCTGGGCGGCGACGCCGCGCGCGCCGCCGCGGTGCAGCGGGCCTACGCGACCTTCACGCCGCCGACGCTGTTCGAGCAGCCCGAGGAGGCGGTCTGGCCCGCCCTCGAGCAGCTCCACGCGCTCGTCGCCGAGGGGCTCGAGCCGCGCGGCTGACGCTGCTGACCCGGTCAGTGCGGGTCGAAGTGCGTGCGCCGGTGCCGCAGGCGCGCCACCCGGCCGGTGCCCTCGAGCACGCCCGCGTGGCCGGGCTCGATCTCCGCCGCGTTGGCCTCGTCGGTGTCGATGTGCATCTCGAGCGCGTAGCTGTCCTTCACCCGCACGAGCACGTCGCCGAACACCAGGTCGCGCCCGGCGCTGTCGATGGCCACCTCGACCACGTCCCGGTTCTTCACGCCGAAGCGCGCCGCGTCGCTGGGGGTCATGTGGATGTGGCGCCGCGCGCAGATGATGCCCTCCGCCAGCGTCAGCGTCCCGTGCGGACCCACCAACGTCACGCCCGGGGTGTTCGCCACGTCGCCCGAGTCGCGCACGGGCGCGTCGATGCCGAGGTGATACTCGTCCGTGCGCGACACCTCGACCTGGCAGGCCGGCCGCGTGGGTCCCAGCACGCGCACCCGCTCGAGCGACCGCTTGGGCCCGACGACGGTCAGCGTCTCCTCGCAGGCGAACTGCCCCGGCTGGCTCAGCGGCTTCAGCGGCGTCAGCCGGTGGCCCGGCCCGAAGAGCGTCTCGACCGCCTCCTGGGTCAGGTGGATGTGCCGCGCCGAGACGGCCACGGGGATGGTGAGATCCGCGCCGGCCACCAGATCGCGCTCGAGGCACAGATCGCCGGTGGCCTTGGCGATGGCGTGCTCCTCGTCGGTGGCGACCACCAACAGGGCCGTGCGCCCGTGGGGCGGGCTGACCGCGTAGACCGGGTTCTCGCGGTCGACCACCGCGTCGCGGTTGCGATCCTCGTCGAGGTGGGCGCCGAGGAACTCGAGGCGCTGCGCCACGCGGTGCCGCACGTGCGCGCTGTGCTGGCCGATGCCGCCGGTGAACACGATGGCGTCCACGCCGCCCATCACCGCGGCGTAGGCGCCGATGTACTTGCGCACCCGGTGGCAGAAGACGTTGAGCGCCTGCCGGCAGCGATCGTCACCGTCGGCGGCGCGGGCCTCGATGTCGCGCAGGTCGTTGCCGACGCCCGACAGCCCCTTCAGCCCGCTCTCGCGGTTCAGCAGGTGGTCGAGCGCGTCGGCGCCGAGGTGGGCGCGCCGCATCAGATCGATCAGCACGCCCGCGTCCACGTCGCCCGCGCGGGTGCCCATGACCAGGCCCTCGACCGGCGTCATGCCCATGCTGGTCTCGACCGAGCGCCCGTACTCGACGGCCGCGATGCTGCACCCGTTGCCCAGGTGGCAGGTGATCAGCCGCAGATCCCGCACGTCCTCGCCCAACCACTCGGCGGCGCGCTGCGCCACCCAGCCGTGGCTGGTGCCGTGGAAGCCGTAGCGGCGGATGCCGTACTCGGCCACCAGCGCGTGGGGCAGGGCGTAGGCCTGCGCGCGGCGGGGCAGGGTGCTGTGGAAGGCGGTGTCGAAGACGGCCACGTGGGGCACGTCGGGCAGCAGCGCGCGGGCGGCGCGGATGCCCTGCAGGTTGGGCGGGTTGTGCAAGGGGGCCAGCGTCGACAGCTTGTCGATGGCGTCCTCGACGTCGGCGTCGATGCGCGTCGGCCGGGTGAAGCGCTCGCCGCCGTGGACGACGCGGTGGCCGACGGCGTCGATGGTGGGCACGCGCGCGGCCAGCCGGGGCAGGAAGGCGGCCAGCGCGGCGGTGTGATCGGCGTGGCCGAGGGTCTCGACCTCGCCGTCGTCGACGCGCAGGAAGGCGCCGTCGGTGCCCACGCGCTCGGCCCGCACGCTGCCCTGGCGGACGCCGGTGGCGGGGTCGAGCAGGTCGGCCTTGATCGAGGAGCTGCCGCAGTTGATCACCAGGACGTACATCGTTGGCCTCCGGGGTACGGTGACGCGCGCACGCTACACCAGACGCGCCGCGCGGTCAGCACCGGTCGGCGCGCGGTGGGGGGTCGGGCCGACCCCAGCGGCTCCAGCGGCCCGCGCGGCCGCGCCGATGAAGGGCGCAGTCCGGGCGCCGAGGCCCGGCCCTCGACCGGTGAGGCCACCATGATCCTCTTCGACTCCAAGTTTCTGCCCGCCCCGACGCCGCCGACCGATCCGCAGCCGGTGCCCCGAGGTCGCTGATCGGTCGCGACCCTCGGCGCCCGCCGTTCGGACCACGCCCGCGCGTTCGGGGCCGCGGTGACCCGCGGCCTCGTGCTAAACAGCAGGGGAGTCCGAGGAGGCGCGGTGCGTTCTGCCATCCCCGTCCTGCTATGTGTCGGCGCGCTCGTCGGGTGCCTGCCGGCGTTCGATGATCAGTGCGGCCGCGACGACGACTGCGCCGAGGGCGTGTGTCGCGGCGGGCTGTGCGTCGTGGCCGCCGCCGCGGACGCGGGGCCGGCCCGGACGGACGCCGCGGCGCTGGACGCCGACGCGACGCCCGCGCCGGACGACGCCGGCGCGCGCGACGACGCGGCGTCGGTCGCGGACGTGGGTGGACGGCGCGACGCGGCCCCACCGGCGGACACGGGCCTCGCCCTCGACGCGACGGCGCAGGTCGACCGGGGGCCGGCGGAGGACGCGGGGGTCGGTGAGGACGCCGCGCGGCCGGACGCCGTGGTCGCTGAGGACGCGGCGGGGCCCGACGTGGCCGTCGATCCGGACGCGGCCGCCGAGCCCGACGCCTCGGGAGAGCTGGACGCCGCCGCCGAGCCCGACGCCGCCGACGCTGGCCTCGCTCCCGACGCTGGCCTCGCTCCCGACGCCGCCGTCGACCGGGACGCGGCCGCCGAGCCCGACGCCGCCTCGGTGCTCGACGCGCAGCCGCCGCTGGACGCGGCGGTCGGGCCCGACGTCGCCGTCGGCCCCGACGCCGCGCCCGATCCCGACGCGGGCAGCGAGTGCGACGCGGGCACCGCGCGCTCGTGCGGCCCGGGCGGGGCGTGCGTGGGCGGCTTCCAGTCGTGCGTCGATGGCCGCTGGGGCCCCTGCGAGGGCAGCGGCGAGCCCTCGGACGAGGTGTGCAACGCGCTCGACGACGACTGCGATGGCGCCGCCGACGAGGCGCTGACCCGCGCCTGCGGCTCGGATGTCGGGCTCTGCGAGCGTGGCGTGGAGACCTGCAGCTTCGGCAACTGGGGCCCCTGCGTCGGCGGCGTCGAGCCGGTCCACCCGGAGCGCTGCGACGGGCAGGATCAGGACTGCAATGGTCTGATCGACGACGGGCCCGACGGCGGCCCGCTGCCCTGCCCCGCTCCGCACGCCGAGGGCGTCTGCCTGAGCGGCGCGTGCGGCGACTACCAATGCGACGAGGGCTGGCTGGACACCGACGGCGTGCGCGCCGACGGCTGCGAACACGGCTGCGGGCCCGCCGTGCAGGGTGAGGCGGCCGGGCGTGTGGACGCGCCGCTGGCCCTGGGCGCGGCGCGCAGCGCCGATCACACCCTCGTCGCCTGGCTCGAGGAGGACGCGGGCACGGGCGGCGGGGCGCTGAGGATCGACCTCGACGGCGCCCCCCTGGCCTGGGGCGACAACGAGCGGGAGGGGCGGTTCGACGACGTGGCCGTCGCGCGCGCGGGCGACACCTTCTTGATCGTAGCGACGGCGCGCGTGGTGGACCGCATCCGGCCGACGGGCCGGTTCGTGTGGGTGCGCGTGACGGCGAACGCGCCCGACGGACCGACCGTCGAGGTGCTGGACGAAGCGCACTCGGTGAGCGGGCCCC